>CAZFSA010000006.1:0-53591 GCA_964521535.1 uncultured Gemmatimonas sp.
CGGCGCCCCGCAGCCTGGCCTCGGGCACGACCCTGACTCTCGCCGCGGTCGACAGCTTCACCACCCAGACTCACAAGGTGGGGCAGACCGTGACCGCCCGGGTGCCGGCCGATGTCAAGGATGCCGAGGGCCGGACGGTCATTCCCGCCGGAGCCATGGTGACCCTCACCATCACCCAGCTCGAGGTGAGCGAGAACAAGAACGATCCCGGCAAGCTCGAGCTTCGCGCCACGCAGGTGGCGTTCGGTGGGCAGAGCTATCGCCTGGCGGGGCTCTCCACCTCGGTGGAGCACGAGCTCAAGGGTCGTGGGGTGCAGGCGGGTGACGCCGCCAAGGTCGGGGCTGGCGCCGCGGCCGGGGCGGTGGTGGGGCGGGTGCTGAGCGGCAAGAAGAAGGGGGCGGTGGTCGGTGGGGTCATCGGTGCTGCGGCGGGGGCCGCCGCGGCCGCGAACACCTATGACCGCGACGTGGTGGTGGCGGCGGGTGCGAAGATCGTCATCCGGCTCAGCGAGGCTCTTTCGATCGGTTAGGCCCGGTTGCCGAAACGAGGCACCCGAGCGGGGGCGTCGTCTACCAGGCGGCGCCCCCGCCGCCGCGTCGGGGGTCGCTCGCGCCGAGCCAGCCGGTGTCGATTCGAATGATCGCCTCGACGTCGCCCATGTAGCCGCGGGTCTCCACCCGGTGCCCAAGGGACCGGAGGGCAGCAATGACCCCGGCCGAAAACCCGCCCTCCTCCACCTGGATCCGGTCGGGAAGGGCCTGGTGATGCATTCGGGGAGCCGCCAGGGCTTCCGGCAGCGTCATTCCGTGGTCGACCACGTTCGAGATCACCTGAAACACCTGGGTGATGATGGTGGGCCCGCCGGGCGTGCCCACGACCATGAGCAGGCGCCCCGTCGGGTCCAGCACCAGGCTCGGTGTCATGGCCGACAGCATGCGCTTCCCGGGGGCGATCGCGTTGGCCTCGCCCTGGACCAGGCCGTAGTTGTTGGGCCGGCCGGGGGCGGTGGTGAAGTCGTCCATCTCGTTGTTGAGAAGGAAGCCGGCCCCCGTGACCGTGACGGCGCTGCCGTAGCTGTTGTTGAGCGTCGTGGTGGTGCTGACGGCGTTTCCCTCCGTGTCGACCACGGAATAGTGCGTCGTGGACGCTCCGCGTGCCCCACCCTCGGTGGCGGGGGCGGTGGCACTGGCTCGGTCCGGCCGGATCTCGGCGCGTCGCCGGGCCGCGTGGTCCTTGCTGATCATCCGTTCCACCGGATTGGCGACGAAGTCGGGGTCGCCGAGGTCGGCGTTACGCTCCACAAAGGCTCGGCGCATCGCCTCGGCCGACAGATGCATCAGCGCGGCGGTGCCGAAGGGCGGGAGCGGGTCGAATCCCTCCAGGATGTTGAGGATCAGCGCCAGCGTCAGGCCGCCAGACGAGGCCGGAGGCATCGACAGGATCGTGTGCCCGCGATACTGCAAGGCCAGCGGGTCCCGCCATCGCGGCAGGTACCCGGTGAGGTCGGCGTGGGTCACCAGGCCCCGGCCGCGCCGCATCTCCGCGACGATGAGGTCGGCCACCCGGCCCCGATAAAATCCGTCGGCACCGCGGTCGCGGATCGCCTCCAGCGTCCGGGCCAGATCGGGTTGCCGGAGAAGCTGGCCGACGGCCGGCGGCCGGCCACCGGGGAGGAATTGCCGGGCCGACGCCGGGAACCGGCGGAGACGAGCAGCGGCGTCGGCGATCGAGGTATGGCGATAGGCGTCGATCGCGAAGCCGTCGCGGGCGAGGGCTACCGCGGGCTCTACCAGGCGGGCCCACGGCAGGGTGCCAAACCGGCGATGGGCCTCGACCAGGCCCGCCACCGCGCCCGGAACACCCACGGCCAGGTGCCCGGTCCAGCTCCGGTCCGTCGGATTGCCGTCTGGGCCCACGAACATGTCTCGGGTTGCGCCATCAGGGGCGGTCTCGCGGTAGTCGAGTGCCGCGACGGTCCCGTCGGCCTTCCGGATCAGCATGAAGCCGCCGCCGCCGATGTTCCCGGCCTCGGGATGCACCACGGCCAGGGCCAATCCGACCGCCACGGCGGCGTCGATCGCGTTCCCGCCCTCCCGAAGGACATCCCGGCCGATGGCGCTGGCGAGGGGGTGGCCCGAGACGACGACTCCCCGATGCCCCAGGACCACCCGGGCGCTGTCCCGGAGCGGCCAGGAGGGGCTGACCTGGGCGACGGCGGCCGGGGCCGCCGCGATGAACAGGAGGACTGAGGCCAGTCGGCGCACCGAGATACCCGCAGGAAACAAGGGTGAGATCTGCCCTGGCTCCTACCCAGGGCGTGGCGGTCTGGCGTAATTTACCGCCACACCCGCAGGGTTCGGTGTCCGCACCGGCCCCCGGGCGTCCGACTCCCGAGCCCGCCCTTCGATGCTTCGACTCACCGAGCGCCGCAACCCCCGCTCCGTCAACATCGATCTCGCATCGCCCCTGGAGATCGTCGACCTGATCGCCGCCGAAGACGCCACTGTGCCTGCCGCCGTGGCGCGGGCCAGGGAGCAGATCGCGGCTGCGGTATCGCTGATCGAGACCTCGTTCAGGGCCGGCGGCCGGCTCCTGTACGTGGGGGCCGGAACCAGCGGCCGGCTGGGGGTGCTGGATGCGGCCGAGTGCCCGCCGACCTTCGGCACGCGCCCGGAAATGGTCGTGGGCATCATCGCGGGCGGGGCCCGGGCCCTGGTGCGCTCGGCGGAGGGAGCCGAGGACGATGTGAACGCCGGGATCGCCGCCGTGGACGCGGAACGGGTGGGCCCGGAGGACACGGTGGTGGGAATCGCCGCAAGTGGAGCCACGCCCTACGTGCGGGCCGCGCTGGGGCGGGCTCAGGCGCTGGGAGCCCGGACGGTGTTGCTGAGCTGTGCCGAGGCCCCCGCGTTGCTGCGGGATACTTGCGACGTGACGATCGAGGTGCTGACCGGGCCGGAGGTGATCACCGGGTCTACCCGGATGAAGGCGGGGACGGCCACCAAGCTGGTCCTCAACACGCTGACCACCGCTGCGATGGTCCGGATTGGCAAGACGTACGGGAATCTGATGGTGGACCTTCAGGCCTGGAGCCAGAAGCTGGTGGACCGGGGCGAGCGGATCGTGATGGAGGTCACCGGCGTTGAACGGGAGGCCGCGCGAGCCGCGATCGAGGCTGCTGGCGGCAGCGTTCGGACGGCGATCGTGATGGTCCGGACGGGCCTCGATCGGGCGGGCGCCGAAGCCCTTCTGGCCCGACACGACAACCGAGTCCGGGCGGTGCTGGGAGATCCGCCTCCGGTGGATTCGCGGTGACGGAACGCCCTGCCCTGGCCGTCGGGCTCATGTCGGGCACGTCGCTGGACGGGATGGACGCGGCACTGGTCCGGCTCCGGGGTCCCACCCAGGTCGAATTGCTCGCGTTCCACACGCTCAGCTATGGCAACGAGTACCGGCGCCAGTTGGAAGACGCGATCCGGAGCGGGGGAACCCGCGCCCTGGCCCTGCTTCACGCCGCCGTGGGCAGTTGGGCGGTGGAGGCGGTGCAGCAGGTGCTCGCCCTGGGGCGGGTCCGGGCGTCCGAGCTGGATTTCATTGCCTTTCACGGACAAACCGTCTGGCACGAGCCCCCGGTGGTAACGTGGCAGCTCGGCGAACCGGCCGTGCTGGCCGAGGCGTTCGGGGTACGGGTCGTAAGCGGATTCCGGAGCCGCGACCTGGCGGCCGGGGGCCAGGGGGCACCGCTGGTTCCGATCGCCGACGTGCTCCTGTTCGGAGGGCAGGAGCCGCGGATTCTCCTCAACGTTGGCGGCATGGCCAACCTGACCTGGGTCCCGCACCGGGCGGTTGAGGAGGGCGCCCTTGCCTTCGATACCGGCCCGGGCATGGCGGTCATCGACGCGGTGGCCCGGATCGTGGACCCCGCGCTTCCCTGGGACCGGGACGGACGCCTTTCTGCCCAGGGCTCTGCCGACGAGGCGGTCCTGGAGGAACTCCTGGCCGACGAATTCTTTCAGGCGCCCCCACCGAAGAGCACGGGCCGTGAGCGGTTTGGGGCGGAGTACGCCGCCCGCCTGGCGGCGCGGGTTCCCGGGCCCGACGGGGTCGCGACGGCCGTCGAGCTGACCGCGCGGTCGGTAGCCCGGGCGATCGCCGGCCAGGTGCCGCTGGCCGAGGAGATCGTGGTGTCGGGTGGTGGGCGCCGCCACCCGGGACTGATGGCTGCCCTCGCCCGCGCGGTTGCGGCGGCGGGACGGCCCGACCGGATCGTGCCGTTCGATTCCCGTTTCTTCGACGGCGACGCCAAAGAGGCGGTGGCGTTCGCGCTCCTTGGCTATCTCACGGTGCACGGCCAGCCGGGCAACCTCCCCGCGGCCACCGGCGCCCGGGGCCGCCGGGTGCTCGGCCTGGTCACGCCGGCGTGAACGTCGGGCGACTGGTTTTCCCGGCGCTGCGATGGCGGCCGGAGACCGGCTTCCGGCACGAGGAGGCGGCGATTGCCAGCGGGCTTCAGGCCGGAGTGGGCGGTTTCATCCTCTTCGGTGGGCGCGCGGCGGAGGTTGCCGAGCTGACCCGCGCCCTGGCCGAGCGGGCGGGTCGGCCGCTGCTCTTCGGAGCCGACCTCGAGCGGGGCGCCGGGCAGCAGGTGGAAGGACTCACCGAGCTTCCGCCTCCACTGGCGCTGGCCTCGCTCGAAGATCCGTCCGTGATCGCTGCCGCTGGCGCGCTCACCGGCCTGGAAGCCCGCTCGGTTGGCATCTCCTGGGTCTACGCTCCAGTGGCCGACCTGGACCTCGAGCCGGCCAATCCCATCGTCCAGACCCGCTCCTTTGGGGGCGACCCGGAGCGGGTTGGGGAGGCCGTGAAGGATTGGGTGCGTGCCTGCCAGGCGGCGGGGGCCCTGGCGTGTGCCAAGCACTTTCCCGGACACGGCCGGACCCGGCACGACTCCCACGATCGCGTCCCGATCGTGACGGCGACCGAAGGGGAGCTGGCCCAAGTCGACCTGAAGCCCTTTCAGCGAGCCATCGAGGCCGGGGTGGCCTCGGTGATGACGGCGCACGTCGCCTATCCGGCGCTCGATCCGGAAGGGATCCCTGCCACGTTCTCGACCCGGATCCTCGGGCGGCTCAGGACCGAACTGGGCTTCGAGGGACTGGTGGTGACCGACGCGCTGGTGATGGAGGGAGCCCGCCTCGGGAGGTCCGCTGAGGAGCTGGGAGTGGAAGCGATCCGGGCGGGGGTGGACTGCCTCCTCTACCCGCCCGACCCGGTGGCGGCCGTGCGAGGCCTTGATCGGGCGGCTGCCGCGGACCGGGCGTTGGGCCGCCGGGTGGAGCGGTCGCTCGAGCGCCTGGAAACAGCCCGCGAGGGGGTTGGTGCCGCGGCAGCCCCGCCTCCGGCAGCCGCCGCCGCCGGCCTCGCATCCCGTCTCCTCCGTGCGACCGCCCTCGACGTGAGACTCCGCCCGCCGATCGATCTGGTGGTGGTGGACGACGACCTCGACGGAGCCTTTCCGGCCACTCCCAGCGACTGGGCCGAGAAGGCACTTCGAAGCCGGGGCGTGCCGCTCGGGCCGGGAGGCAGCCGGGTCGTTCTGGTCTTCGCGGAGCCCCGTGCCTCCAAGGGGCGGGCCGGCCTCGGCGATGTCAGCCGCGAGCGCCTCGGCCGGGCCGCCCCGGGAGCAGGGGTGGTCGTCGTCCTCGCCCACCCACGGGTGATTGCCGAGGTGCCAACCGGCCCGCCAGTCCTGCTGGCCTGGCACCGCCAGCGACCGATGCAGGAAGCGGTGGCGGCCTGGATCGTGGCGCGGCTCGGATGAGGAGCCTCGATTGGCTGGTCGTGGTCCTGTACCTGGGGCTCACCCTCGCGGTGGGCCTGATCCTGGCCCGTCGGGGAGCAAGGAACCTGGCCGAGTTCTTCGTCGGGGGGCGGGCGATACCCTGGTGGCTGGCCGCCACCTCGATGGCCGCCACCACGTTCAACGTCGACACCCCGCTCTACGTCGCCGGCCGGGTCGCCCAGGCCGGCGTGGCCGGGAACTGGGAGTGGTGGTGCTTCGCCCTGGCGCACGTACTGCTGGCCGTGCTGCTGGCCAAGATGTGGCGCCGGGCCGGCGTTCTGACGGACATGGAGCTGACCGAGCTCCGGTACGGCGGCCGTCCGGCGGCAGTCCTTCGCGCAACCCGGGCATTTCTGTTCGCGGTGCCGCTCAACTGCCTGTCGATCGGCTACGGAATGCTGGCGATGCGAAAGGTGCTGGGCGGGCTGGGCGCGGTCCCGACCGTGTCCGGCCTGCCAGGCGATCCCCAGCTCTGGGCCCTGGTGCCGGTGGTGTTGATCGTTCTGGCGTACACGGCCGTGACCGGCCTCTGGGGCGTCGTCGCGACCGATTTCCTGCAGTACATCCTGGCGCTGGTGGGTGCGGTGGTGGTGATGGCGTTCGCGCTGGGCGAGGTCGGGGGGCTGAGCGGCCTGGTGAACGGGCTGAACGCCGCAGGCAAGGCGAGGCATCTGGATCTGGTGCCCGCCGGTCAGGACCCACTCGTGCCGCTGTCGACGTTCGCGGGCTACCTGATGATCCAGTGGTGGGCCTTCCGGAACTCCGATGGCGGGGGGGTGTTCGTTCAGCGGCTGGCTGCGACCGCCTCCGAGCGAGACGCCACCCGCGCGGTGCACCTCTTCAACATCCTCAACTATGTCGTCCGGACCTGGCCCTGGGTGATCGTCGGTCTCGCCGCCCTGGTTCTGCTTCCGGGCCTCCCCGACCCGGAAGCCGCGTATCCCGCGCTCATGGTCCGGTATCTCCCCGCCGGCCTGCTGGGTCTGGTGTTCGCCTCCCTGCTGGCCGCGTTCATGTCCACCGTCTCGACCCAGGTCAACTGGGGGGCCAGCTACCTGGTCCACGACCTCTACGCCCGATTCGGCGGTGTCCGGGACGAGCGCCGGCTGATGCGGGCGGCCCGGTGGGCCACGGTGGGCCTGACCCTCGCGGCCGCCACGCTCTCGTTCTTCATGGACAGCGTGGGGCAGGTGTTCCGGTTCCTCATCCTGATCGGAAACGGTCCGGGCCTGGTACTGCTGCTCAGGTGGTTCTGGTGGCGGATCAATGCCTGGGCCGAGATCGCCGCGATGGTCGCAGGCCTGGCGCTGGCCCTGATCTCGTATCTGCCCGCGTTCGGGGCGCTCACCTTCGGACAGCGGCTCGCCTTCACGGCCTTCGGGAGCCTGGCGGTATGGCTGCCGGTGATGCTGGCGACCCGTCCTGAACCGGCTCACATCCTGGACCGCTTCTACCAGCGGGTACGCCCCGGCGGCCTCTGGGCCCCGGTTCGGGCCCGGGTGGGGCAAGAGCCGCTGGACCGGCTCGGGGTCGACCTGCTGCGCTGGGTCGGATGGTCGGTAGCGATCCTCGGGGCCACGCTCGGGATCGGGGCGGTGGTGTTGTGAGGGCAGGCGGCCGCCTGCGCCCTAGGGGTCCTCCGGGCCGAGCCACTCGCGCAGCCAGCGGCTCGACGCCGCCGTGACCATCCGCCCCGGAAACGGCGCTCGACCCAGGACGACGCCGACCACGCGTCGATCGCGCCCGACCACCGGAGCGCCAGGATCCGGGGCGACGCCGTAGCTGTCAACTTCGAACGATCCCTGGCCCGCCGCCACCACCGAGCCGACCGGGATCGGAGCCCGTTTCACCTCGTGGGGCCCGCCGGCCCTGACCTCCCCGACGCTCGGCATCGCCACGGGTTCGCCGGCCAGGATGGAGTCCCGGAGCCGTGGCGCCGCGATGGTTGTGCCGGGGAGCCGGGCGACAAGGAGGGCAAGATCTGCGGCCTCATGGAGGCGAGCGATCCCGGCCGGCACCCCCGGTCCAACGCCGCCCGGAAGCACCAGCAGGCGGCTGGCGGGAACCCCGGACGAATCCGCCACCCCGCCCCGAGCCGTCACCACCCAGACGCTATCGCCAGCGCTGCGCACGGCGAAGCCGGTCCCGGCTGCCACGCGGCCGTCGTGATGCTCCGCAACCACGACGGCCATCGCACCCGCCAGCTCGGCGGCCAGTGGCGCCACATCGACCGCAGCCGCCAGTAGCAGCGCCTCGGCCTGGACGGCGCGGTCCATCAGCTGGCGAGCGAGCGGCCGGAGACCTTCGGCCGCCGGACTGGCAGCAATCCCGGCCCGAAGAGATCGGAGGTCGTTGCCGAGCTGGCGCCGAACCCGGTCCAGGGCCGCCCCGGGTGGCCGAGCCTGGCCCACCCGGGCCAGCAGGTCGTCGGCCCTGGCAAGGAGCGCCGCCCGCTCCGCCTCGATCGTCGCCCGCTCGCGTCGCTCGACCCAGCTCCACTGACCCAGTGCCACGACCGAGATCGCGAGCCCGCTGGCGGCGACCCATTTCAGTCGGCCGGTGGCCGGCCGGGCGGGCATCGAAAGGCGGGTCGTGGTGCGGACCCGGCGCCGGGCGGCGGGTGGGGTCGCGCCTGGGGTCGGCCCCGCCCAGGGCTGGGTGTCGACCACGGCGAATTCGATTCTCGGACCCGTCGGGCCCAACTGAACGACATCCCCGGGTTCGAGGGGCAGGTCCCCGCGAACCCGGCAGCCGTTCAGATAGGTTCCGTTGGTGCTTCCCAGATCTCGAATCATGAACCCGCCGCCCTGCTTGAAGACGGCCGCGTGCCGAGCGGAGACCTCGAGGTCCAGCTCGGCATCGAACGGCACGTCGGAGGCCGGGTGGCGGCCGAGGGTGGCGAAATCCGCGACTGCGGCGCGCGTCAGGCCGGCGTGGACCCCATCCAGGTACCGGAACTGCGCAAACACGGCTGGCTCAGGTGAGCAGCAGGTAGAGCACCAGCAGGACCACGAGGGCGAGCACTCCGATCACGGCCACGGTTCCCGGCCTCCCGGAGCGGGTCACCGGTGGGGGGGAGGGCTCCACCGCAGGCGGAAGGGTCGCTGCGCCAGGTGCCGCGGTCTCGGCCGAATCGGCGTCGTCGAGGGGGTAGGCGTGGTAACCGAGGTCCTGCAAGCTGGCCGCACTGGGAAGGCCGGGCCCGTCGAAGCGGGCCGCCACCACCGTGATGTTGTCCGGGCCGCCTCGCGCGTTCGCGAGGTCGATCAACCGCTGGCACAACCCGCCAAGGTCCGGTTCGCTCGCCGCGATGGAGCCGAGCTCCTCCCGCTTCACCTGTCCCGACAGGCCATCCGAGCACAGAATCAGGGTATCGGCCCGGGCCAGGTCCTGATAGGTCACGTCCGCCCGGATCCTCGGGTCGGGCCCCAGGGCCTGAAGGATGATGTTCCGCCGCTCGCTCTGCGCGGCCTGCTCCTCGGTCAGCTCGCCGGCGTCGATCAGCCGCTGCATCAGCGACTGGTCTTTCGTCAGCTGAACCGCCTCGTTCTGTCGGATCAGATAAGCCCGGCTGTCGCCAACCTGGGCCAGGTACAGGCGGGGACCCAGGACGCCGACCACGGTGGCCGTGGTGCCCATCCCGCGCGAGTCCGGATGCTCTTTGGCGTAGGCGTGAATTCGGCTGTTGGCCAGCTCGACGGCCTCCCGAAGGCGGCGAATGAACTCGTCGCCCGAGATCTCATTCTTCTCCGCCCAGGCGGTCCGGAGGTGCTCGAAGATCGTCTCCGCCGCCATGGCGCTGGCGAGTTCTCCCGCGGCCGCGCCTCCCATGCCATCCGCCACCAGCAGCAGCACCCCACGGGGACCGATGGTGGTCCGGCCGTCCGGCAGGACCTCGGTGGTCCCCCGTGTAAGGTCGGCGACCAGGAAGGTGTCTTCGTTATGGTCCCGGGTACGGCCCCGGTCCGTACGGGCCGATACCTGGAGGCTGACCTCGGCCGAGCCCCTCATCGCTCCCCTGCCGCGACGGGCCGGCCGTCGGGAGCAGGCGGGCGCGAGCCAGCCTCCTTGCCCCGAGACCTGGTCCGGGGCCGAGCCCGAAGGGCAGCGCGGAGGTGGTACCGAGCGCTGCGGGCTGCGAAGGTCTCCAAGGGCCGTACCCCTCGCGGTGCATTTGGTTGACCGATTTCCGCGGTGTCCAACCGCGCTAATCTAGGCGGCTTCCCGGGAATCGCCAACGGGACACCCGGTGGTTAAGTCATGGTGGATTAGAGCCTTGCGACAAGCCTCCGCGCGCGGGCCACGGGGCCGGGCATGGACGGGTTCCCGGCCGGCCGTGGGGCCTTTGTCGGCCGCCTCGGGCGTGTCGATAGAGGCGGTTTCCGACGTCACCCAAGGCATCGTGATGATCGCAGCTCGCCCTCAGTGGAGACATCCGGCCCTGCTGGTCGCCCTGGCGCTGGTCGCCGCGGGTGCACCGCCGGCCAGGGCTCAGCCCACCCCGGTCCGCCTGGCGCTGGACGCGTTTCGCGACTCGCTCGCCGGACTGACCGACCCGGCAGCGATCCGCGCGCTCGAATCCCGGCTGATGGTCGAGGCCAAGCGGGATCGTTCCAACCCGCTGCTCCATCTCCGCCTGGGACTGGTGTCCCGCCGGTTGGGCGCGGCCCGGGACGCGGCGGCCGAGTTCAAGTGGGCTACCCAGCTGGAGCCTCGCTGGCCAACGGCGTGGTTTCTCTGGGCACTGGCGGAGTTGGACCTGGGGGACGAGCCGGAGCCTGCCCGCGGCCCCGAGCGCCTGCTCCTTACCAGGAACGCCTGGGGGCGGGCTGAGGCGGCGGTTGGCCGCGCCATCGAGATCGACCGGAGCTTCGCGATCCTCGCCGAGCATCAGGCTGCAGCGGATGCGGGCTCGGGCCGACGGGACCGGGCCCGGGTGTTCAGGCGGGCGCTGACTCGGGTGGCCAGCGGCGAGCGCGGCGCCCAGGACGCCGCGTTGCTGCTCGCCGCCGGGCGGGTTGAGCGGTTGGTCGGAGACTCGACCGCCGCGGTCGACTGGTTCGAGCGGGCGGCCCAGCTACCCGGTGGTCGGGGCGTCGGCCTTCTGGAACGTGCCCGGACACAGCTGACGGCCGGGGATCGACGGGGGATCCAGGCCTACTTCGACGGGGCTGCCGAAGCGGACAGCGCCTCGATCGAGGGCTATCGTTTGGATCTCGCCCTCGTGGCGCGTCCCGACGAGCTGGTCCGGTTCGACCAGCTCGAGGGCGCGGAGCGGGCGCGGTTCCTCTGGGAATTCTGGACCTCGCGGGACCGGGCGGAACTCCGTCAGAATGGGGAGCGCCTGGTCGAGCACTACCGGCGGCTGGCAATCGCCAAGTCGACGTTCGGCGGGCTCGACGATCTCCGAGCCAGGGTGCTGGTCCGGCAGGGAGAACCTGCGTCCCGCGCCAGCCTCCGCCACCCGGCGCTCCCGACCAACGAATCCTGGTGGTATCGAAGGGCGGAGGGTGATTTCGTGGTGCACTTCGTTGCCCGCGCCGACTCGACCGACTTCGAACTGCGGGACAGCCTCCTTGGCGCGCTGGGTGGCGAGTCGGTGTGGTACAGTGCGGCTGGGGACGAGCCGAGGGGGGGTCGGGCCGATGGTGTGGAGGCCGAGCGGGTGCTCCAGTCGCGGGCCCAGCTTGCTCCCTTCTATCAGGCCGCCGCAGCCAGCCGAAGTCGGCGAGGCGAGTTCTGGGCCAGGGAGCGTGAACTCAGCCTGCTCGGCCGGCAGCTCGCTCTGGCCACCGATCGCTACCCCCTCCAGTTCGCACGCGATCTGCCGGCGCGGATCCGAGTCGCCGGGCTCGCCGGGGACCCCGAAGGCAGCGGTGTGCACGTTCTCTTCTCCATTCCGGGGTTCGCCGCTGGTGGCGAGGCGGTCCAGGCTGGCTACCAGTACCCGGTTCGGGTCCGGGCGGTGGTCAGTAGCTGGAGCGGTGAGGCCGTTCGGGCCATCGACACCCTGGTGAGAGTGGAACGGCAGTTGCCGCCCGCCGCCGGAGAGATGATCGCGGGCCGGGTGATGGTTCCAGTGCCGCCGGGCCGGTTCTTGGCCCGGGTGGCCGTTCAGGTCGGAGACGCTGGCGCGCTCCTGACCCGGGACTCGCTCTGGCTTCCGGCGGCTGGCGCCGACGTCCTGACGCTGCTGGACCTGCTGCTGGCGGGGCCCGCGGCGCCGCTGATCTGGCACCCTCTGGGCGGGGCCCCGGTGGCCGCCGATGCCGCCCCCGCGGTTCAGGCCGGCGATACGTTGGCGATCTACAGCGAGCTGGCGGGTGCCCGCACTGCAGACGCCCGGGTACGGCTTCAGGTTCGACCGGCCCCGCTCGCCGGATCGGCAGAGCGGTGGCGAGCCCTGCCGAGCCGGGCAGACTGGCTCCCAGTGCGGCTGGAGCCGGGACCGGGAGAGTGGTCCGTCCTGCGGCTTCGGGTCCCCATCACGGGCCTTCGGGCGGGCGCCTACCAGCTTCAGGTGGCGGTGGTGGACGGCTCCGGAGCGACGGCGTGGCAGCAGGGGCGATTCGAGGTCGGCGATCGCGGTCGGCGGTGAGTGTGACAGATTTGTGATGTGAAAACGCGTTCCGCTGGTCTCTGCTTGAGTTTGGCGTGTGTTGCCTCGCGTCGGCGAACCTCCTACCTTGAGCCTCCCGCCGGTGAGGAATCCGGCGGACTGACCGGGCCTCCGGCTCCCCGCCGCGGCCGGTCTTGAGCGCCGATCAGCTGGTCTCCACCTACAACCAACCGGTCGCCGAGGGGTTCACCCCATGGATTCTGCCACGCCACGGGTTCCGCTGCAGCTGTCACCGAACGCGCTCACGGTCCTGGAGAAGCGCTACCTGATTCGGGATGACGAGGGACGTCCGGTGGAGGGTGCCGAGCAGCTGTTCTGGCGGGTGGCACGGACCATCGCCGAGGCCGATCGGGGTTACGGGGCTTCGGACGGCGCGGTCGAGGCGTTGGCCGAGGCGTTCTACGATCTCATGGCCCGCCGGCTCTTCATGCCGAACTCGCCCACGTTGATGAACGCCGGCCGACCGCTTGGCCAGCTGTCGGCGTGCTTCGTGCTTCCGGTCGACGACGCCCTGTCGAATGGCCAGAGCGGGATCTACGATACCCTCCGGGCCATGGCGCTGGTCCATCAGTCCGGCGGGGGTACCGGGTTCAGCTTCTCCAAGCTCCGCCCCAAGAACGACATCGTCCGGTCGACCATGGGCGTGGCCTCCGGGCCGGTCAGCTTCATGACGTTGTTCGACGCCTCCACCGACGTGGTGAAGCAGGGGGGGACGCGGCGCGGCGCCAACATGGGGATCCTGCGGGTGGACCACCCCGATATCATGGAGTTCGTCAGCTGCAAGGACGACACGACCAAGGTCACCAACTTCAACATTTCGGTGGCGGTCACCGACGCCTTCATGCGAGCGGTGGAGCGGGACGAGGAATACGACCTGATCCACCCCGGCACCGGAAAGGTGGCGGGACGCTTGCATGCCCGCACCGTCTGGAGCCGGATCATCCACGGCGCCTGGCGCACCGGCGAGCCCGGGGTGTTCTTCATCGACCGGGCCAACTATTTCAACCCGGTGCCGCACCTGGGCCAGTACGAGGCCACCAACCCGTGCGGCGAGCAGCCGCTCCTGCCGTACGACGTCTGCAATCTCGGTTCGATCAACCTCGGCGCCTTCGTCGCCGAGGGCGACCTGGACTGGGCGCAGCTCCGCCGGGTGGTGCACCTCACCACCCATTTCCTCGAGAACGTCATCGACGCCAACCACTATCCGCTGCCGGAGATCACCGCGCTGGCGCAGCGGATCCGTCGGATTGGCCTGGGAGTGATGGGCCTGGCCGATGTCTTCGTGCGTCTGGGCCTGGCATACGATTCGGTCGAGGCGGTGGAGCTTGGCCGGAAGATCCAGCGCTTCGTCGACCACGAAGCCAAGGTGGAATCGGAGCGACTGGCCGGGATCCGGGGGACGTTCCCCGAGTGGGAGCGGAGCATCTGGGGGCCGGACGCAACCTGCGCTCGCGACGCCGAGGGACGAAGGATCCGGCCGATGCGAAGGCTCCGCAACTGCAACGTCACCACCGTCGCGCCGACCGGCACCATCTCGATCATCGCGAGCTGCAGCTCCGGCATCGAGCCGCTGTTCGCGGTCGCGTTCATGCGGAACCAGGCCGGGGTGCTGATGCCCGACGTGAACGAGGACTTCGTCGCCATCGCCCGGCGCGAGGGATGGTACTCGGACGATCTCATGCGCCGCGTCGCCGAGTCGGGCCACGCCCGGCATCCCGAAGTTCCCGAAAAGTGGCAACGGGTCTTCACCACCGCCAACGAGATCGCGCCGGAATGGCACGTTCGCATGCAGGCGGCGTTCCAGGAGCACAACGACAGCGCCATTTCCAAGACCGTGAACTTCGCCAACCAGGCCACGGAGGCCGACGTCGAGAAGATCTACCGCATGGCCTACGAGCTGGGCTGCAAGGGCGTGACGGTGTATCGGGACGGCAGCCGGGAGATGCAGGTGCTCTCCGCCGGGTCGACCGCGAAGAAGGTCCAGGAGGAAGCGACCCGGACGGGTCGGGCCGAGGTCCGTGAGGACCTGAGCGACATCATGGTCACCGCCGAGCAGCCCGCGGCAACGGCTGTGGAGCGCCTCGGCGCAGCGGTTGCCGCCCGCGAGGACCACGCCGACCTTCGCGGCGAAATTGCCGAGCTTCGGGCCGAGAACGAGCGCCTCCGGCGACTGGTGCACGAGTTGGAGTCGGAGAACCTCCAGCGGCGCCAGAAGCGCTCCCGGCCGGAACTCCTCAAGGGCTCGGTCCGACGGATCGACACGGCTCTCGGCACGCTCTACGTGACCATTACGGAGGACGATAAGGGTCAGCCCTTCGAGGTCTTCATGAGCCTCGGCAAGGCCGGCGGCGCCCTGATGGCCGACGTCGAGGCCCTGGGCCGGCTGATCTCCCTTGGTCTCCGGTCGGGCATCCCGATCAAGGAAGTCCACCGGCAACTCCGGGGCATCAGCTCGGACCGCGTCATGGGTCTGGGTGCGGCCAAGGTCCTGTCCGTGCCCGATGCGGTCGGCATTGCACTGGAACGGTGGATGCAGGAGAAGCAGGGAATCCAGCAGGAACTGCTCGCCGGCGCTCAGCCGACGGCCGCCTCGAGCGCGGTCCCCGTCACCGAGCGCGCGGTGGTCGGCAACGAGCAGATCGTCTTGAGCGGGATGCAGCAGACCCTCGCGGGCTCGTGCCCCGACTGCGGGTCGCAGCTCGAGTTCGCCGAGGGTTGTGTCAAGTGTCACGTGTGCGGCTACTCGGAGTGCGGTTGATCGCCAGTGCCTGGTAGGGGTCCGGCCGACGGTGCCTTTCCGGACTCCCGGTCGCCAAGCGGCGGCCAACCACCCGCCCGCGGACTGAACATCCGCGGGCGGGCGCTTTCCCCCCCATTTTGTGCCCTGCCCGGGCAGGCCGTCAGCCATCCTTCGCGGTGGCCCGCCGCTGCCGGCGGTAGCACTCCGCGAGATTGACGCGGGGGCCGGATCAGGGCTCGGCGGGGCCAGACGCCAGCCTTGTCGCTGTAAGTAATTGACAATTAAACACTTGACGATCTGGGAGGCGCCCGGTGCTGCTGGCCCGCTTTCTGCCAATCAGGTCCCGGTCATGCAGCCGCTGCCTCAAGACCCGCGGCGCCGGGGGCTCCGGTGAGTGGGGTCGATACCGCCGCGCCGAAGGCGGTTCCGGCCCCGGTTCAGGCGTTCCTGACCCAGTTCGCCGTGGCGCTGCACAAGACCAGGGCGTATCCCCCTGGTCATCCGATGCGTCAGGGTGCGGTGGCTGCCGCGCACCAGGCTCTGGGCGCCGCTCGCCAGCCGGGCCTGCCCCTGTACATCGGCGTTGCCCGCCGACAGCTCCTGGTCGATGGCGCCGGCACGGATCCAGGCCACTACATGCTTCGTGACCTCGCTTCGCGGCTCAGCCGACTCCAGGTCGGCGCCGTGGTGATTGGTGGGGATGCCACCGAAACCGACCTGGCACATGCGGTAGACGCCCTCGCCAGGGATCCGACCTGCGAGCCGCCGACTGGCCGGCCCCGGATGTGGGGGGGAGTGGGACTGCTCCCGGTTGCGTACGAGGCCCTGAAGCTGGACGCGGGTGGGGTGGAGGACCATGCTGGCGACGCCGAGGCGCTGTGGCGCGACCTGGCCTGGCGGGCTCTCACCGGCGGAGGAGCGGGAAACGGAACGGGATGGGGGAACGCGCCCGACCGCTCCGGCACTCGGGGCCGGGGCTCAGGCGACGGCGACGGGCCAGGGTGGGCGGGGGGAGGGTCCGCAGGGCCCCTGGGATTGGCAGGGCAGGTCACACCGGCAGGGGTCGGGACGGGCCCCGGGCCCTCGGTGGACGAGATTCTGGTCTCCGGCTCCGAGGCCTTCGCCGAAGCGCTGGCCGAGCGGCTCCAGCGGCCGGAGACTCGCGCCGCGGTGGCCAAGGCCATCGAGCAGGCCGCGCGTCACGCGGCCAGCCTGGATCCCGAAGCCCGGCGCACGATCGAGGTCAAGTTGCGTCATCTCCTGGCGTCGCTCCCTCGGGAGGCGCTCGGGCTCCTCCTCGACGTGGACTTAGCCCGGCGAGAGGACCTCGCACGGGTCGAGTCAGCGGTCGAGTGGCTCCCGGTGCCGGCGCTGCTGGAGCTGCTGGACATGGCCGGTCGGGCGCAGCAACAGGACATCTCCACCTCCCTCCTTCGGATGCTCCGCAAGCTGGCCGCCAACGCCGACCCGGACACCGGCGACCCCGCGGTGGAGAACGATCTTCGGGCGGTGCTCCGCGAAATCCTTCATGCCTGGACGCTGGAGTCCCCCAACCCCTGGCACCATACCCAGATCCTGGAGTCGCTCGCCCGCCGGGAGCGGTCGTCCCTCGCGCTCGAGAGGACCGACGGGGAGGGCCTTCGCCTGGTGCAAATCGCGCTCGAGGCGGAGGCGATCGGGGAGCAGCTCGAGGAAGGGGTGGAGCTCGCCATCGAGGCTGGTGACCTGGCGGCGATGGTACGGGCGCTCGACACGGCCCCGGCCGAGAGCCCGGCTGCTCGCGCGATCTGGGGGGCACTGACGGCACCGTCGATGCTTCGGCGCCTGCTCCTGGACCGGAACTCGGACCCCGCCGCGCTCGAACGGGTCCTGTCCGAAGCAGGGGAAGCGGCGTTGGAGGCGCTCCTGGACGGGGTGATCCGGTCCCAGGATCGTGCCGTCCAGCGGGTGGCCCTGCAACGGGTCATCGCGCTGGGTCCCCGCGGGGTTTCGGCGCTGGCCAGCCGCCTGGGGACGGTGTCTCCAGGGGGACTCAGGCCGGTGCTCGCGATTCTGGCGGAGCTGCCCGAACAGCCTGACGGGCTCACGGTGCGGGCCTACACCGGGTCGCCGGATCCGCTGACCCGGCTGGAGGCGTATCGCGTGATGATGCGCAATCCGGCCGAGCGGGACGAGGCGATTCACGCGGCCCTCGCCGACCCCGACGAGCGGGTGGTGCGGGTGGCGGTGGAGGCCGGCGCCACGGGATTCCCGCGGTCCAGCCTCACCCGCCTGATGCTGCTGCTCAACTCGGCCGGGCGCTCAGCGGAGCTCCGGGCACGGGGCGTGTCGATCCTGGCGCAGTTCGACGCACCGGCCGTCCGGCAGTGGCTGCTGGAAGGTCTGGTCGTGCGGCGGGGCTGGCTCCGCAGGCTGCGCCTGGGGCCCAAGACCCCGGTCCTGGTGGCGAAGCTGACCGTGCTGGCAGCCCGGTGGGCGTCGGTCCCCGAGGTCCAGCGCGTGCTCCGGCTGGCCCGGGCCACTGGTGACGCCGAGTTGATCGCCGCATGCGGCGAAGGGGACCCGGCATGAGCCGCGAATCCGCCTTCCTGATCTCGCTTGGCCAGACGCTGGCCACGATGGCCCTGTACGACGAGGGCCATCCGGCGAGGGAACGCGCCTTCGACGCGTCGTTCGACCAGCTGCTGGCGCTTACCGATGACCAGCCGTTCGTGGAGTATTCGTTTCTGGGCGGCGAGACCGTGGTTGGCACCCGGACCCTTCCGGAGCTGGCGTCCTGGGAATGGGCCTCGCGCCTGGCCGAGGCCGGCATCCAGCGCATCGAGGTTGACGCCGACGTCAACCGCGAGGCCTTTGTCCGCTTCGTCGATGAGGTCTTTCACCGGATGGGCGGGCGGGGCACCGATACCGCGGAGGTGCGGCAGCTGGTGCGGCCGCCGATCCGGTACGGTCTCCTCAAGGTCCAGGGGGGCGAGCGCGGTCGGGGCGAGGGGGGCGGGTCGGGTTACGGACGGCGGCTGCTCGGCCTGCCAGGGACCGTGACCCTGACAGAGGAGATCGAGGCCATCGAGTGGATCCATGCCGAGATTCGTGACGGAATCGCCATTCCGATGATCGAGGTCGAGGCGGTCGTCCGGTCGCTGGCCGCCGCCATGCGCACCGACGAACGGATGTTTCTCCCATTGCTTGCCCTGAAACGATACGACCAGTACACCACGACCCACGCCTGCAACGTGGCGGTCCTGGCCATGGGCCTGGCCGAACGTCTGGGTCTCGCCCCGGAAGAGGTGCGGAGCTTCGGGGTCTCCGGTCTGCTTCACGACATCGGCAAGGTGAACATTCCGCATGAGCTCCTGGTCAAGCCGGGGCGTTATACCGACGACGAGCGGAAGGTGGTGCAGCGCCACCCGGTCGACGGCGCCCGGATCATCATGGAACGGGAGCGGGGCCTGGGCCTGGCCGCGGTGGTGGCGTACGAGCACCACGTCTTTCTGAACGGCGGGGGCTACCCGGCCTTTCGCTTCCCCCGTCCCTGCCACTACGCCAGCAGGATCGTCCACGTGTGCGACATCTACGACGCCCTCTGCACGGACCGGCCCTATCGCGCCGCCTGGGAGCCGGGTCAGGCGCTGGCCTACCTGGAGGAGCAGTCGGGCAAGGAGCTGGATCCGGACGTGGTTCGGGCCTTCGTGGCCATGGTCGAGGAGGCCCGGGTTGACCGGATCGAGCTCCGGACCGCGCCCCAGCCGGAGGACGCGGCAACAGCCGCCGGCTGAAGCGGGGACCCTTGTGCTCGCGGGGGAGAGCGGCGACCCTATAGGGTCGCCGAACCCCAACCCCGACCAGCCCGAGGATCCGCATGGCCGAAGAGAAGCTGGCACCAGTCGCCCCGTCCCGAGTCGCTCAGGAGCTCCGCTCGCTCAGCGAGGGGCGGCAGACCGGCCGGTTTGACAAGGACGAGTACGAGCACCGGTTCTCGCGGATGATCTCCGAGCTCCGGGACCGGCGGATCGACGGAACCCGGGCCGAGATCCTGGCGGCGCTCACCCCCCTCAAGGCCGACGGCACCGTCTCCGACGACGACTGGGCTCGTCTGGTTCGGCAGCTCGGCCTGGCCTAGCCGGCCCCGGCACGGCGCGGGGGGCGGGACGGCCGTCCCCCGGGGGCCCTTCGACCCGCGCCGGATCCTCCCTTAGCTTCCAGCATGCCCGCTGTTCGTCGTTCCACCCCCACCGTCCGGATCGGTGGGGTTGCTGTCGGCTCCGGTCATCCGGTGGTGGTGCAGTCGATGACCAACACCGACACCGCGGACATCGCCGCCACCGTCGATCAGGTCGTGGCGCTGGCCCGGGCGGGGAGCGAGCTGGTCCGGGTGACCGTCAACACCGACGCCGCGGCCGCCGCGGTGCCGGCGATCGTGGCGGAAGTGGCAGCCCGGGGTATCGAGGTGCCCATCGTTGGCGACTTCCACTACAACGGCCACCTGCTCCTCACCCGCCACCCCGCGTGCGCCCGGGCCCTGGCCAAGTACCGGATCAACCCGGGCAACGTGGGCGCCAGGCGCCACGGCGACAATTTCCGGGCGATCGTGAGGGTGGCGGTGGAGCACGGGAAGCCGGTCCGGATCGGGGTCAACTGGGGGTCGCTCGATCAGCAGGTCCTGACCGAGCTGATGGACGCCAACGCCCGCCGGGCCGAGCCACTGGACGCCCGCGAAGTAACCCTGGAGGCGATGGTGGAGAGCGCGGTTCGATCAGCCGACCTGGCCGAGGCCGCCGGGCTCCCGCACGATCGTCTGGTGCTCTCGGCCAAGGTCTCGCTGGTGCAGGACCTGGTGGACGTGTACCGGAAGCTCGCCTGGCGCACCGACCTCCCACTCCACCTCGGGCTCACCGAGGCCGGGCTGGGGATGAAGGGAATTGTCAGTAGCACCGCCGGTCTCGCCATCCTGCTTCAGGAGGGCATCGGCGACACGATCCGGGTATCGCTGACGCCCGCCCCCGGCGGCGACCGGACCGAGGAAGTCCGCGTCGCCCAGCAGGTTCTCCAGTCGCTCGGGCTCCGGAGCTTCGCTCCCCAGGTGACGGCCTGTCCGGGATGCGGCCGAACCACCAGCACGTTCTTTCAGGAGATGGCCGATCAGATCCAGGCCCATCTGCGGGAGCGGATGGTCGAGTGGCGGACCACGCGCCCGGGAGTGGCCGAGCTCAGGGTCGCGGTCATGGGCTGCGTGGTGAACGGCCCGGGAGAATCGAAGCACGCCCACGTCGGAATCTCCCTGCCCGGGACCTTCGAGGAGCCGAAGGCACCGGTCTACGTGGATGGGCGACTCCTCCGAACACTCAAGGGGGACCGGATCGTGGCGGAGTTCGTGGCGATTCTCGAGGATTACGTGCAGAACCGGTATCCGGCGGTGGAGCCGGTGGAGGCCTGAGCCATCGAGACCGGGTTGCTGGAGCGTCCCCTGGCGGCGATCCCGGTGCTGTTCGGTGCCGGGTTGGTGACCAGCCTGACGCCCTGTGTCTACCCGATGATCCCGATCACCGCCGGGATTCTGGGCGGGGCGGGGGCGGTGGGCCGGTCCCGGGCGTGGACGGTGCTGCTGTCGTTCACCTATGCGATCGGCCTGGCGCTGGTCTACGCGCTGCTCGGCCTGATCG
This sequence comes from uncultured Gemmatimonas sp., assembly GCA_964521535.1. Lineage (GTDB taxonomy): Bacteria > Gemmatimonadota > Gemmatimonadetes > Gemmatimonadales > GWC2-71-9 > SHZU01. Next base: position 20,863 of record CAZFSA010000006.1, read on the forward strand.
CCGGCCTGACGGGCACGATCTTCGGCACCATCAGCTCCAACCCCTGGGCCTACTTCGCGATGGGGAACCTGCTTCTGCTGGCTGCCCTCGCCATGCTGGACGTGATTCCGGTGGTGTTGCCGCAGCGGGTGCTGGCCTGGGCCGGAAGGCAGGGCGGGCCGGGGTCGGAGGCGATCGGTGGGGCGGGGGCGCGGCCGTTGCGGGAACTGGGCGCCGTCCTGCTGATGGGCGCCACCTCCGGACTGGTGGCGGCCCCGTGCGGGGCGCCGGCCTTCGCGGCCGTGCTAACCTTTGTGGGGGCCACCCAGAGCGCGGTGCTGGGCTTCGTGTATTTGTTCGTCTTCAGTTTCGGGATGACCGCGCTCCTGATCCTGATCGGGATCTCGTCCGGGACCCTGGCGGCCTTGCCGCGAGCGGGCCGATGGATGGTGTGGGTCAAGCGCGGGGCGGGGGTGGTGATGATCGCGATGGCCCAGTACTACCTGATCCAGGCTGGCAAGGCCTGGATCTAGCGGTCGAGAGGGAGGGTGCGCCGAATGGTGCTCCGATGGAACAAGCGGTTCCAGAGGGGTGGGGCCGCAATCCTGGGGTTGAGCCTGGCGGTTTCGGGGCCGCTCGGCGCGCAGCTCGAGGCTGGGATCCCGGTTGGCAGTCGGGCTCCGGTGGTCACGATTGCGGACCTGGATGGAAAGCCGGTGGACCTCGGCCAGTACCTCGGCAAGAAGCCGGTGCTGCTCGAGTTCTGGGCCACCTGGTGCGCGCTCTGTCGCGGGCTCATGCCCCAGCTCGAAGCGGTCCGCCGGAAGTTCGGGGACCAGGTTGAGTTGATTGGCATCAACATCACCGTCAACGATTCGAAGGAGCGGGTTCGCCGGTACCTGGAACGCCATCGTCCGCCGTTCCTGACGCTGTACGACGACCGCGGCGTCAGCAGTCGGGCGTACGACGTGCCGACCACGTCTTTTGTCGTGGTGGTGAACCGGGAGGGGGTGGTCGTCTATACCGGATCAGGGGAGGAACAGGACCTCGTAGCCGCCGTGGCGAAGGCGTTTCCATGAGGATCTCCAATGGTCGGGGGCGGTCGCTGGTCCACAGGCTCGCCTGGCCAGCGCTCGGTACCTGGTTCGCCGCGACGGGGGTAGTCCCCGCGAGCTCGCAGGAGCCGCCGCTTCGAGCGGCGGTGATGGGTGCGCCTCGAGTTGGGCAGGAGGCGCCGGACTTCACGTTGGCCTATCTCACGGCCGCGGGGCCAGGCCCGGCCGACCAGCCGTTCCATCTTCGGGCGGAGCTGGGGCGAGTCGTGGTGTTGGTGTTTGCGGGATCCCCCGCCGACACGCTCACCCGGGGGCTCTGGGAGTACCTGGTCGCCAACGACCAGTCAACCTTCCACCCCGCCACGGTGGTAGCCGGGATCTTTCGAGCAGGCTCCGGACCGGTCCAGACGCTCGCCTCGTCCCTCGGCGGGCGCTTCAAGTTTCTCCCGGACAGTCTGGGCAGGATTTATCGGCGGTTCGGGGTGATGGGCGGGGGTTACCCGGCGACCGTATTCGTGGTGGGGTACGATGGCCGGGTCGTCTATCAGTCCGGAGCCTTCCGGGTAGAGAACCCCGCGGAGGTGGAGCGATTGAAGGAGGCTATTCGGCGGGGAGCGTCCTAGAGACCGGTGAGGCCGGTGCGTCGGGGTGTCGGAAACCGGCCCGGTTTTCTGCAAAACCTTGCGTCAGGATGCCGGACCGGGCGTCAGTCTGGTTCCTGTACAGGAAAATGACCATTGAGCTGGCTCATAAGACATTATTGCATAACGCAGTACGGGCCGCAGCCAGTGTGACGACCGTCACATTTCTTGGGAGGGGGATCAGCGTCGATGACGAGGATTGCCGTGAGTTGGCCAGGAGCGACCGGCAAGGAGGGCCGATAACGGCAAACTATGGAATGGTCTGGGCTTGCGGTCCTTGACCATCCGCCGGGCTGACGTTAGGTTGGGGTGCTTCTGATTCCAGTTTGGCTGCGGTACGCAGGTTGTGGCAGTTACGGCCATGCCAGCCCGGGGACCGGCACGGGGTTCGCCTGGGGGTCGGCTCGGCTGGACAACGTTTGGGGGGGATCCTGGCCCCCATGCTGGCGGGGGAATTCGCGGCGATTCGGGGGGCGGAGCGGAATGTGCTCTGGCTCACAGCGCCGGGACGGACCCTGCTGATATAGTAGTCCCGTCGTACGCGCAGCATCAGGCCTAGTCATCAACCTGGTTGTGGTGGCCGAAACCCGTAGGACTCACGTTCATAGGGGGAGTGAATGAACAGGTTTTATCGATCTTTACTGCTGACCGGCATCGTGGCTGCGGGCCTCGCCGGCTGCGGTGACGACGTCACGGTGGTCGATCCGCCGCCGCCGCCGCCGCCGCCAGCTCCGCAGGTACGAGGGGTCACGGTCACTCCGGACAACGTCTCGGCCAATCCGGGCCAGACGATCCAGATGACCGCCAACGTCACCGCCGATCCCGGCGCCACGCCCACGGTCGCCTGGTCCACCAGTGACGCTTCGCGTGCCACGGTGAGCGCCACCGGCCTGGTCACCATCCCGGCCAACGCCCCCACCGGCCCGGTCGCGATCCGCGCCACGGCCACCTGCGCCACGCCCTGCGGCACGGCGTCCGGCGCCGCCACGATCAACGTGGTGGGCACCACGGTGACCGGCGTCACGGTAACCCCCGCGACGGCCACCATCAACACCGGCCAGACCCTTCAGGCCACCGCGACGGTGACGGGCACCAACAACCCGCCCCAGACGGTGAACTGGACCTCGCTGTCGCCCTCGATCGCGACCGTGAGCAATACCGGTCTGGTGACCGCCAATGCCACCACCGGTGGCAACGCGGTGATCACGGCCTGCTCCACCGTCCAGCCGAACATCTGCGGCACGCTCGCCGTGGAAGTCGTGGTGCCGTCGCCGGCCACCGTCAGCATCCAGTCGGTGACCTTCACCAACACGGCCGGCAATCAGGTGCCGGTGGTGCTGACCAACGTGTTCGGTCAGATCGAAATCGCGCTCAACGTCGACAACGGCAGCAAGACCCTGACCCGGGTCGACGCGGTGATCGGCGGCCAGGTCGTGGCCAGCCAGACCTTCTCCAGCGCCAGCCCGCCGCCGGCTCCGGCCGCCGAGGGCGCGCCGGTGGTGGTGTCGCTCAGCGTCAACACCATGCAGGTCCGGAAGAACGGGAACATCTTCGTGCCGGTGATCTTCAACGGCAACTCGTTCATCCGTGCCGACCTCTATGTGGTGGGCTCGGCCACTCCGATCGCGTCCAACGCGATTCCGGTGGTGATGAACAACGTGGATGCCATCATCCAGCCGGGTCTCCTCAACGACGGCACCAACGACTACAAGCCGACTTCGGGGACTCCCTCGGTCGTGGTTGGCGGCACGACGTGGTTTGGCGGGCCCACCGGCTCGGTGACCATGGCCACCCATTTCCTGGCGTTCAGCAAGACCCTGCCGACCGCCCATATCCTGTCGGGCGTTGGCTGCCCGGGTAGTCTGGGAACCTCGGCGATCGCCGGGACCCCGACCACGGGGATCGTGATCAGCGACGTGTCGACCTGCGCCGGCTTCGAGGGCGTCACCACGCCCAGTGCCGCGCCAGCGGGTACCTCGTACGCTCCTGCCACCTCGGGCCCTGACGGGACCGCGCTGACGGCGCCGACCCAGTGGTCGTCCGTTGGTTCTGCCTTCCAGGTGGCTGGCGAGAATCGTTGGAACCTCATCACCCCGTCGGTGGTGGCGCTCGCGGCCTTCAATTACGACCGCCTGGCTCCGACCGTGACCGTCGACAACGGCCCGGTGGGTGTCGGACCGGCGGTGGCGTTCAACGACGCCGCTGACCAGCAGTGGGTCAACGCGGGATATCAGTTCGCCCAGGACATCGGCGCGGCCGATGGCGGCGTGGGCGTGGCGGGTGGCTTCCCGGTGGCGCGGGTCTTCACGTCGAGCTGCACCAGCACGGTGGTGACCACCGGCGCTGACTTCAGCGAGACGGTGACCAGCATCATCACCGATGGCAAGCGGATCTGCTCGTACGCCGAGGACCTCCTCGCCAACGCGGCCAGCTCCGGCGCGTCCAACTACTTCGGTGTCGACTTCGGCGCGCCCACGATCCGGTTCATCGGGTCGACCGCGGCCACGCCGGCGCCGACCCTCGGGGCGTCCACCGTGTCGAACGTGGCCAACACCACGATCTACTCGATCCTCTCGCCGCCGCCGGCCCATGCCTTCGGTGTCGAGGCGCTGGACACCCGGTCTGGCTTCCACCAGGGAGCTTCGATCACCAACTTCCCGGCAACCATGACGCTCACCCGGTTGACGGCGCCCGGCACCGTCGCGTGCAACGTGGGCCTCTACTCGGGCCTGCCGTTCAACCTCGGGACCATCCTGAGCGATACCTGGGTGCGCTCGATCGAACTGCCGATTCTGTGCGACGGCGCCGGCAACCTGGGCGGCGTGGGTTACTACAAGTGGACCGGGAACGTCACCGACCGGGCGGGCAACTCGGCCACGCTCATCGAGCGCAACTTTGCGGCTGACCACCTGCTGCCCCCGAACATCACGGGCATCGGCTTCGCCAGCGCGTTCTACACGCCTGGTGCGGCGGCGCCGTTCGGCTTCTCCGCGAACGACGACCTCGAGGTGATCGACGCCACGGTGGCGGTTTCGCAGGCGATTCCGTCCGGCGGCAGCACCACGCTCCGGTACCCGCTCGGCTCGCTGAGTCCGCTCGGGGTCCGGTGGGACGCCACGATCACCAACGTGATCAACGGCGCCAACGCCTCGATCGACTACTTCCTGTTCCGGGTCGACGAGACCTGCTCGGCCGCGGGCACGCCGTACGCGGGCTGCCCGGCGCCGGGTGGACCTCCAGTGTACATCACCGCGCCGAAGACGACCGCCGTTGGCGATTACACCGCGAACGCGGCCGCGCTCCCGGCGTCGGTGTCGGCGACGGTGGCCGACGTGGCGAGCCAGCTGGCCACTCCGGCCATCTCGGCTCCGTTCCTCGCCACCCAGTTCAACCCCAGCACCGGCATCAGCCAGCAGTGGCACACGGCTGACCTCATCAGCTGGGGCGGCGCGGTGGTGGGCGGGAACTTGAGGGCCGTGCACGTGGCCAGCACCTCGATCGTGGTGCCCTACTTCGACGCCGCGCTCTTCTGGCGGCTCGACACGGTCAACAACGAGTGGGTCCGCTGCGGGTCGTTCCCCGCGCCGGCGCTCACCGACAACGGCGCGCACCGGTTCTGGACCTATACGGTGGCGGTGCCCACCTCCGGGCCGTGCGTGGGCGCCAACTTCGGCGTCGGCACGGCGTGGCGGGCGATGGGTCTGAAGAACGGCGCGGGTCTCTTCACGCCGAACTTCTAACCCAGCGCTGAGCTACAGGCTGGAAAACAGGAGGCCCCGCCGCAAGGCGGGGCCTCTTGTTTTTGCTCGCTCTCTTGTTTTCGCTCGCTGGGGCCGGCGGCGGCGCTGGCTAGCCGAGGCGCGCCGCCTCTGCCGCGAAGAATTGGTTGAAGTATGCGGTCATCTCGGGCGGGCGGCCAATCTGGGCGTCGTCGGTGAAGCTCCCCATTCCCAGGTAGGCGAGCAGGGTGCCGAGTCCTTCCGGGGAGTTGGGGATGTAGCCGCGCGAGACCGCGTCCAGGAACAGGCGCCCCTCGGTGTTCAGGGTGACGCCGTACTGTGCCGGGTTGTTGTAGTAGTCGACCTTGATCCGGAGGGTCTCGGCGACCTGCGCATCGGTCCCGCCGATTCCAGGGCCTCGAGCCCCGGTCCCTCGCAGCACTTTCGGCGACCACAAGACACCAATCGGCGGGGTACCAGGCAGGGCAGGCTGGGTCGACTGGGCCGAGCCCCGATCCGCAATCCCTGGGGAAGGCTCACGCTGGCCCTCCGTCGAGTCCCCGAGGCTGTCCACAAGTAGGAGCGGTGCCGGTGATCCGGGAACGACTGCCCCCGGGTCCGGCGGTGGGACGACCCATGGCCCCGTAACAGCGGGCCTCGAGACTGCGCCCCAGGCTTGGCTGCTGCGCCGGGGACCCTGGGGAAATCCCACTTCGTCCACCAGCTCCGCCAGCGCTTCGGCGAAGGTCTGGCGTGACGGCCGGCTTATGGGTTCCGGGCTGGAGGGCTGCCGGCCGGAAGAGGCTGCCGGTCGCGGGGTTGTGCCGGGCAGCGGGCCCACCCCGCCCATCTCGTCTATCATCTTGTCCCCCAATAGTTACGGTCCTGGTGCTGGTGCAAGGCCGAACGTACTCGGGGGTGAGATGGGCAAGCCGAAGGCCAGAAACAACAGGCGTTCAGATCTCGCAGGTGTCCGGCGGTCGGCTCGGTTCGAGCCCAGCGGACGTCTCGCGATGGTATCCCGGGCGACCCATGGCTGCGAAGGTGAGCCGCTTGCCGAGTTCCACGCCGGGCTGGTCGAACGGGTCCACCCCGTACCAGGCGCCAGCAAACCCGGTGGCGATCTGGAAGAACATCAGGAGCTGGCCCAGGGTCTCCGCGTCAAGCCGGGCCACCTCGAGGGTGGCGTTCATCCGGCCCATTCTGCCGAGGGCGGCGGCGGTGGCCTCCTGCTCGGCATTGAGGAGCTCGCCCAGGGTATGGCCCGGAAGGTAGGCGAGCTCCTCGGGAAGGTCCGGCCGGGAAGGGATCCGAACGTCCTCTCCGGGCTCCTCGACCCGGATGAAGGTGACGACCTTGTCGAACGGTCCCTCCATGAAGAGCTGGACCTGGCTGTGCTGGTCGGTGGCGCCGACGGCGGCCAGAGGGGTGGGGCCGGCGTGGATAGGCTGCCCCCGGCGGTCGAGCCGTTTGCCCAGGCTCTCGGCCCAGAGCTGCACGAACCAGGCGGCGAAGCTCCGGAGCCGGTCGCCATAGGGCATGAGGACGTGGATCCGGGCGCCGAGCCACGCGTCTGCTGCCCACAGGAACGCCGAGTAGAGTGCGGCAGGGTTTCGGGTCAACTCGGGGCGGGTCGCCGTTTCCAGAGCCCGTTTGGCGCCTGTGAGGAGCGCTTCCACATCAATGCCGACCAACGCGGCGGGGAGCAGGCTCACCGAGGTGAGCACGCTGAACCGCCCCCCTACGTTGGGTGGGACTTCGAGGGTGGCGATCCCCTCCCGCTGAGCCAGGGCTCGCAGCGGGCCCCTGGCCGGATCGGTGGTGAAGGCGAGATGCCGGATCGCTGCGTCGGGGCCCAGGGCCTGGTCCAGCCAGGCCCGGACGACCAGGTACTGGGCCAGCGTCTCCGCGGTGCCCCCGGACTTGCTCACGACGTTGACGAACACCCGCCGGGGGTCGATTCGGCGAAGGGCGCCGGCCACCGAGGTCGGGTCGACGTTGTCCAGGACAGTGATCCGGGGGAAGTACTCCCGGGCGTCGTCGTCCAGCTCGTTCCACGCGGCCGGCCGGAGGGCGTTCACCAGCGCCTGGGTGCCAAGGGCCGATCCCCCGATTCCCAGGACCAGGACATGGTCATACGCCTGGCCCACGCCGTCGGCGAACCGCCGGATGGCCTTGACGGTGTCGGCCTGGTCGCCGAGCTGGTAGAAGCCGTATTCGCCCTGCCGGCGGCGCGACTCCACCTCGGCCAGGACGGCCGGGAACCGCTGGGACAGGTCGTCCAGCCTGGCGCGTGGGAGTCCGTGCTGGCCGTCGAGCTTGTCGGCGAGCAGGCGACCGTAGTGCAGCTTCATGGAGCGATCTCCACGGTGAGTCCGTCGTAGGCGGGCTCGATGCCGTCCGGGAGCCGGGCGGCGAGATCGGCGTGGCCCGTTTCGTGGGTGAGGTGGGTCAGCAGCGTCCGCCTCGCCCCAAGGGCGCGGGCGGTTTCGATCGCCTCCGGGATGCTGAGGTGCGTGGGGTGAGGTCGCCACCAGAGCGCGTTCAGCACCAGCAGGTCCAGGTCCCGGAGGCTCCGGCGCGCTTCGGGCGGCACCGACTTGACGTCGGTCAGGTAGGCCATCCGTCCGATTCGGAATCCCAGGACTGGCGAGTGGCCGTGCTCGAAGGCGAACGGCAGCACGTCGATCCCGCCCGCACGAAAGCTGACACCCGGCTCGACCACGTGCAACTGGAGCCTTGGCTTCGACGTCCCGGGAAGCGGCAGCATCGCGTCGTCGAAGATGTAGCGGTAGGAGGCGCGGAGGAAGCCGATCGTTCCCGCGCTTCCGAAGACCGGCACGGCGGCGCGCTGCAGCAGCGAAAAGACCCGGAGGTCGTCGATCCCGTGGACGTGGTCGGCATGCTCGTGGGTGTAGAGCACGGCGTCGACCCGGCGGGTCCCGGCGGCGAGAAGCTGGAGCCGGAGCTCGGGCGGGGTATCGATCAGCAGGGTGGCGGTATCGGTCTCGACGAGCGCCGCGGTTCGGGTCCGCCGGTCACGGGGATCGGGCGACTCGCAGACGGCGCAGTGGCAACCGATCTGGGGGACGCCGAACGACGTCCCGGTGCCGAGGAGCGTGAGGCGCACCGGGCCTCAGACCTCCTCGATCTTGAGGAGGTTGGTGGTCCCGGCCACATCGAAGGGGACGCCGGCGGTGACGACGATCCGGTCGCCGGGCCAGGCCAGGCCACGCTTGACCAGCGCTTCGCGGGTTAGTTCCAGCATTCCGTCGTAGGTCGGCCGACGCTCGGTCAGGACCGGGATGACGCCCCAGATCAGGGCCAGCCGGCGCATGGTATCCACTTCCGGGGTCACCGCCAGGATCGGGACGGCGGGGCGGTAGGAGGCCACCGTGCGGGCGGTGAAGCCGCTGCTGGTGAGGCAGACAATGGCTGGCACCTGGAGGAGGTCGGCGGCGGCGCAGACCGCGACGGCGATGGCGTCCTCGGTGCGGGTCGTGACGTGGCGCTGGGCCAGCCGGCGGGCGGAGTCGCGCCAGACACTGGCGTGCTCCCCCTCGGACTGCCGGTGGCTCTCGACCTCCCGGGCGATCTGGTCCATCGCGAGCACCGCCTCCAGCGGATAGCGTCCCACGGCGGTCTCGGCCGAGAGCATGACCGCGTCGGTGCCATCGAGGATGGCGTTCGCCACGTCGGAGGCCTCCGCCCGCGTCGGGCGGGGGGCGGCCGTCATGGACTCCAGCATCTGGGTGGCCGTGATCACCGGCTTGCCGTGGCGATTGGCCTCCCGGATCAGCTTCTTCTGGACCAGGGGCACCTGCTCGAACGGGAGCTCGACACCAAGGTCGCCGCGGGCCACCATGATGGCGTCGGCGGCTTCGAGAATGCCGCTCAGGTGGTTGAGCGCGGTGTCCTTCTCGATCTTCGCGACCAGGCGGATCCGCCGGGGGACCAGCCGGCGGAGGCTTTCGATGTCCTGCGGGCGGCGGACGAAGCTGAGACCGATGTAGTCGACGCCGGCCTCGGAGGCCCGCAGGGCTTCCTCGCGGTCCTTGTCGGTAAGCGCCGGGGCACTGACCTCGATCCCGGGGAGGTTCATCCCCTTGTTGGGCTTGAGCTCACCACCGTGCCGGACCACGCCATGCACCCGGTCGCCCACCACGCTGGTCACGTCCACCGACAGGAGGCCGTCGTCGAGCAGGATCCGCGAGCCGGGGCGCACGTCGCCGGCAAGCTCACGGTAGGTGGTCGGGATCTCGCCTTCACCCGCCAGGGTCTCCGGTGCAAACACCACCTGCTGGCCGAAGCTGAGCTGGACCGCGCCGGCCAGGTTGCCCACCCGGATCCGGGGTCCGTGGAGATCGACGAGGATCGCCGAGCCCTTGTCCCTGGAGTCCTGGACTGCCTTCAGGGCTCCAATCCATGCCGTGCGGCCTTCCGGTGTCCCGTGGGACGCATTGATCCGGACCACATCGACGCCGGCATCGAGCATCGCGCGCATCTGTTCGGGGTCCTGCCAGGCAGGGCCCAAGGTCGCCACGATCTTGGTCCGGCGGATCTCTCTTGCCACTTCGAACGGCCTCCGTGGAGCGGAGCAAATTAACGAGGAGAGGACGCTGATGGCGGGCCGGCCGGGTCGACCTGAATCGGGGGGACCGGTGTGGAGAATGGGGAGGTCCCGTTCGGCGGCGTGTTATGTTGTGCGATGGCAATGGGTTGTGAGGTAAGTTGCCACACGAATTCCACAGACCCTGCGGAACGGGCCGCGCCCGCAGCGAGGGGATATTTCGGCGTGTGAACTGCTGTGGATCGAGATGGTTTTCCACAGGTGGAAATGGGGGAGAGGGCAGTTGGGGCGCTTCAACCGGTTCCGGCGTAAGATCGTGCTGCAGGGAGTCAGTTTCCACAGGTCCTCGGTCCCGATGTCCATCTATCCACACCACATGCACATAACGGCGTTATGTGGATAATGGGCTTCCTGGCCTCGGCGGGGAGGCACGGGAAATGATTCAGCACCCTTACAGGACTTTTGACTGGCCGGTTACCGACTCCTAAATTGGCCCCAGTCAGAGGGTTCGGCACCGGGTACTCGGAAGCGAGGTGGGGTGATGACGGCGCAGGCGCGAGAGCTGGCGGCCGCCTACGGCGGTGCCGTGCGGGTTGGTGGTGGGGGCGTGGAGGTCCTCGATTCGGATGCTCTCCGATCCCCGGCGACGGACACCGTGGTCTGGAAGGCGGTGTTTGGGGATGATCCTGAGCGGGAGGCCGCTCGCTGGCTCATCTGGGAAATGGCCCGTTCGGTGGGGGTTGGCTGCGCCTCGATTCACGACCTGTACCTGGCACGCGGCCGGGGCGAGTGCGCCGGGTTTACGGTCCCGGCGATCAACGTGCGGATGCTCGCCTACGACACGGCGCGGGCGGTGTTCCGGGCGGCCATTGTCGGCCGGGCAGGCGCCATTCTGCTGGAGATTGCCCGATCCGAGATCGCCTACACCGACCAGCGTCCCGCCGAGTACGTGGCGGTGATGCTGGGGGCGGCGCTCCGGGAGGGATACGATCTCCCGATCTTCGTCCAGGGTGATCACTGCCAGGTCAACCACAAGAAGTACCTGGCCGATCCCGAGGGCGAGGTGGGGGAGGTCAAGAAGCTGATCGCCGAGGAAGTCGCCTCCGGCTTCTTCAACATCGACGTCGACACCTCCACCCTGGTCGACCTGCAGCAGCCGACCCTCGATGCCCAGCAGCGGCTCAACTACGAGCGGGCGGCGGAACTCACCGAGTTCATCCGCCGGCTGGAACCGGCCGGCGTGACCGTGTCGGTCGGCGCAGAGATCGGCGAGGTCGGGGCCAAGAACAGCACGGTGGAGGAACTGCACGCCTTCATGCGGGGGTTCAACCGGGCTCTTGCCGCGCGGGGCGGGCACCTGGCCGGCATCAGCAAGATCTCGGTGCAGACCGGCACCTCCCATGGCGGGGTGGTGCTTCCGGACGGGTCGATCGCGGAGGTCAAGCTGGATCTGGCGGCGCTGGCGGCGCTGTCCCGGGTCGCGAGGGAGGAATACGGCCTCGCGGGCGCCGTGCAGCACGGGGCGAGCACCCTGCCGGCGGACGCCTTCGGGAACTTTCCGAGGGTCGAGGCGGCGGAGATCCACCTCGCCACCAACTTCCAGTCGATCGTGTTTGACCATCCCGCGCTTCCCCGGGAACTCCGGGCCCGCGCCTACGCCTGGCTCGATGCCAACGCCCAGAGCGAGCGGAAGACGGGGGATACCGACGAGCAGTTCTACTACCGGGCCCGGAAACGGGCGATCGGCCCCTTCAAGCGCGAGTTCTGGTCGCTGTCGAGCTCCGTGCGCGATTCGATCGCGGCCGATCTCGAGCGAACCTTCGCTTTTCTGTTCGAGCAGCTTAAGGTGAATGACACGGCCCCACTGGTTCGGGCCCTCGCGGCCGCTCCGCTCCTCCGGCACGAGGAGCTGGCGCGGCCGCTGGTCCGGGCCGTGGACGACGCGGACGCCGGAGAATGACGCGGGAGGCCCAGCATGGGACGGCATGACGACCCGGAGGTAGTGTTTATCGAGCGCGGCGAGGGTGGCTCGGCGCTTCGGTGGCTGGCGATCGGCGCGGTGCTGGGAGCCGGCCTGGCTCTGCTGTTCGCACCGCAGAGCGGGGAGGAGACGCGGCGCGACCTCCGGCGCCGGGCGCGTCGGGTCCGCGACCTGGCCGAGGAGGCCGTGGGCGACCTCAAGGAGAGCTTCGGGGCCGGGACCGGGGAAGACCGTGCCCGGAGCATGGCGGACAGCGGCGGAGCCTATGACGACGCCGACCTGGATGAGGACCTGGAACTCGCCGCCGATGACGCTGTCGCGACTGACGAGCGGACCCGGCGCCCCGAGCGGCCCAGCCTCCGTTCCGCCCGGGACGAGCTGGAACGGCGGCTGCAGGCGGCCCGCTCCAGGCGGCGTCGCCAGCCGGTGCCGGACGACGAGGAACCGGTCGCCTGACGCCGGTCCGAAGCCGGGGGTGGCACCGTTCCCTGGGTGGGTTCATCCGGCGGACCCTCCAGGCGGCTGACGAGAACAACATCCCCTTTCTTGCCAGCGCGCTTACCTTTGACGCGCTGCTGGCGGCGGTGCCGCTGTTCCTGCTGATCCTGGCCGGGGTCGCGTGGCTGGTCCAGCAAACCGGGGCCGACCCGGTGGACACCGCGGGGTTGGTGGAGCGTTTCTTTCCGCCCCACGAGGCGACCCAGGGAAGGGATCCCTTCGAGGCGGTGGAACAGGTGCTGGTGAGCCTCACCGAGGCCGCGCGCCGCCTCTCGATCTACGCGATCCCCGCCTTCCTCTGGTTCGCTACCCGGCTGTTCGCCGGGATCCGGACCGCGCTCAACGAGATCTACGACGTGCACGTCCGGCCGGTCAGGCGGAACTTCGTGCTGGCCTATCTCAGCGGCAAGCTGCGGGACCTGGGGATGGTGCTGATGACCCTGGTGCTGTTCCTGGCCAACGCGGCGCTCTCCACCGGGCTGGTCCTGCTGCAGGCCCGGGCGGAAGCGGCGCCAGCGCTGCGGTTCTTCGTGACCCGAGGTGGCCAGTGGGCGGGCCAGGCGCTGGCCTTCGCGTTTCTGGTGACGCTCTTCTTCGCCGTCTACCACTTTGCCTCGCTGCGGCGGCCGCCCTGGCGGGCAACGCTGGTGGCGTCACTGGTGACGGCCGTCCTGTTCGAGGTGGCGAAACGCCTCTTCGGCCTTTATCTCCGCAACGTCGTACTGTACCAGCAGCTCGCCCCCGAGGTGAACATCGGGGCGATCATTCTGTTTGTGCTGTGGGCCTACTATTCGTCCCTGGTGCTGCTCCTGGGCGGGGTCATCGCCGAAACCTGGGAGCTCCGCGAGCTCCAACGGGCCCAACGGGCCGAAGTTCGCTAGCCGGCCCGGGGGCGTTGCCTGGAACGGGCAGGCGTTCGGCGTCACCGGCCGGCAGGCTCCGCGTCCGGGCGCTCGCCCGGGGGAGCCGTCGCCGCTAGATTAGGTATGCCCCAGGTCCGAAGGGCTCCGGCGCGCGAACCGCGTCAGGACCTCGCCGGTAGCAGCGCTAAGCGATGTCCGGTGTCGCTTCGGGGTGCCTGGGGCATTTCCCTTTTCCGGGGGTGGGCGGTGCGGCAGGCGGTCCTGGTGGCGTTGTTCCTGGCCACTGTGGCCTGGTCGGCACTGGCACAGGCCGGGTCGGTGGCGATCACCGATGTCACGGTGATCGACATTGGCGACGGGCGGCTCGTCTCCGGATCCACGATCGTGCTGCGCGGCCACCGGATCGAGACGGTTGGCCCGGTCGAGGCGGTCCGGGTTCCGGCCGGGGCCCGCCGGATCGACGGCCGGGGCCGGTTCGCGATCCCCGGCCTCTGGGACATGCACGTCCACGCTGCGTGGCCCGGTCTTGATCGGCTCTTTCTGCCCGCGTTGCTGGCGAACGGCGTCACTGGCGCTCGCGAAATGTTCGGGTCGCGCGCCGGGGTCGACTCCGCCCGCGCGAGGGTTGCACGAGGGGATCTGGCGGGCCCGCGGCTGGTCGCGGCGGGGCACATCCTGGATGGCGTGCCGCCCATCTGGCCGGGGTCGGTCGGGGTGGCGACGGCCGAGCAGGCGCGCCGAGCCGTCGACTCGCTCGCGGCCGCCGGGGCCGACTTCATCAAGGTGTACAGCAGACTGACTCCCGAGGCGTTCCGGGCGGCGGCAGACCAGGCGGCTCGGCGCGGCCTCGCCGTCGTGGGCCACGTCCCGTCGCTGGTCACGGTGTCTGACGCCGCCGACGCCGGCATGCGGTCCATCGAGCATCTGCAGCAGATCCCACAGGCTTGTTCCAGCAGGGGCGACCAGCTCCTGGCCGAGTACCGCGCGGCGCAGGCCTCGCCCGGAGGCTGGGATTCGGCCGGCGCGGTGAGCCGGGTCCAGGCCGCCGTGGTGGCGGCGAGCTTCGAGGCTGCCCGCTGCCGCGCCATCGGAGAGCACCTGGCCCGGCGAGGGGTGTGGATGGTGCCGACGCTGGCCGTGCTCCATTCGGTGGCCCATCTCGACGACTCCACCCTGCGGCTCGACCCCCGGCTCCGCTACGTGCCCACGGCCATGCGAGCCGGGTGGGATCCGGCGCGGGACTTCCGCTTCCGGATGCTCACCCCGGCCGACTGGGTGGTCCGGAAGCAGCTCTATCGAACCCAGTTGGAGGTCTTCCGGGCGCTCCGCCAGGCCGGAGTGCGATTCCTGGCGGGGACCGATCTGGCCAACCCCTTCGTCTACCCGGGCTTCTCGTTGCAAGACGAGCTGGTCCGATTCGTGGAACTGGGAATGACTCCGCTGGAGGCGCTCCAGTCGGCCACGCTGGCGCCGGCGGAGTTCCTCGGGGTCGCCGATACGCTGGGCCGAGTGGCTCCTGGCAAGCTGGCCGACCTGGTGCTGCTCGACGCCAATCCCCTGGAGGATATCCGGAATGTGGCCCGGATCTCGGCCGTCATCGCCAACGGCAGGTTCTACGATCGCGCTGCCCTGGACGCCCTGCTCACGGAGGTGGAGGCGCGCGCGCGGTGACGGAGTCACCGGCATGCTGGCGGATGCCCCGCAGCGCCCCCGGGTGTAGATTTCCGATCCAGATGCCGTCCCTCGCCCTGCCATTCGTGGCTCTCCCGCCGGCCGGTTCGTGATCGCGCTCGCCCGCAAGTACCGACCCCGGCGGTTCGCCGATCTCCTGGTTCAGGACCACGTGGCGGCAGCGCTGCGGGGGGCTGTCGCCAGGGAGCGGGTGGGCCACGGGTATCTGCTCACGGGTCCCCGAGGCGTCGGCAAGACCACCGCCGCCCGGATCCTGGCGATGGCGCTCAATTGCGAGCGGCCGGATCCGGGAGCCCCCGGCGAGCCGTGCGGGGCCTGCACCACCTGCGAGCGGATCTGGAGCGGCGCCTCCAACCTCGACGTGGTGGAGATCGACGCGGCGAGCAACCGAAGTGTCGATGACGCCCGGGATCTCCGGGAGCGGGCCATGTATGCGGCCTCCGACGAGCGGCACTACAAGGTCTACATCGTCGACGAGGCACACATGCTTACCCGGGAGGCCTGGAACGCCCTCCTCAAGATCCTGGAGGAACCGCCGCCCCGAGTGGTGTTCGTGTTCGCGACCACCGAACCCCAGAAGATCGCCAATACGGCGGCCCCGGTGCTCTCCCGCCTGCAACGATTCGATTTCCGGCGGATTGGCGCGGGAGCGATTCGGGACCGACTGCGCGAGGTCCTGGCCCGCGAGGGGTTGGCGGGGGACGATGACGCCCTGGCCCTGATCGCCCGGTACGCGGACGGGGGGATGAGAGACGCCCTGTCGGTCCTCGACCAGGTGCTCAGCCTGGGAGACGGGACCCTCACCGCCGAGCGAGTCCGTCGGGCCCTTGGCCTGCTCGGCGAGGAGGCGTACGCTCGGGCGCTCACGGCCGTGGCCTCACGCCAGCCGGCCCTGATCTTCCCCCTGGTCGACGACCTGATGGCGGCCGGCGCGGACCTGGCCGAGTTCATGAACGGTCTGGCGGAGGCGCTCCGCGCCGTGCTGATGCGGCAGCTGGGGGTGGAGCCGGAGGGCCTCACCAGCGGAATGCACGAGGTGCTGACCGGCATCCAGCAGCGGCTTGCCCCGGGGGATCTCCTGCGGATGCTGGCGCTCCTGGCGGAGGCTGAGGCCGCCATCCGCCGCAGCGCCAATCCCCGCCTTGTCGTGGAGACCCTGCTCCTGCGGTGGGCCATGATGGACCGGACGGTGAGCCTGGAGGAGGTGCTCCGGCATGGCCGGGCGGGGGCGGGCGAGCCCCGGCCGTCGGAGGCCGGGAACAGTCGGCTCGCGGATCCGGCGCCACCGGCACCGATCGGCGACCTGTCGCTGGATGGGCTCAGGGCCGCGTGGCCCGAGGTGGCGGCGCGGGCCCGGCAGCGGAGCCCCCTGCTGGGTACGCTGTTTGACGGGGTGACACCGGCGGAGGTGGTCGAGGAATGGGTCGTGCTGGCGGTCCTGCCCGGTTCGGCCCACCTGGTCGAGGGGGCCCGCCGGCAGCAGGCCGCGATGGAGGAGGTGCTGGGCGAGGTACGGGGGCGTCCCAGTCGAATCAGATGGGCGGCCGAAGAATCGAAGACCCCTGGGGCTGAGCGGCCTAAGCGATTGTCGGAAAAAGACTTGAAAGACGAGCGCCTGCGTCAGCTCAGGGGCCTGGACCCCGCGTTGGATGCAGTGGCCGAGGCGTTAGATTTGGAGATCGTGGAGTAGTGGGGACGACTATGGCAGACCTCTCGCAGCTTCTTCAACTCAGCCAGCAGGTTCAGGGGCGGCTGCAGCAGTTGCAGGCGGACCTGGCGGACCGGACGGTGGAGGCGACCGCTGGCGGCGGGTTGGTTCGGGTCACGGCCGACGGGCGGGGCCAGGTCCGCTCGCTGACCATCGACCCGGAGGCGTTCGAGGGCCGCGATGCCGATCTGCTGGCCGATCTGGTGCTGTCAGCGGTGGCGGAGGCTCAGCGGCGGGCCGCCGAGACGGCCCAGGCCGAAATGCGCAAGGCGCAGGGGCTGCCGTTTCCGGCGGGGCTCTGACGCGGGTGGGGGCCATCGACGAGCTGGTCACGGAGCTGGTTCGGCTCCCGGGCATCGGTCAGAAGACGGCCCAGCGCCTGACATTCCATCTGCTCCACCTGCCGCGAGACCGGATGACCCGCCTGGCCAGTGTCCTCCAGGGCGTGGCCGAACGAGTCCGCGAATGCTCCGATTGCGGCAACTATTGTGAGTCGGATCGCTGCGAGATCTGCCGCGATCCGCGGCGGGACGCCGCCCTGCTCTGCGTGGTGGAGGAGCCAGCGGCGCTCGCCGTGGTGGAGCGGGCGACCGGGTTCCGGGGGCGGTACCTGGTGCTGGGCGGTCGGCTGTCGCCAATCGAGGGGGTCGGGCCGGAGCAGCTCCGGCTGGATCTGCTGCGCCGACGGCTTGCTACCGGGGAGGTCCGCGAGGTGATCCTGGCGACCAACCCTTCGCTGGAGGGGGAGGCTACCGCTACATTGGTGCAACAGCTGCTTGCGGGCACGGGGGTGCGGGTCAGTCGCCTGGCCCGCGGCTTGCCGGTGGGCGGAGATCTCGAGTACATCGACAGTGTGACGCTGAGTCACGCGTTGGAGGCGCGGCAGGAGGTCTCGTGAACGCCACCCGGGCGCTGGTCTTCTCGATGGCTGCTGCGGTGGGGCTCGTGATCGGCTGGCGACTGGCCGGCCGCCACCTGGAGCGGCACAAGAGCGACCTCTTTGCCCCCAGCCGGGTTCGGCGGAGCGCTGCGCTCAGCTACCTGGCCGGACAGAGGGGAGCCGAGGCAGTGCACCTGCTCCGCGACTACATCGCCTGGGAGCCGTCGCGGCCGCTGCGCCGCCGGGCCCAGCGCATGATGCGGCGGATGCGGAGGACCGTGGCCTGAACCGAGGAGACGGGTTGAGCAGCGCTGCCAGCTGGTCGTTCGAGGAACGCGACGCAGCCCGGATTCAGGCGATTCTTCGGCAGTTGCTCGCCGAGGCCAACGCCCGGACCGCGCTGCTGGTGGACCGCACCGGGCAAATGGTCGCCATGGCCGGGGAGGCGCCGACCTTCGATTCGGCGGCGTTCGCGTCCCTGACCGCCGCCGACTTCAGCGCCAACGATCAGTTGGCCCGGATGCTGGGAGAGCCCGAGTTCGGCGCCCTCTTTCACCAGGGAGAGCGGGAGTCCCTCTACCTGGCTGACGTCGCTCGTCGGGTGATCCTAGTGGTCCTGTTCGACAACCGGACCACCCTGGGCCTCGTCAAGCTGCGGGTCCGGTCCGTCGCCGGCCACCTCGGGGCGCTGTTCCACGAGCTGTTCGAACGGCGTGACCGACCCCGGCCACGGGTGGAGGCGGGCTTCCTGGGCGAAGCCGAGGACGAGATCGACAAACTCTTCGGGTCCTGAGGACGGGAGCGGATGTCGCTCATCAACTACGCTTCGCGCGAGATCAACTGCAAGCTGGTCTACTACGGCCCTGGACTCGGCGGGAAGACGACCAATCTCGAGTACATCTACGAGAAGGTGGCCCCGACTTCCAAGGGCAAGATGATCTCGCTCGCGACCGAGACGGAACGGACGCTCTTCTTCGATTTTCTCCCCGTGGACCTCGGAACCATCCGGGGCTTCAAGACCCGATTCCATCTCTATACGGTGCCCGGTCAGGTGTACTACAACGCCTCCCGGAAGTTGATTCTCAAGGGCGTCGACGGGGTGGTCTTCGTGGCCGACAGCCAGATCGAGCGGATGGAGGCCAACGTCGAATCGATGCAGAACCTCTACGACAACCTCCTCCAGCACGGATACGACCTGACCCGGATTCCGTTCGTGATCCAGTACAACAAGCGGGACCTGCCCAACGCGGCTCCGCTGGAGGAACTGCAGGAGAACCTCAACCCCGGCTGGCCGGTCGAAGACCCTGCCCGGCAGCGGACGGTCCCCGATCCGGATCGGCCGGGACAGTTTCTGATCGAGGAGGTCGACGGCACCTGGGTGGAGCGCGCCCCGCATTTCGAGGCGGTGGCGGTTCGGGGTGAAGGCGTCTTCGATACCCTCCGCTCGATCAGCAAGCTGGTGCTGAAGACGCTGGGGTAGGCCCCGCGCCGCCCGACGAGTGAGGACCCGGGACATGACCATCTGGACGCTCCCCAACCTCCTGACGGTCGGACGGATCGCCATCACGCCGGTCATTGCCCTGCTGCCGTTCATTCACGGGTACGTCCCCAAGCTGGCCGCGTTCGTGATCTTCATCGTCGCGGCGGTGAGCGACGTGATCGACGGGCGGCTGGCGCGGACGCGCAATCTGGTCTCCGACCTGGGCAAGGTCCTCGATCCGATTGCCGACAAGCTCCTCCTGCTCGCCACCATCGGACCGATCTACTACATCTCCCAGCAGCGGGCCGACCTCTACGACATTCCGGTCTGGCGCAGCGTACCGCTGTGGGTCTGCCTGCTGCTCATCGGCCGGGAATTCGCCATGACGCTGTTTCGGTGGTGGGCCCGCCGGCGCGGGGTGGTGATCGCGGCGCAGGGGCCAGGCAAGCTCAAGACGGTGATGCAGAACGTCTTCGTCGGCGGCACCATCCTCTGGTTCGCCTTCCGCGATGCCTGGGCTCCCCTGGGTCTGGCGCAGAGCTGGTTCTGGCATTTCTGGAAGGAGTTCCATGGCGGCTTCGTGTCGGTTACCCTCGCCGCGGCCACCGTCCTCACCGTGTATTCCTTCGCCATCTACCTCTACCGCTATCGGGAACTCTTCCGGACCTGACGCACCCGGAAAGCTTCGGCGCCTGCCCGCCCATGGACATCGAACTGGTCACCATCGGCACCGAGCTCGTGCTTGGCTTCACCGTGGACACCAACGGCGCGTTCGCCGGGCAGCGGCTCGCCGAGATCGGCGCCCGGCTGGTGCGCCGGACCTCGGTGCGGGACGATCCTGCCGCCATCCAGGAGGCCGTGCACGAGGCGCTGGGCCGCGGGCACCTGGTGATCACCACGGGCGGGCTGGGCCCCACCCGGGACGACATGACCAAGCGGGTCGTGGCCGACCTCTTCGATGCCCCGCTGGAGTTCGACGAGGCGATCTGGGACGAACTCGTCGCCCGGTTCGCCCGTCTGGGCCGCCGGATCTCCGCCACCAACCGCTGCCAGGCCGAAGTGCCGCGGGGCGCCACCGTGCTGCGGAACCGGCGCGGCACCGCGCCCGGCCTCTGGCTCTCGGGCCCCCCCGGCGAAGTGGTCATGCTGCCCGGTGTCCCCGCGGAAATGCGGGGCCTCCTGACTGAGGAGGTGATCCCCCGGCTCGCCGGCCGGCAACAGGGCCAGGCCATCAGATCGATCGTGGTCCGCACCACGGGGCTGCCGGAATCGGTGGTCGGCGAACGGGTGGCGCCGCTCGAAGCAGAGCTGGCACCGCTCACGGTCGCGTACCTGCCGGGCCTCGAGGGGGTCGACCTCCGGCTGACGGCCTGGGGTGAGCCCACCGACAGCGCTCAGGTGCTGCTCGAGCGCGGCGCGGTTCGCCTGGGCGAGGTGCTCGTGGGTCATGTCTACGGCCGCGGTGAGGACGACCTGGCCGCCGTGCTCCTCGAGGAGCTCCGGGCCCGCGGACTTACGCTCGCGGTGGCCGAATCGTGTACCGGAGGACTGGTGGGAAGCCGGGTCACCGCCATTCCGGGGGCTTCCGACGTCTTCCTCGGCGGAGTGATCGCGTACCACAACGCCCTCAAGCGTGACCTCCTCGGGGTGCCGGAAGACCTGTTTGAGCGGCACGGTGCGGTCAGCGGTCCGGTGGCGGAAGCCATGGCTGCCGGCGCCTGCAGGCTAACCGGGGCGACCGTGGCGGTGGCGGTCACCGGGATTGCAGGACCGGGAGGGGGTAGTGCGACCAAGCCGGTTGGCACGGTGTGGTTGGGGTTTGCGGTCGAGGGGCGGATCGACGCCTTGCGGGTGGGGCTGCCCGGCTCGCGGCTCGAGATTCAGGCTCGTTCGGCGCAAGCGTCCCTGCACGGGCTCCTCAGACGGGTGCTGGGCAACGGAGCAGGGGGGTGAGCTTTACCCCCGCCGGCCTTCATGTCAGATTGACAGGATCCGAGGGCGTTGGGAACCGGGCGCGCCCGGAGACAAGTTCAACCAGGTGTTCGATCTGCCGGGCGAGACGTTGCGCGGTAGCTCGCGGGCAATGTCGAAATGACGGGATGGGGTGAGCAATGGAAGAAAGGCCGTTCGAAGAGGATGCCGCCCTCGATGGGCCGGTAGATGGCGGGCCGGTCGGGGGAGCGGCGGCGGCACCGCCGGCCGAACCGGCCGAGAGTGCGATCAGGCGGTTGCAGGATCAACTGGAGAGTTCGCGGGATCAGTACCTTCGGCTCGCGGCCGAGTTCGACAACTTCCGGAAGCGAATCGCCCGGGAGCGAATCGAGTTGGCGGACAAGGCGCAGGCGGCGCTCGTCATCCGTCTCCTCGAGGTGCTGGACGACCTCGACCGGCTGGCGGCCTCGGACCCTGGGGCATCGGTGGACAGCCTGCGCCAGGCGGTGGATCTGGTGGACCGGAAGCTCCGCAAGGAGCTGGAACTGGCCGGGCTGGAGCGGGTGGATCCGGCGGGGGCGGCGTTCGATCCCGCCGCCGCCGAGGCGGTCTCGGTTGTTCCGGCTCCGTCGCCGGAACAGGACCATGTCGTGGCGGCGACGTTCCAGGTAGGGTACCGGTTCAAGGGGGCTCTGGTGCGGCCGGCGCGGGTGCAGGTCTACTCGGCCGACGGACTGGCCTGATCGTGGCGACTCAGGACTTCTATCAAGTGCTCGGGGTGGCGGAAACGGCCACCGCCGACGAGATCAAGAAGGCGTATCGTCGGCTGGCCAAGCAGTACCACCCGGACGCCAACCCCAACAATCCGGCCGCTGCTGAGCGGTTCAAGCAGATCTCCGAAGCCCACAGCGTGCTCGCTGACCCGGAGAAGCGGAAGAAGTACGACCAGATGCGCAAGCTGGGCGCCTTCGACTTCGCGGGTCGGGGAGCGGGGGCGGGGGCGGGAGGCCGGGGCGCGGGCCGTGGGGCCGAGCAGCAGCCGGGTGGCTTCTCCGAGGTATTCGACTTCGGAGACTTCGGCTCGATGGGGCTCGGCGACATCTTTTCCTCGATCTTCGGGCGGGGAGGACGTCGCCAGGAGCCCAGGGGCGAGGCGCTCGAGACCAGTCTCCGGATTCCGTTCCGGACGGCGGTGCTCGGTGGCAAGGTGTCGATCACCATTCCCGTCACCGCTACCTGCCCGGGCTGCGGTGGAACCGGAGGTGCGCCCGGCGCCTCCATCTCGGCTTGCCCCGAGTGCAAGGGACGCGGGACCATCTCGTTCGGGCAGGGTGGGTTTGCCGTCAACCGGCCATGTCCGCTGTGCCGGGGCCGCGGGCGGGTCGCGGCGGAGAAATGCGCGACCTGTCAGGGCGCGGGCGAGGTGCGAACCGAGCGGACGCTGATGGTGACGGTGCCCCCGGGGACCGACACCGGGACCAAGGTCCGCCTCAAGGGTCAGGGCGAGCCGGCGTCGGCCGGGGGAAAGGCGGGAGACCTTCTGGTGACGTTCGAGGTCGAGCCCGACCCGTTTTTCCGGCGGGAGGGACTCGATCTGATCTGCGAGGTGCCGATCAACATCGCCCAGGCTGTGCTCGGTACCCGGGTGCGGGTGCGTACGGTGGACGGCAAGAAGGTCGTGCTCCGGGTGCCGCCGGGCACGGCGCCAGGCAAGCGGTTCCGGATCAAGGGGATGGGAGTGGCGAAGGGTGATCAGCGGGGGGACCAGCTGGTGGAGATCCGGGTCACCATGCCGGAGCAGTTGTCGGCCGACCAGGAAGCGCTGTTTCGGAAGTTCGCCGAGTCGGTCGGGATGGTGGCCTGAGGCGGTCGGACCCGATCGGCCTATCGTCCCTCTTCCCGATAGCGTTCGATCAGCACCCGGTGCGTGGCCAGCTCCGGCTGGTCGCCCGGGGTTCGCTGGCGCCAGGTCCCGTCGGCGGCCAGATCCCAGGCCTGGCGGTTGTCGCGCCACATCAGCTCGAGCAGGTCCCGGATGACCTGACGGTGGACCGGGTTCGCCACCGGCGTCGCGGCCTCGATTCGCCGGTCGAGGTTGCGGGGCATCCAGTCCGCGGAGCTGATGTAGACCTCCTCCTCGCCGCCGTTCCGGAAGTACCAGGCCCGGGAATGCTCCAGGAATCGGCCGATGATGCTGATCACCCGGATCCGTTCGCTCACCCCCGGCACACCGGGCCGCAGGCAGCAGATCCCCCGAACGATCAGGTCGACGTCGACCCCGGCCTCCGAGGCCTCGTACAGCGCCACCATCACGTCAGGATCGACCAGCGCGTTCATCTTGGCCAGCACCCGGGCGGGGCGGCCGGCCCGCGCGTGGTCGCTCTCCCGGCGGATCATGGCGATGATGGCTTCCCGCATCCCGCCCGGAGCCACGATCAGGCGGCGGTAGCCGAGGGGCGCGGCGAACCCGGTGAGCACGTTGAACAGGTCCGACAGGTCGGCGCCCAGATCCGGATCGGTGGACAGCAGCCCGAAATCGGTGTAGAGGCGGGCGGTCTTGGGCTGGTAATTGCCGGTTCCGATGTGCACGTACCGGCGGATTGCGTCGCCTTCGCGCCGGACCACCAGGATCACCTTGGCGTGGGTCTTCAGCCCGCTCACGCCGTAGCTCACATGGACGCCCACGTCCTCGAACCGCTGCGCCCAGCGGATGTTGTTCTCCTCGTCGAACCGCGCCTGGAGCTCGATCAGGACGGCAACCTGCTTGCCCCGTTCCGCGGCGGACGTCAGCATCCGGGCGATGTGTGAATCGCCGCCGGTGCGGTACAGGGTCATCTTGATGGCGAGCACGTCGGGGTCCTCGGTCGCCAACTGGATGAAGCGTTCCACCGAGGTGGTGAAGCTGTCGTAGGGATGGTGCAGCAGCACGTCACCTTCCCGGATCACATCGAAGAGATTACGGCCGGTCTGGAGGCGGGGCTGCGTCACCGGGGTGAAGGGCGGATCGCGCAGCTCCGGGACCTCGATCGAGGCCAGCTGCAGGAGGTCGCCGGCGTCGAGCAGCCCCGCGACCTCGTAGATGTCCTCCGCGGCCAGGGCCAGACCCATCGTCTCCTGGTCGGCATTGAGTTCGGCCAGGATCAGCTCGCGGAGGGAACTCGGGGTGCTCGGGTGCAGCTCCAGCCGGACGACCTCGGCATACCGCCGGTTGCGCACCTCCTCCTGAATCAGGGACAACAGGTCCTCGGCCTCTTCGGGGTCGATCTCCAGGTCGGTGTTGCGGGTGATTCGAAAGGCGTAGGCGCCGAGAATCTCGATTCCGGGGAAGAGGGAATCGAGATGGTTGGCCACCACCAGCTCGAGCGGAACGTAGCGGTGTCCCCCGGGCAGCCCCACCCACCGGGGCAGGATCTTGGGGACCTTGACGCGAGCGAACCGCTCGTCCCCGTCCCAGCCCCGCAGCACCACGGCCAGCGAAATGCTCAGATTGGAGATGTACGGGAACGGGTGCGCTGGGTCGACCGCCAGCGGGGTCAACACCGGGAAGACGTGATCGGTGAAGTAGCGCCCCACGAACGCGCGATCGGCCCCGGACAGCGACTCCCACCGGGTCAGAATCTCCACCCCGGAACGGGCCAGCGCCGGAAGCACGTCGAGGGTGAGGCATCGGTCGTGGTCGGCCTGGAGCTCGCGGACCGCGCTCGCAATCGCGGCGAGCTGCTCGGCGGGGGTCAGGCCGTCGGCGGTCGGCTCCTGGAACCGGGCCTCGACCTGCTTGCGAAGGCCGGCGACCCGGACCTGGAAGAACTCGTCGAGGTTCGAGGAGAAGATCCCGAGGAACTTCAGTCGTTCCAGCAGCGGGGTCCGGGCGTCCTGCGCCTCGTGCAGCACCCGCCGGTTGAACTCCAGCCAGGACAGCTCGCGGTTGATGTAGAGGGCCGGATGACGGAGGTCGCCGCTCGGGGCGGGGGAGTCGCGCCGGTCCTCCGTTGCGGAGGGGAGGGGTTGGGTCACGGCGCGGCCGGGCGGAGGGAGGCGTCGAGCCAGTCGAGCACCACGCCCCACCAGAGCCGACGGTTGCGGGGCTTGAGGACGAAGTGCCCTTCGTCCGGGAAGTACAGGAACCGCGACGGGATCCCCCGAAGCTGGAGCGTGGTGAACGCCTGAAACGCCTCGGACACGTCCACCCGATAGTCCTGCTGGCCGTGCACCACCAGCATCGGCGTCTTCCACCGGCCGGCGTTCCGGGCTGGCGACCAGCGCTCGATCAGGGTCTGGGCCTCCGGCGAGGTGCTGGGTCCGCCGAACTCGTAGTGGGGGAACCAGAGTTCTTCGGTCGTGCCCACCATGCTGGCGGTGTTGAAGGTCCCGCTGTGCGCCACCAGGGTCCGAAACCGATCGGTCTGCCCGGCCAGCCAGAAAATCATGTATCCCCCGTACGACGCGCCGGCCGCGCCCAGCCGGTCCCGGTCGACGAACGGCAGGGATACCAGGTGGTCGAGGCCAAGCATCAGGTCCTGGTAGGGAAGGCCGCCCCAGTTGCGGGAGATGCTGTTGGTGAACGCCTGGCCGTAGCCGGTCGAGCCGTGGAAGTTGACCCCGGCCACCAGGTACCCGCGGCTCGCGAAGAGCGCGAAGTTCCATCGGGGATGCCAGGCGTCCAGCCAGGCGCTCTGCGGGCCCCCGTGAATCAGGTAGACGAGCGGATAACGCCGCGCCGGGTCGAAGCCGGGCGGCTTCATCAGCCAGCCGTGCACGCTGTCGCCCGCGGCCCCGACGAAGGCGAAACCCTCCAGCGGTCGGAGGTCGAGCGCCGCCAGGGCCTCGCGATTGAGGCTGGTGAGCTGGACCGGACTGCTTCGGCCGTCGAGCTGGAGGAGGACGAGTTCGGGAGGCTGGAGCGCCGTCTGATGGACGAACACCAGGGCGTCGCCCCGGGGGCTGATCTGGGGCGCCGAACTGACGCCTCCCCGGACCAGCGCCGAGCGGGTCCCCTCGGGCACCGCGACCCGGTACAGGTTCTGCGCGCCCCGCTCCTCGACCACCGCGACCACCGAGCGGGAATCCGGGGCCCAGACGAACGCTGACACGCTCCGGTCCCAGTCGGGTGCCAGCTCCCGCCGGTCGCCGGTGGCTCGATCGTAGAGCATCAGCCGCTGGCGGTCCGCCTCGAAGCCGGGCGTCTCCATGGCGAGGTAGGCGAGCCAGCGGGCGTTGGGCGAGTATCGGGGGCTGTGGTCGTTGCCGGGGCTCGTGGTCATGGCGACCAGACCGGTCCCGTCGGGCCCCACCAGGTGGATGTCGTTGTTGGTGGAGGTCGCCACCACGGAATCGGGGTTGAAGACGATCGCCAGTTCGGTACCGAGCGGCGAAATCGCGATGTCGGCGCCGCCCAGGGCGAGGGTCGGGACGTCCCGATCGAACGGGGTAAGGTCGGTCACGGCCCCGTCCCGCAGGTCCACCCGGAAGAGATGCTGGCGCCGCCCGGCGCGCCATTCGTTCCAGTGCCGGTACAGCAGCCCGTCGATCAGCAGGGCCCCCGTCGGGAACTCGCCGTGCCGGCGATCGATCTCCTGGGTCGGGGGCCACTTCACGTCCGACACCACGAACAAGGCGGTGGTGTCCGGGGACCAGAAGAATTGCGAGACGCCGCTGTCCATCCCGGTCATCCGGATCGGCTCGCCACCATCGATCCGGATCCGCCAGACCTGCGACGTGCCGCTGCGGGTCGAGAGGAAGGCCAGGGTGCGACCGTCGCTGGCCCACCGCGGCGACTGGTCCGATCCGGCGCCGCTGGTGAGCTGGCGGGTCGTGCCCGAGGCCAGACTGTGCAGCCAGATCCGGCTGGTATTGCGGTTCTCCTGGAGCGACGGCACGGTGACCGTGAAGGCCACCATCTGCCCGTCCGGGGAGAGCTGGGGGTCACTCACCGCGGCGAGTCGCAGAAAATCGTCGATCGAGATCGGGCGTCGGTTCTGGGCCAGGGCCGGCGCGGCGGAAAGCGCCGCCAGCGCGCACAGCGCCAGGCGCAGCACGGCGGTCACTGAATCACCCCTCCGCCCAGCAGCTGGTCCCGATCGGAATACAGCACGCCCGATTGCCCGGGGGCGATCGCCCGCGCCGGCTTCTCCAGCGCCAGCTCGAGCCGATCCGGGCCCGCGGCCACCAGGCGCGCCGGGACGGGCTGGCTCCGGTGCCGCACCTGCACCAGGCAGGGGTCGCCAACCGTAAGCGGGGTCGCCAGCCAGTTGACCTGCTCCAGCGTCACCCTCCAGCCATCGAGCTCGGCGCGCGTCCCCACGACTACGGCCCGCTGCTCCGGGCGGATGCCGAGAACGTAGAGCGGCTCACGCGCCCCACCCGGCAGCCGGCGTCGCTGGCCCACGGTGTAGCGGGCGAATCCCTCGTGATGACCGATCACGGCCCCTGCCGCCGTCACCACCGGCCCGGGGGAAAGCGCCGGGGCGTCGGCGGGAAGGTGGCGCTCGAGCACCGCGGCGTAGTCATCGTCCGGCACGAAGCAGATCTCGACCGACTCCGGCTTGTCGGCCGTGCCGAGCCCGAGACGCCGGGCCAGGGACCGGGTCTCCCCCTTGGTCAGCTCGCCCACCGGGGTTCGCAGGCGCAAGACGGCCTCCCTGGGGATGCCCCAGAGGAAGTAGGCCTGGTCCTTGGCGCGGTCCCGGGCCCGGTAGAGCGCCCCGTCCCGGGCGACCACGTAGTGCCCGGTGGCGATGGCGTCGCAGCCGAGCGCGTCGGCGTGGGCCAGGAGGTCGCGAAACTTGGTGAACGAGTTGCACCGGACACAGGGAATCGGGGTCCGGCCCCGGGAATACTCCGCCACGAAGTCGGCCACCACATCGCGGCCAAAGCGATCCTCGAGGTTGAGCACGTAGTGCGGAATGCCGAGGGCGTGGGCGACGTCGCGGGCGTCCTGCACCGACTCGAGGGAACAGCAGGGCCGGTCGGGGACGGCGTCGCCGTGGCAGAAGAGTCGCATCGTGGCGCCGATGACCTCGTGCCCCTGCTCCACCAGACGAGCTGCGGCCACCGAGCTGTCCACCCCGCCCGACATCGCGACCAGGATTCTCTCAGGCACGGCCAAGCACCGTCGCGAGCTCCCGGACCTTGGCCACCACGCCGGGGAACACGGCGATCACCCGGTCCACGTCCTCCTCGGTGGAGCCGTGCCCCAGGCTGAAGCGCACCGCTCCCAGCGCCAGCGTTCGCGGCATGCCCATCGCGAGCAGCACGTGGGACGGCTCCACCGATCCGGTCGAGCAGGCCGAGCCGCCGGACGCCGCCACCCCCGCGAGGTCGAGGTGCATCAACAGCGCCTCGCCGTCGGCCCCGGGTACCGCGACGTTGAGCACATGTGGGGCTCGCGGCGCGGCGTTGCCCCCGATGACCAGGTCGGGCACCGCGGTGCGCAGCCCGGCCGCCAGCCGGTCGCGCAGCCGTTCCAACCGGGCCGCGGTGTCCGCGACCTCGCGGGCCGCCAGCAACGCGGCCCGGCCCAGCGCCACGGCTCCGACCACGTTCTCGGTCCCCGGCCGGATCCCGTACTGCTGTCCGCCGCCGTGGATGATCGCGTCCACGGCGCTCCGGTCGCGCACCACCAGCGCACCGATGCCCTTGGGGGCGCCGATCTTGTGTCCGGAGAGGGTAAGCAATCGGCAGGGGGTCTCCGTCAGGGAAATCGGGAGCTTCCCGAAGGCCTGGACCGCGTCGGAATGGAAGAGGACGCCGGCCTCCTCGCAGTCGCGCGCGATCTGGTCGACCGGTTGGAGCACGCCGGTCTCGTTGTTGACCCACATCACCGAGACCAACGCCGGACCGCGGGCGATCTCCTCCGCCAGACGGTCCCGGTCCACCAGCCCGTCGGGACCCACCGGCAGAATGACCTCTTCTCCGCCCAGCCGGACAACCGCGTGTGCCGCGGCGAGTACCGCCTTGTGCTCGGTGGCGGTGGTAACGACCCGCATCGGCCTGCCCTGGCGCCGGGCAGCGAGGGCCGCTCCGACAAGGGCAAGGTTGTCGGCTTCCGTACCCCCCGAGGTGAACACCACCTGACCGGGCTCGGCACCGACCGCCGACGCGACCTCTCTGCGGGCCTGTTCCAGACCACCGCGGGCCGCCCGCCCGAACCGGTGACTGCTGGAGGGGTTGCCGAACACGTCGCCGAGAAACGGCAGCATCGCCTCGCGCACTTCGGGGCGAACCGGCGTCGTTGCGGCATGATCGAGGTACACGGCGGGCTTCATAAGCCTCGATTATACAACGACATACCCCGATTGGCGAGGCCGTGGTCCCGGAGCCGTCAGGCCCCCATCGGCCGGGTTGTCCCAGGGGTTCGCCAGCGCTCGGCAATCCGGTTGCAGGCCAGGGCGGTGGCAACAATGAGCAGCCCCGGATAGATGGCCAACCTCGGTGCGGTCGCGAGGTTGAGCTGGGCGGCAGCCAGCATGGTGCCCCAGCTGGCGCGCGGGGGTTGGATGCCGAGGCCCAGGAAGGAGAGGGCCGACTCGGTGAGGAGGGCCTGGGCCACCCCGATCGCCGCCCCCACCGACAGCGTGGGGGCGAGATGCGGGAGGAGGTGGCGACGAAAGGTGGCCCGACGACCGGCTCCAAGCGCGCGGGCGGCAACGACCCAGTCGCGGCTGGCCAGGCTTGCGGCTTCGGCGCGAACCAGCCGGGCGATTCCCATCCAGGCCGTGGCACCAATCGCGAGCACCAGCGTGGCCGGGCGACTCCCGAACAGGGCCACGATGGCGAGCAGGAGGAAGAACACCGGGATCGCCAGCGCCGCGTCGATCAGCCGGCTGGCAAGGGGTTCGATCCACCGGGATCGCGCGGCAGCGAGCGCGCCGATCGCGACCCCCACCACCAGCGCCATTACGCCGGCCGCCAGGCCAACGCCGAGCGAGACGCGTCCGCCGTACATCAGCCGGGCGAGCACGTCCCGGCCGCTCTCGTCGGTGCCCAGCGGGTGACCGGGGCTCGCGGGCGCTGCGATCCGGGCCAGGTCGAGCGCGTCGGGATCGACCCGATAGCCGACCGGGCCGAGGATCGCAAACCCCGCGATCAGTCCCAGCGCCAGCGCGGCGAACGGGAAGGTGCGGCGGGGGCTCATGACAGGCGGATTCGGGGATCGGCCCAGGCCAGAAGGACGTCGACAATCAGATTGGCGACGACCACCGCTGTCGCCACGGTGAGGGTGATGGTCATGATCAGGGGGTAGTCGCGGCCCAGGGCGGCTTCCACCCCGAGGCGGCCCATGCCCGGCCACGCGAACACCGTCTCGGTCACGGCCGCGCCCCCCACCAGCAGCGGAAGCTGGAGCCCGAGCACGGTAATCACCGGCAGCAGGGCGTTGCGGAGCACGTGGCGGGCCATCGTGGCCCATCGAGACAGCCCGCGGGCCAGTGCCGGGGCCAGGTGGCTGCCCTCAAGGGCGACGAGTACCGCCGAGCGGGTGTACCGGATGAGTTCCGCCGACAGGGGAAGGGCCAGCACCGCAGCCGGGAGCACCAGGTGGCGGACCCGGTCGCCCAGGGTCGGGTCGGCGCCGGGGGTACTCATGCCGCCGGCCGGAAGCAGCCCTGCCCAGACGGCGAATCCCAGGATGGCGAGGATGCCGATCCAGAATGGCGGGGTGGCGAGGGCGACGAAGTTGAGCGTCTCCACCCAGCGATCGAGCCAGCCACCCGGCCGCAACCCCAGGGCCGTCCCCACAGGGAGCGCGATCAGGAGGCTGAGCAGCAACGCCGATGCGGCGAGCAGCAGGGTGTTGGGGAGACGGGTCCCTACCGTGGACAGGGTTGGCGTCTGGTAGAGGAAGCTCCGTCCCAGGTCGCCCCGGAGCAGGCTGGCGTGCCATCGCGCGTACTGGACTGCCAGGGGCTGATCCAGCCCGAGGTCACGCTCGATCGCGCGTCGCTCCACGGCCGAGAGCTTGGGGTCGGCGAGGACGGCGGGGCCGCCCGGGGCCGCGCGCACCAGGACGAAGGTCACGGTCGTGACCAGCCACAGGACCAGAGCCGCGTGTCCCAGCCGCCGAACCACAAAGCCAGCCACTGGTCAGGGAGCCGTGAAGTGGAACCGCTCCACGTGCCGGAGCGCGTCGCGGATCCCGAGGGCCGGGAGCCCTGCGAGGGTGGTTCGCCGGACCCGGATCTCGCGGGGATAGTAGAGCACCAGGACTGGCGGGTCGTCGACTTCAAGCCGCTGGAGTTCCAGGTAGGCCTTCGCCCGGATGCCGGGGTCGGTGGCGTGCCGGCCGGCGAGCAGGAGGCTGTCCGCCGCCGGGTTGGCATAGCCGATGTCGTTGTTCGCCTGACCGGCGCCGTAGTAGGAGTACTGGTCGGGATCGAGGGGTGTATTCCACCAGATCAGAACCGCCTCGTAGCGGTGGGGGAGGATCCGGTCACGGACCAGCGACGAGAACTCGAGGGTCTGGATCCGTACGTCGATGCCGATCGCTCGCAGGTCGTGGGCGACGGCGATGGCGGTCTGCTCCCGGGTTGGGTTGCCCTTGTCGACCAGGAGGGTGAAGCCGAATGGCTCACCCGCCTGGTCGCGAAGCGGCCCCCCGGCATCGCGGGACCAGCCGGCCCGGCGCAACAGGCTCAGTGCCAGGCCGGTGTCATACGGCACGGGTGGCAGTTCGGAGGCGTAGAACCTCCGGAGCGCCGCCGGAATGGTGCCTCGCGGATAGTCGCCGTGGCCGCGGAGCACTCCCTCGATGATCGCCTGGCGGTTCACCGCCAGGGTGAGCGCCCGCCGCACCTCGGCCGGCCGGAACATCGGGAGATGCTGGTTGAAGCCGACGAAGTAGTGCTGCGGCACCTCGATCAAGTCCACCGCGACGCCGTCCCGCCCCTCGACCGCCGCCAGGTTTGCCGGCTCGACCACGATCAGGTCCAGTTCCCGGGCGCGAAACTGCGCGACCTGGCTGACCAGGTCGGGTACGATCCGAAACACCAGTCGGGCGATGGCCGGACGCGGCCCATGATAGCTCGGGTTGGCCTCGAGGGTCAGGTGGCTTCCCGGTACCGCCTCGGCGATCCGGTACGGACCGGACCCCACGGGCCGCGAGCGATTGAATTCCACCGCGTCCCGGAGCTTCCGTCCGGCAAAGACATGCTCGGGAATGATGCCGGCATTGTGACCGAGCAGGGTGAGCAGGGGAGCGAACGGCGCGCGGAGCGTGAAACGGACGGTCAGCGAGTCGATCGCGACGACGGAGTCGAGGGCCGAAAAGTCCGACCAGAGGAGCGTGCCGCTGGCAGAGTCCTGCACCTGGCCGAAGGTGAAGACGACGTCCTGGGCGGTGAGCGGGTGCCCGTCGTGCCATCGCAGTCCCGGTCGCAGGTGGAACAGGTAGGTGCGGCCGTCGGGCGAGATCTCCCACCGTTCGGCCAGGTCGGGCTCCGGCTCGAGGGAGTCGTTGGGCCGGACCAGTCCGGGGAAGAGAACCTTGTTGACCATGATGGACCCGAGATCCGGCGCTAGCACCGGATTGAGGATCGGATCGTTGATGATCGCGAGTCGCAAGGTGTCGGTCGGGACCGGTGCCGGCCGGCAGGCCGCGAGCGCCAGCGCCAGGGCGGACGCGGGTCGCCAGCTCACCCGAGGGCGGCCTCCACCTCGCGGCGGGCCTCGCGCAGGGCGGCGACGAGCCGGTTCTGTCCCCGCATCAGGTGCGCGACCGCGAAGCCGAGGCGATCGG
>CAZFSA010000006.1:53726-59916 GCA_964521535.1 uncultured Gemmatimonas sp.
CCGAAGCGCGTGGTTCAGTCGCCGGACCTCGGGGTCGCTGGCCGAGCGGGCCGCCAGGCGGGCGGCCCGCTCGGCCAGGCGGGCAAGCGGGCCTCGAAGGGCCTCCACCTCCCGGCGGGCGGCGTCGAAGGAAAAGCGGCCCCCCGCGGCCGCGTGGTACGCCTCGAGCGTACGGTCGAAGTCGTCGAGGGTCGCGGTGAAGTCGAACGGCGCGATCGTCGCGTTCGCCACCTCCATGACGGCGGCGAGGTAGATCCCGATGTCGGTGCGAAGGACCTCCCGATCGGCGATCTCCAGGGTGTCTTCCTCGGTGTGCCAGGCGATGTTGCCGCCGCACCCGCCCACCCCGTAGTAGCCCCGGGCCGCCCTGGCCTCCGGGCTCATCGTGGACAGGAGCATGAAGAAGCTCGAGATGCCGATGTTGTTGAAGGAATAATCCCCGGCCTGAAAGGGCCGGACCCCCTGGGCCTCCTTGCCGGTGAGGTGCCTGATCACCCGCTTCGCGAGATCCTCGGTCTCCGGCATCCAGGCCACATCGAGGTACTCCGTCGCCCACCGGCAGCCGGGCGAGTCGCAATTGACCTGCGCGATGCAGGACTCGTCCAGCTCCGTGGCGAACTGGTCGGCGAACCAGGTGCTGCCCGCGTACCGGCCCGTCGAGTGGCCAGGCCACCAGGCGATCCACACGCTGCGCCGGAGCGCCTCCCGGTGCTGCCAGAGCACACGGGCGATCTCGAGCAGGGCCGCATTCCCCACGGCGTTGTCGCCCACCCCGACGTCCCAGGCGTCGTAGTGGCCGTGGAGCAGCACGAAAGCCTCCGGTTCCTCGGTGCCGGGGATCCGCACGATCGGCACCGGCGAATCGAACCACCCCTGCTCCAGCTCGGCCGTGATGCTCGCCACCTCGTTGCGGCCGGCCGCCGCGATCAGGGCCTGGCCATCAGGGCGGTTCACCGCCACCACCGGAATTCCCGGCTGGCGGGCAAGGTCGGTCAGGTCGGGCGTGCCCCAGATGGTGGTGCAGATGCCCCAGTGGGGCAGCTCTCCCGGATTGACGGCGATCAGGGCGGCCGCCCCCAGCGACTCGTAGTGCGCCACCTTCCCCGGCATCCCGAAGCCCTCGGTCACCACGATCCGGCCCCGGACCTCGCGGTCCCGGGCGCTTGCGCCGGGCCGGTCGAACAGCTCCTCCAACTCCGGGTCATGCAGGTTGGGAAGGTAGATCATCGGCGCAGCCAGTCCGCTCACCGGCCGGCTCATGGCCATTGGCTTGGCGCGGTAGCCGGCGGCGCCACAGGTCACCCGGGCGGGCCCGGGGAGGCTCAGGAATAGCGGCGGCGCAGCCACCGTCACCGGCACTCCGACTCGCTCCAGCCGGTCGACGATCTCCTGCGCCGCGAGGCGGACCTGGTCGGGGTGCTCGCGGGGAAGGCGGGCGAAGCGCTCGACCAGCTCCCAGGGCAGCGCGAGCGACACGTCCTGCAGGGCGGCGGTCACCTCGGGACGCAACATGCGAGCACCAATCGGGGACGAGGCGGGCTGAAGGCGTGTTGGGGGGACGGCCGAATCTATGGGCGGGAGCCGGAGCGGTCCAGCAGGTAGCGCCTACATGCTCAGGACGCCCAGGGTCAGCACGTCGTCCACCGCCATGGTCTCGTGGGTGAAGAAGGGCTCGCCGTAGCGAACCCGGATCAGGGAGCCGTAGTGGGCGTTCTGGGTCTCGATCAGACTGTAGAGGTCCTGTCCGGTCGGGAAGATCTCGCCGGCGCTGGTCGCGCCGTCGAACTGGCTGGCGTAGCAGCGGACCGCGGCCAGCTTCCTGGCGAACTGGTCAGAAATATCGACCACGAAGGTCGGCTTGACCGGGTCTTCCCGGTAGGCGAGCGCGTGGAGAATCTTGACCGGCCGGTGCGGCGCGCCGTCGGCGGGGTAGCGGGCCAGCCCTGCCAGAAAGCAGGCGTCACGGCCCAGCTCCGCGGCGATCCGGTGGTCGGGGTGGCGGCCGACCGGGAAGGGAAGGATCACCACCCGGGGCGCGAAGTGACGGATCGCCTCCACCACCACCCGCCGGCTGGTCTCATCGTTCCGGAGGGCTGCGTCAGGCAGGCCCGCATTCCGCCGCTCCGCGACGCCCATCACCACCCGGGCCCGCTCCGCCTCCTCGGCGCGAAGCGCGGCGCTGCCCCGGGTGCCGGTCTCCCCCGCGGTAAGGTCCAGGATTCCCGTGCGGTAGCCCCGGTCGACGGCCCGGATCAGGGTTCCGGCGCAGGTCAGTTCGACATCGTCCCGATGGGCGGCGATGGCGAGAAGATCAACCGGCATGCGACGCCTCCGAACGCGACTGCCCGGAAAGATAGCCGCAGGATCCTAACGGTCCCGTCCCGGCGCCGGTTGGCGTCGATCATGGTAGGCGTCGTCCCGCACGTCGTCGCGCAGCATCGGCTCGCTCAGCCAGGGTCGCGGGCCGTAGGGCCGCGCCTCGGGCCACAGCTGGTCCAGCGACTCCGCGTCGTAGAGTCGCCCGCCCTTCATCACCATCGCGATGTCGGCCGTATGACGGAGGTTGTCCATTGGGTTGCTGTTGAGCACCACCAGGTCGGCCAGCTTGCCGGGCGCGATCGACCCGATCTCCCGCTCCAGGCCAAGGAAATGGGCTCCGTCCCAGGTCGCAGTCTCGAGCGCCACCAGGGGGGGCAGGGCCAGGCCGTAGCTCCACAGCTCCCAATGGGTTCCGAGCCCATCCTGCTCACCGTGGGCGCCCGTGGGCAGGAAACCTCCGGCCTTCTTGATTGCGGCGGCGCCCTGGGCCAGGATCGGCAAGATGTACTCCTCCAGCGGCTTGCCGATCAGGGTTCGGCGGGTGGCCGTTTCCTGCCAGGGGCTCCAGGCCATCACCTTCCGGTTCCGCCAGAGGTCCTCCTGGCTGAACCAGTATTCCAGCGCGTTCCCGTGCGGGTAGTCCGACAGGATCAACTGGGCCGAGTAGTGAACGCCCGCCTGGCCGAAG
Source organism: uncultured Gemmatimonas sp. (assembly GCA_964521535.1). Lineage (GTDB taxonomy): Bacteria > Gemmatimonadota > Gemmatimonadetes > Gemmatimonadales > GWC2-71-9 > SHZU01. The sequence continues at coordinate 56,734 of CAZFSA010000006.1, forward strand.
AAGCGCGCCATGTCCGAGTAGATCGGATGGTACTGGATCGGATGCTCCCACCCGGCGGCGCCGTCCATCACCAGGCCCAGCAGGTAGATCGGGTCGGAGCCCTCGGAGGTGACGGTGAGCCCCAGCTCGCGCCCCACGTCCTGGAGCATCTGGCGCTGAATCCGGGTGCACTGCTTGTAATCCTTGATGGAGATGGCGCCCAGCCGGGCGGCCCGGGCCACCTGCTCCCGGGCGTCGGCCCGGGTGGCGATCTCCCGGAGGTCGTCGAAATCGCTGCAGGTAAGTGGCACCCCGGTGGAGAAGGTTCGTGGCCCGATCAGCCGGCCGGCTTCGATCAGCTCGCCGATCGCGAAGCTCTGATCCAGGTCGGCCGCCGGATCGTGAACCGTGGTGACTCCCCAGGCCAGGTAGCGGGCCGAGGAATGGCGGTGCTGGGCAATCGGCCCGCCGCCGTCCTCGACCAGGTGATGGGCGTGGACATCCACCATCCCGGGGATGATGGTCCGGCCGGACAGGTCCAGTACCCGGTCCACGCCACGGGTGTCGCACTCCCCCACGCAGGCGATCCGGCCGCTCCGGACCACCACGGTGCCGCGATCGATCAGCCGGAAGCGCGATCCCTGACGGCCGGCTGGATCCTCCGCCACGACGGCCGCCCCGGTGAGTGCCAGGCTGCCCCGGGCGACGTCGCGCGGCACCGTGAGCCCGACCGGGATGGTATCGGCCCGGCCGCTGGCGACCTGGTAGGTCACGTAGCCGTCGGCGCTCGTGAAGGCCAGGGCGCCGGACGATCGCCAGTGGGGATCCCGACCTCCTTCCTGCGAGAGCCGAACCAGACCTTCCAGGTCGATGCTGAGCGAGTCGGCTCCCCGGGTTCGGCCGGGCGTACGTGCCAGGTACACGTCATGCTGGTATACCAGCGCCAGCGCGGCCCCGTCAGGAGACGGCACCACGTGAACCGGTGCGCCGGCGATGGCCGGATGAGTCCAGGGGTCGCGGCCCGTCACCCGGGTTGCCACCAGGCGGCCGGCCTGGAGCCGGTAGGCCCAACCCTCCAGATTCGCCGCGCCTCGCACCGGAGGCCCGGCCCGCCGCTCCAGCCGGGGTTCGCCGCCACCGGCCGGGACCCGGATCACCTGCCAGCCAGGAGACGTCGGCATGTAGGTGAGCGCGGGATCCCAGCGATTCACCAGCAGGTCGCGCCCGTCCGCGCTCCACCAGGGGTACAGGTACCGCGAGCCGATCGTGGTCAACTGCACCGCCCCGCGTCCATCAGCGCCGACCCGCCAGAGGTGCCCGCCGGTGGAATCGCTCCAGGTGGTGAAGGCCAGCGAGCGACCGTCGGGCGACCAGGCCGGCATCTGCTGGAAGGCGTCACCGGGGGCGTCGGTCAGGAGGCGGGGCGTGCCCCGGGGGAGGTCGCGAAGCCAGAGCCGGCCCACCGCCTCGAACACGAGCCGCCGCCCGTCCGGTGAGGCACTGGCCCAGCGAATCGAACGGGCCTCGAAGGTCGCGTCGTCGACCGCGACCCGGCTTCGGGCCATTCCGGAGATGATCCGGTGCACCCGCGCGGTGAACGGGATGGTTTCCACCTCTCCGGACTCGACCCAGACCCGGCGGATCCGCCCCCCCTGGCTCAGGACGATCGACTTCCCGTCGCGGGCCCAGGCGTAGCCCGGCAGGACGCGATGGTCCCACGCCGGGTGCAGGTCCATGGCGTCGCTGGTGATCGGGTCCATCACGGCCCGCTCGGCGCCGGTCTCGAGATCCCGGACCCAGAGGGCGGTCCGCCCAACATACGGTTGGCCCTCCACGCTGGTGCGCGCGCCCGGGATCTTGCGGGCGAAAGCGAGCCAGCGCCCGTCGGGCGAGACCGCGGGTGCCACCTCCCCAAGGCGGAGCGGGTAGGCGGGCCGGCCGCAGCAGGCGAGGTATCCGCTGCTCGAGGGAGTGACATCGTCAATGGCACCCGATGCCAGGTCGATTCGTTTCAAGTGCCGATCGGCCCCGGAGAAGAGCGAGCTGTGGAAGTAGACCGCTCGCCCGTCCGGGGTGGGCGCCGCCCACTGCACCCGGTCCTGGCCGGTCCAGACGCCGGCCCGCGCCGGCACCGAGGAGCCGGAGGGGCCGAGCTTCACGATCAGCGTGCCCGGCCCCCCCGCTCGTGGAAAGCTCCAGATCTCGTCGTTGGTCCGGTAGAAGCCCGAGGGGCTCTTCATCCGGCGGGTCACCAGAATGGCGCGGCCGTCGGGCATCCAGGCGGGCTCGGCCGCGCGGGAGTCGAGGTCCAGGAAAACCGGCCGGGGCTCCGACCCGTCGGCGTTCATGATCCAGAGATTGTCCTGGCCGCTCCGATCCGAGATGAACGCGATCTCCCGCCCGTCGGGAGAGTACCGCGGATGGTAGTTGACGGCGATGCCGCTGCCCTGGGTGAGCGATTCCGCTGCTCCCCCCGCGGCCGGCACGCGATAGATGTGGCCCAGCAGGTCGAACACGATCCAGCGCCCGTCCGGTGAAAGATCCACCGACATCCAGGTTCCTTCGGATGTGGTGAAGTCGATGGTGCGGGTCTGGCCGCGGGGCTGGGTGACGTCCCAGGTGGCCGGGGCCTGCGCCCCGATCGGAGGAATGAGGATCGTCGCCAGCGTGAGCCCGGTGGCGACCGGGACCAGGGAGATTGGAGGCATGGCCGGCTCGGATCCGGAGTGGAGTCGGGTCAGTGAACGTCGAGACGGAGCGTCGAGCGCACCCGGGGCATCAGGTCGTCGAGGTCGAAGGAAACCGACTTCAGCCGCCGCTCGCTCGTCAACCGGGCCTGGTCCGCGTAATGCGGCGATGCCGGGTCGCTCGATTGACCGAAGTTGTGCAGCGTCCACACCTGAATCGGCTCGGTAAACACCACCAGGCGCAGGAGGCGGGAGCCCAGAACCACCGTGCGTTGCCCCGCGGAGTCCGGAGCGCCGGCAGTGAAAGCTCGCAGCGTCATGGTGCAGACCCGATTGAGGTCCGAGAGCGACTCGCAGCCGCGAAGATCGGCCGGCGTGATCGACACCCCGCCCACCGGGAAGGAATGGGGGCCCCGCACGATCCGGAACTCGTCCCCGAGAGTACGGTCGAGCGCCCCCGGGATGCGGGCGAGCGTGTCGGCCACGCGGCCCACGGCGGCGGCCAGGGCGCGGGCGA
>CAZFSA010000007.1:0-59569 GCA_964521535.1 uncultured Gemmatimonas sp.
CCAGCCCCTCCTCGTAGATCGCCGCGTAGGCGGCCACCATGCGGCGCAGGCTGAAGTGCTCGACCGCGCGGGCCCGCGCCCGGGCGGCGTCGCGGGTACGGGCGTCGGGGTCAGCCAGCGCCGCCAGCCACCCCCGAGCGATCGCTTCCGGATCTTCCGAGGGCGCCAGCCGGTGCCGGAGGTCAGGACCCAGAACGTCTGCGTTGCCGCCCACGTCGGTCACGACCGGGCAGACGGCCGCGCTCATGGCCTCCAGCAGACTCACCGAAGTGCCTTCGCTCCGCGAGGTCAGGGCGAAGAGGTCGAAGGTGGCGAGGAGCCGCGGCAGATCCTGGCGCCAGCCGAGGAAGCGGATCCGGTCGGCGAGACCCAGCTCGCGGACCCGGGCCTCCAGGGCCGGGCGCTCGCTTCCGTCGCCCACCAGCAACAGGACCGCGCGCCGGTCAGGAGCCAGGCGATCGAGGCAGGCCAGGCTCTCGACCATCACGTCGAAGCCCTTGATCCGTTCCAGGCGTCCCACGCTGCCGATCACCAGGTCGCTGGCCTCGAGGCCAAGCTGGTCGCGGAGCCCGGGGGCGGCGCCGGGCCGGAGGGTATCGGTGTCCACTCCGTTGATCACAACCCGGACCCGGTCGGGGTAGGCCACCACGCGGCGGCGCAAGCGCTCGGCAAGCGGCTCGGAAACGGCCACCACCACGTCGGTGAAGCGGGAGCCTGCGCGGTCGAGCCAGCGATCGTGCCAGGGGTCGGGAATCACGCGGCCGTGGTCGGTATGGACCACCAGGGGGACGCCAGCCATCCGGGCGGCGCGAGCGGTCTTGAGCCAGACGCCGCTGTGGGAGTGGACCACGTCGGGCTGGAGCGCCCGGAGCTGGGCCGCCAGCTCCCGTGGCCAGGCCAGCGACCAGGCGGGCTGGTTGGGAGGCGCCCGGTGGAGCGCGGCGTGCCCGGCCAGTCCATCCGCCAGGGGGCCGGTCCGGCCGTAGACCAGGACGTGGGTCTCGAACCGGGCCGGGTCGAGGCGTTCCGCCATCTGGACCACGAGGCGCTGGAGGCCGCCGAACAGGAGATCGGTAACGGCGTGAACCACGCGGATCCGTCTCATTGGCAGAAGAGCCCGGCGAGGCGGAGCCGGAAGCCGGCCAGGGAGATCCCGGCCGGCACGTTCCAGCGGGGCAGCAGGAAGCGGTCGGCCGGGTTCGGCGGCGTCCAGCCCCCAGTCACCAGGAGGGCGGCCTCGTATCCCGAACGCTGGGCGGCTGCCGCCACCACAGGGGAGACGATCCCGTACGGATAGGCGAGCCAGGGCAGGGCGTTATCGAAGCGCTGCCGAAGCCATTCCAGCGGGCGCAACAGCTCCTCGTGGAGCCCGGCGTGGTCCAAAGCGGCCAGGTTCGGGTGGCTCCAGGAGTGCGCGCCGATCACAAGTCCCGGGTAGGTCCGGGCACGGATCTCGTCCTCCGGAGCCACGCGGTGCCAGGCGGAGGTGGCTCGGGCCGGCAAACCCGTTTCCAGTGCCCAGGCGCGAACCTTGGAGTCGATGCCCCCTTGGGCGGTGAGCAGGTGGTGCCGCTGGTTGGAGGGCCAGCTGGTCTCGGGAGCGAACCGGTCCCACCAGAAGCCGTCGGTGCCGAGGCAGCCCGGGGCGACGAAAAGGGTGGCAGGAAGTCCTCGCCGCGCCAGCTCTGGCAGGCCAAGTTCGACGGCGCCGGCGTAGGCGTCGTCGAAGGTGATTGCCACTCGGGGCTGCCGGCCGGCCGGTGGGGCAAGCGCCTCTCGGACGGGCACGACGCTGGCAATCCGAACCACCAGATCAAGCTGGCGCCTGAAGACCCCGAGGGGCAGGTGTAGAGATCGGTCGCCGCTCGGGGGCAGGCCGTCGGGCACGATGTTGTGATAGGCAAGCACCAGCACGTGGCCGCGAACTCGGCGGCCGGCGAGGGCCGCGACTCCGGCGCCCGCGAGCAGGCCCTCGAGGGCGTGTTTGGCAGTGGTACGCAGAGGCGTCGGGTGCCTCAGCCGGCGGCCGGCCGGCGGGGTATCGGGGCCGGACCGGGGTACCGCGAGGGGGTGCGGCGTCGGCTGGCGTGCGCGGGGGCAGCAAGGGGACGCAACACCGGTACGGCCGTGGTGGACCCCGCAACGGGAGTCGGGGCCGGTGCCGGTACCTCGGCCGTCACCACTCCGTCCTTGCCGGGCGGCAGAATCTTCATCATGCCGAGGATCATGGCGAAGATGGTGTAGAGGAACGCCGAATAGCCAGCCGAGACGAAGAACCCCGCCACGCAGTAGGCGATCAGCGTTCCCCCGAGGGCGTGGCCCATGGGTCCCAGCGGCCCAGCGCGAGCTCGCAAGGCCGGGCTCCCAACGCTTCGGACGTACTTCCATGCGAGGTAGATCGCCGTCACGAAGAGGAACAGCCCGATGACGCCCAGCTCGGCGCCGACCTCCACGAAGGAGTTGTGCGCGGCGGACCACTTCAAGCCGATCCCGTACTGCTGGCGTTCAGAGATGCCGGAAATCATCCCTTCAGCCTGGGGGAATCCGCGGGCACCCACCCCGGTAAGGGGATGGGTCAGCATGTACCCGACCCCCCGTTTCCAGATCTGCTTCCGACCGACGTCGCCGCTCCAGTTGTAATCGTCCTTCGGGTTGAGCAGTGTGGACATCATCTCCCAGTAGCGCTCGCCGCCGAACACCATGATAAACGCCACCAAGCTACCCACGGCATACAGCCGAACACGCTTAGAGAGCGCCGAGAAATTGAAAAGCAGATAGACCGTGCAGGCGATGAAGCCAAGAAAGCCGCCGCGTGAACCAGTCCTAACCAGGGTGAAGACGAGCAAACCGAGAACGCCAGACGCTGCGACGCGCAGGTGAGCTTTTGCCCCCGGCCGAAGGAAGAACACGCAAAGAGGGATCGTGCAGACGAGCAGCAGGGCGAGGTCATTCGAGTCGTAGTAGATCAAGTCGCCAAGACGGCCGGTCCGAGCCTTCACCTGGAAATTGGTGTTGATGAAATAAGAGTAGACGACCGCACCCCCGATGTGCATGATTGCGTAACGTGTCACGTCGGCAGCGGACCGAATGCTAGCAGCCATCAACGTCATGAGCAGCAGCGTCTTCGCATGATCGTTGAGGAGAAAGTTGAACGATTTCCCAGGCCAGACACTGGTGGGAATGCTTAGCGCCACCATGGCACCGATTCCAAAGAGCCGGTAGGCAAGCGGGCTTAATAGTCGACGGGCAGCCCGTCTCGGGTCGCCATCGGCCAGGAATACCAGCAGCCCAAGGCCTGGTGCGAGGTACTGGACCTTGATGGTGTTCAGCGGCGGAAAGAGGTCCTGAACCCGCCATACTGCTACCAAGGCCATGAACATCACGGCGACTTGGAGGAGGTCGAGCCGAGTCGGAGGCTCTACGCTTAGCCCGTACTGGCCGGCCACGGCGGTTGTTCGGCCGAATCGCACAGTGGGGTCCTTGAAACCTGGAATCAACCTATCCCTGGGACAATCTCGTGAGCAAGCGGAGTGCCAGGGGACCCAGATGGGCCGACCAGGCCCGGGTAGAGATGGCACGTCAATTGCTCGACTGGACGTCGCTTGCTATCATGCTAACTACCCATGAAACAAACCGTTAGCCACTCTGGCGGCGTCCCGGTTGCCCGCCCAACGATCACCGCCGTTGTGCCGGTATATAACGAGTGCGGCACCCTGGAGCAGCTCCATGCCGAGTTGTCAGCTCAGCTTGAGCAGGCGGCCTCCATGCACGAGATCATCTTCGTGGACGACGGATCGCGGGACGGGAGTGCGGCGGTGCTCGATCGGCTGGCGCAGACGGATTCGCGAACTCGGGTTCTGCGATTCCGGAACAATCGCGGCAAGGCTGAGGCATTGAACGTGGGTTTCGGCGCCGCCAGAGGCGATATCGTGGTGACGCTCGACGCCGATCTTCAGGATCGGCCGTCGGAACTCCCGAGGCTCCTCGAGGCCCTCGATGGGTACGACATGGTTTCGGGTTGGAAACAGTTTCGGAACGATCCCGTGGGCAAGACCCTGCCGAGCAAGTTCTTCAATTGGGTCACCCGGAGGGCCTCAGGCCTCGATCTGCACGATTTCAACTGCGGGTTCAAGGCCTACCGGGCAGAGGTGGTCCAGGAACTGGACCTCTATGGAGAGATGCACCGGTTCATCCCGGTACTCGCGGCTAGCCGGGGGTTCCGCGTCCGCGAGATTCCGGTGGAACATGCACCGCGGGTTTGGGGTCGAAGCAAGTATGGATTCTCCCGACTCTTCAAGGGGGCCTATGACCTGCTGACCGTAGTCCTTCTCACACGATACGAAACCCGCCCAATGCACTTTTTCGGAACCATCGGGCTCTTCTTGGGCGCGATCGGCTTCATTCTTCTCGGGTACATGAGCTACCTCCGGCTGGTGCTTGACCAGAGTATCGGCACACGACCCTTGTTCTTCCTCGGCGTGGTACTCCTGCTCGCTGGGCTGCAGCTCGCGATCGCAGGCCTGGTAGGTGAGCTTGTGGTTCGTCGCACCAGGGGTCCTCGAGGACGGCCTGATGAGACGGTTGGCGGCCCAGGAGCGACAAGGTCCTGAATGGTGCCCATCATCAAGCCGGCTGGCGAGGCCGGGGAAGCGCGGCCGGAGAACCAAACAGGCAGGTTGTGTCGCTTTACCCGTACTCCCGACCCTCGGGGCGCAGCGGCCGGTCAGGGTCGCTCGTTCTCCCACCAATCAAGCAGCAGGCAAAGCGCCCAGATGGCGAGGCCGGAAGGCCCACGACCCCGCCGGAAGGCGGCCCACGCCGCACGGACGGCGCGCTCGTCAATGAGCCCCTCGCGCAGCAACGCCCCAGACCCGATGAGGTCGTTGGCCCACTGGAATAGCGGACCTCTTAGCCACGATTCGATTGGCACCGTGAAGCCCATTTTCGGCCGTTCGACCAGCTCCCGCGGGACGTACCGGTACAGTACCTGCCGCAGCAGCCATTTTCCCTGCAAGCCGCGCCTCTTCAGCCGAGACGGCAATCGCCAGCTGAATTCGACGATCCGATGATCCAGCAACGGGACCCGCGCCTCCAACGACACGGCCATGCTAGCTCGGTCCACTTTCGCCAGAAGGTCGTCCGGCAGGTACACCTCCTGGTCAGCCAGCTGCATCCGGGCCATGAGGCCGAACGGCTGGCCACCCGAAACGGTATCCACGAACAGGCCAGGCTCTCCTGCCTCGCCCATCACCAGATCCTGCGGCCGCAACCATGCGCTGTGAAGCGACCGGTACATGTCGCCAGCGGATCGGGCCGCCAGGAGCCGTGCGAGTTTGGCGATGCGCCCCCTCGCCGACCGCAGCGGCGCAGCCTCGGATCCCACCCGCCGACACGCCGTCGCCATGGCCGCACGAAGGACGAATGGGACCGAGCTGAGCGCGCTGATCGCAGGAGCACCGTACAGATAGCGGTTGTAGCCCGCGAACACCTCGTCCCCTCCATCTCCTGTCAGGGCGACTGTGACACCCTGGCGTGCCAGCCGACAGATGAGGTACGTCGGAAGCAGCGAAGGATCGGCAATTGGTTCATCGAACGTGCGGGCCATGTCCGGAATAAGGGCAAGTGCATCCCGGCCAGCCATGCGGAGCTCCGTGTGCTCTGTACCGATTACCCGTGCCACCCTCGCCGCGTGAGCGGCTTCGTCGTACGCCCGTGCGTCGTCGAATCCCACCGTGTACGTGCGGACCGGCCTCGGCGACGACATCTTCATCAGGGCTACGACGGTACTCGAATCGACCCCTCCCGACAGCAAGGCACCGACCGGCACGTCTGCAATCATGCGAATCGACACGGCCTCACGAAGCATCTGGTCGAGCGTCGCCACCGCTTCCCGATCATCACCAACGAATGGACGTGCGACCCCGCGAGCCGCTGCAGCCCGAACCGACCAGTACGTGATCTCCGCCGGCAACGGCGCCGACGGATTCGTCACTTCCATGATGTGGCCTGGGCGCAATTTCTTCACCCCGGAGAGCATACTTCGTGGCGCCGGTACGTACAGGTACCGCAGGAAATCAGCGACGGCGGATGGATCCAGACGGCGCCCGATTCCCGGCATGGCGGCAACCGCCTTCAGCTCCGACGAAAACGCGACCGCGTTCCCGGCCTTTGCCACGTAGAGCGGCTTGATCCCGAGCCGGTCACGGATGAGGGTGAGCCGCCGTTCGCGAACGTCCCACACGGCAATGGCAAACATGCCCACAAATCTGCCGATTGCTTCGTGAATTCCCCATTCTTCGAAGGCCGCGAGGATCGTCTCCGTGTCCGAATGGCCCCGAAAATGGTGGCCTGCTTGACTGAGCTCCTTCCGGAGGGCCGCGTGGTTGTAGACTTCGCCATTGAACATGCCGATGTACCGGCCAGACCCGGACCGCATCGGCTGATGGCCTGCCGTCGAGAGGTCAAGGATTGCCAGCCGCCTGAAGCCGAAGGCGACCCCGGCGCCGGCATCGACCCAAATTCCTTCATCGTCTGGACCTCTATGCGCCTGTCGCTGTGCCATCGTCCGCGCGATTTCCTCCAGCTTCTCGCGCGGCGCGCCGCCTGCAATGAAGATCCCAGCGAGTCCACACACGTGCCACCCCCGGTCGAGTCGGCGCAACGGCACTTGCTACGAGCGCTGCAAGATAGCAGGCAAGCGGCGGGCCAGCCGGCGCGGACGCGGCCGCCACAGGGGGTGTCTCGGGCCATGGCGGCGTTGCCCGACCGGGTCTAGCCAGATGCGAATCGTCTGGCTATCACATTTCGTGCCCTACCCGCCACGGGGGGGAAACGTACAACGAAGCCACCATCTGCTCCGCCAAGCTGCGGCCCACCACGAGGTCCATCTCGTTGCGCTGAACCAGCGGGCGATGCTCCCAACCCCTGACGCCGTCGAACGGGCCTGTGCATCCCTTCGCGGGGTTGTCGCCTCACTTTCGGTTTTTCCGATCCCGGCCGACCGCTCGCGCCTTGCCTGGTACCGTTTGGCGCTACGCGCCTTCGGAGATCGGCGCCCATACGACGTCCTCTGGCTTCGACAGCCAGCGATGCATACGGCCATCCAGGCACTTCTCGGCAGCCGGGCCGGCGTCGATCTCGTCCATGTTGACACCCTAGGCCTCTGGCAGTACCTGCCCGCTGGCATCAACGCGGTGACCGTACTGAACCACCATAACGTCGAGTCACAGCTGACCGCCCGCCGAGCCGCCCTTGAATCGCATTCCCTTCGCCGGCTTTATCTCGCCAGGGACGCGGCAAAGCTGCGACGGACTGAGGAGGACTGCGCGGCCGCGGCATCGCTGAATCTTGTTGTGTCATCGCTCGACGGCGAACGGCTTCGTGAGGTCGCACCCAATGCGGCGATCGCGGTAGTCGAGAACGGAGTTGATACCGAGTACTTTCGGCCGGCCGACCACGACGGGGCGCCGGGTCACCTCCTCTTCGTCGGAAGCATGGGGTGGTATCCGAACGCAGCGGCCGCCACGTACCTAGTGCGCGACATCTGGCCAGTTCTAGTCCGCCAGGATCCACAGCTCCGCCTTACCCTGGTCGGACCATCGCCGCCCCCGTCGCTCCGGAAGGCCGCCGCCACCGACCCACGCATCTGCGTGACCGGCTTCGTCGATGACGTGCGGCCATATTTTGCGGGCGCCCAGATCTATCTCTGCCCCATCCAAGACGGTGGCGGCACCCGCCTCAAGGTTTTGGACGCGCTTGCAATGGGCAGGCCCGTCGTTGCGACATCCCTGGCGGTCGAGGGCCTCGGTCTCGAACCCGGCATTCACTTCCTTCCAGCTGAAACCCCTCAGCAATTCGCTCAACAGGTGGCGCGGCTGCGGTCCACCGCGCAGCTCCGCGCCGATCTTGCCACCGCCGGGCGGCACGTCGTCGAATCCCGATTCTCATGGTCAGTCATTGGTCACCATCTGCGGCGCGCGTATGCCGGCGCCCTTGCCACCGCGACTGGCCATGCCACGTCGCAAGCGGTCACACTACGGTAACGATGCGCGCGCTACACCTGTTTCGGCTTCTTCAGTATCACACTGTCCGGTCCTATGCGCCGTCCAGCCACCGGGTGTTCGCGATCGTCTTCCTGCCGCGAACGGGGTCAAATCTTCTGGCTGGGATGCTCGATTCCCACCCTGATGTTCTGTGCCACCACGAGATCTTCAATCCCGACGCCGTCCACCGCGCCTTGTCGTACAAGGATACACCGTTGTCCTTCGGCACGGTCGCAGAGCGCGATGCCGACCCATTTGCCTTTCTGAGCCGCGTACTCGGCTTTGCCGATGGCCACAGTGCGGTTGGGTTCAAAATTGGACCGATCCAGAACTATCTGGTGTTGCTATCGGTCCTGCTCTGCCGGCGCGTTCGCAAGATTGTGCTCACCCGCCGGAATCAGCTGCAGGCTTACACCTCGACCATCATCGCGACGCAGACGCGGATTTGGAGCCAGCACGAGCACAGTAGCCGGCCGAGGCAAGGCGGCAACCCGAAGGTGACCGTGGACGTCCATGACCTGAGAAGGTTCGTTCGCAAGCGCCAGGCCTTCGAGGCCGCTGTACTTGCGATCCTCCGCATCACGGCCCAAGACTTCCTCAGGATCGACTACGACGACATAGCCAACCCCGCCGTGCTTCGCGGGGTGCTCAAGTTCGTCGGCGTGCGGAGCGATATCACACTTACCGCGCGGACCCTCAAGCAGAACCCCGCAACGCTGCGGGACCGGATTGAGAACTACGATGAGATCGCCTCGGCGCTCGCGAAGACACGCTTTGCTGCCTTCCTCGACTGAAGGGTGGCGTCCGGTCAACGCCGCTCCGTTCCGACGGCGAGCGGGTGCCTGACGAGAATACGCGGGCAGAGGCCGCACCTCCGAATCTGCCGATCAACTGCAGCAGCAAGCGAACATTCGGCTCGATGGATTGCAAGCCAGTTGTACTGTGCAACGTCATCCTCCGTCCGGGGCGGTTTCAGGCCCAGACGCTCGATGGAGTGAACCTCGTACCCGTGCGCGGTGAGCCACCGGTGGAGCGCCGACCGGTGGTGATGCGCCTCGAGGATGATGACTGGGCGGTTGCGGCTGATCCACCGTTCGCCTCCGCTCAGCACCTCCGGCTCGCCCCCTTCGACATCCATCATCAGGAGCCGGGCATCGCGGTCGCCCAGAAAGGCGTCCAGCGCCACCGCAGAGACATCCGCTACCGTGCCGGGCCTGAACCCGTCACCGTAGTCGAGGTGGCCAAGTCCCGTGTTCCCGTCGTCGGAATCGACCAGCACGAAGCGCCTCGTTCCACTCGCCGCGGCAACTGCCATCGGAACGATACAAACGTTGTCGAGGCCGTTGACCGCGAACGCCTTCTGCAGGGACGTCAGATTGACAGGGGCGGGCTCAAAACAGATCACACGGCCGAACCGCCCGACAATGTCCGCAAACCCGACGGTCTCCGTTCCGATGTTAGCGCCGATCTCAATGACAGTGTCGCCCTCGCGGCAAACCGCTGTAGCGACTGCGAGAACCTTCCATTCATAGAACCCGAGAAGGGCAAAGAGGTGTCCGTATTCGTTGGCAGTAGTGACTCTCAGGGAGGAACCCGTGACCGACCTCGCGTCGACGGTCCGTTTGTCCTGCCGGGCCGTGCGCCAGGGGTAGATCGCGAGGGCGGGCAGATGAGCTATCACCGGTGGCAGCCGAGTGCCGATGAGCTGCGCCAGTCGGAAGCGGGCTTGGTGAGCGTTCATGGAATCCCTTCCTAGGCGAGCGACGTGTCAGTTGTGTGGGCTACGCCCGTCAGCGGGGACCCGGCCCTCCGGCACCGGGGACCGGGGTGGCACCGCACCAGTGGAGCTCGGTACGGTACAGTCGGTAGTCAAGACGTGGCCGCTCAAATCGGCCCACTCGCCGACAATTGATGTCGATCCACGCCTGGAACTGTTCCGTCCCTTCCCGGAGTCCATACCTGCGCACCGACGTGACCAACCAGAATCCCGATTCGGTCGGCAGCCGACGGCCCTGAGCCAAGGACCGGTACCGTAGGTCAGGCGCGTAGGCGGCCCGTTGTTCATCGATCAGCCCGTACACAGGGTGCTCTGCCCCGAGTGACCGAATCAATGCAAAGGCAGGCCGGTAATCGAACCGCGAGCCATCGGAGAGGTGAGAGATCGTTTCCGGTGAGCCGGCAACAACGAGGGCACCGACAGCCGCAGCAACGAAGGGCCCGCGCGCTGACCGGCGTAACGCCCGGCTTAGGAGTTCAACCGCTCCGCCAATCGAACAGAAAACAAGGGGAAGCCCGGCGATGCCGTAGTCAGAGTACACCGCTGTGCCAAAGGAAGCCCCGAACAACAGGAGGAACGCGCCTGCAAGGCCAAGCGCTGCGATTCCAGCCCACCGTCGGCCGGTGGCCGGCTCCACCCACGCAAGGCAGACGAGACCCCCAATCAGGGCCGCTGCGACAGAAGGGCCCATCCACTGCAGCATGGCTGGTATGAGCCGGAGCGAGGCCGCGAACTCGCGAGTTGCCGCGTTATGCAGCGCCGATGAGCGGCCAAGCGCAACCAATGTCACGACGCCCGCGATTGCGATTCCAGCGACGGGGCCCCAGAGAAACCGAATTGCCCTTGCCGTCGGCAACTTTACTTGGACAGCCCCATCCGGACCAATCAGGTACGTCGCAACAGCCGCTCCTACGAAGGGCAACACGAAAGTGGGGTGCGTCACAATTCCGACAGTGAGAATGACTGCGGCAAGCACGTAGCCCTTCCTGGAGTCTTGGTCAACCGCGCGTATTACGGCGCCAAGGCCAAGAGCTGAAAGGAGATACACCAGGCTCCAGTACCGAGCGAACTGGCTGGCATAGAGATGCCATGGCGACAGAGCGACGAGCAGCCCAGCGACCAGTCCAGCGCGGCCCCCGAAGACCGTTCTTGCAAGCCACCAGGTTGCCCAGACGCCGGCCACGCCAAAGAGAGCCGGAACCAATCGTAGACCCAAGTGGCTTGCTGGGAGTACTTCCAGCAGCGCCCGTTGGAGCAGATAGTAGAGCGGGCGTGCCCAGATGCCTGGGGCTCCGGTTGCAGTCGCATAAGCGCCCAAGTCCCGCGCATCCCGGAGCGTGTAGAGTTCGTCCGATTCCCAGGGAAGGTCAGCGAGCCGCCATGCTCGAAGGATGGCTGCAAGGATCACTATCCCAAGCAGTATGCCTGGTTCGCCCCTACTAGCCCACCGGTACTCGCTGCCGGCCGCCCGCACCGTCCGGCCGTCACGTTCGGGAATGCTGGCCGTCATGGCGCTCGTACTTCGAAAGATCGATGGGCGTTAGAGTCCGGTCGAAGTACTCGAACTCCGGCCGGTTTACCTTGACAACCAAGCCGCCCTCCCAAGGCTCTCCACGGCTCGCGGCCAGGTCACGCAAGACCTCCTCCAACCGCCTGGTGGAGACCTCCGGCGCGATGTTGGCCATCGCCCAGGAACGCGGCTTGATGGACCCCGCATTGGCGCGAAACCACAATAGCGTCTCGGCGAGGTCCCGTTCATCGATCAGGCAACCGGTGTGCTCGTTGACATAGTCCTTGTTGACTCCTCGGTTGGCTGCAAGGACAATCCCCGGAACGTTGGCGAATAGACCCTCAAAGATCGCACGATTCGCGCCTTCCTTGACGGACAGCAGGACGTTGACTTTCGAGGCATTCAGCAGCGCGTTGACCTGTTCCGGGGGCACACGCTCGAAGATATCGATCGAAGACCGGACACCATAGTACGCGGCGAGGAGCTCCAGATCTGCCCGGGTGCGGCCACCAAACGGCTCGCCGACCAGACAGGCGCGGAAACTGGGGTCGCCGATTCGGCGCATGGCATCAAACAGGACCTGGTGGCGCTTCAGATCCCCAAAATGGGCGATCATGATGCAATCATAGCGTTTTGCCTCACCGAGGTCGCGGAAGACCCGATGGTCTACCCAGTTGCTC
The DNA here is from genome assembly GCA_964521535.1 of uncultured Gemmatimonas sp. Taxonomy (GTDB): domain Bacteria; phylum Gemmatimonadota; class Gemmatimonadetes; order Gemmatimonadales; family GWC2-71-9; genus SHZU01. Next base: position 12,010 of record CAZFSA010000007.1, read on the forward strand.
GCTCCAATCTCGATTGGAAGAAGGTTCCGGTCCAATCGTTGCAGGAAAGCAAAATCGAGCTTGTCAGGTGTCTGCACCACAACGGCTTGGTCGGGATAGGCCAGGAACTGGAGTAATTCGGGAGCGCAGTAGCCCGACCAGCTTGGTTCGAGAACCAGATGATAGTCGCGCAGAATAGCCGCCATGTCGTGCGTCACGGCGAGTTGCCCGAAGACATCGAATCCGATGCAGAGGACGCCCCGTGCGCGTGCGGTCGGCTCTTTGAGCGTAATCAGCCGCCTGGCCCAATACTGCTGCTCGCTCGGGGGCGCCGTCAGCAACGAACGCATGATCGGCTCTGTGACTAGGCCTCGTCCGAAGAGGTGCCTTTCAATTCGCACCTGACGGGACTGGATCCGCGTGCTGCGGTGCGCCGCCATGTACAGGGCGGCGGCAGACCTCGGGGCGAACACTCGGCACCCCTTTGCGCCAAGCATGGCTACTGCAGAATAAGTCTCTGCCGCGGCCTTGCTGAACCTGATCCGCGTTGTCAGGATCCGGGAGGCCACTCGGACGCGCGCCAAAGGGCCGAGCCGAGGTGGTCGGGACATCTTGCCGGGCGTGCTCAACGATCCGCTAGCGGCCGCACGGCGGCGCAGCCGGGACCGCGGCGCTCAGATTGACGGCCCGGCGAGAAGCGCTCGACTGGCGGGCAGTCTCCAGGCAAGGGAGGAAGAACCCTGTTCGATCAAGGAGCCCACACGACCAAGTCCCAGAAATATTCGGTTTGATCCTGTATCGGGGATTGGAACGTGTCCGACATATTGAAGCGGTCGATGGCCGCGTCGCCGACTGGCTGGCCAAGGTGTTCGGCCACGAGAACGCCGTTGTACCAGATCCGGATGATCCCGTCGGACGCACCGGGTGCGCTTTCGGCCTGGAAATATGACGTAAATGTAATCACCTGATTGTAATGGGCCTCTGGGTCGAATGGAGCGATGTTCAGTCTCTTGTTGCCCGGGTTAGGAGACAAGTTTACAAAGTTGTACTGCACATGTACCGGCGCGGGGCCAGCCCACACTATGTCAGTTCGCCCATCACTCGTGAGCCCTGGAACCGCCCGCATCTGCAACAAATACTTCCTTCCTGCGTTCCCATCGTACTGGTTCGTGACGTCGAATGCACCGATCGCCCCGATCCCACCTCCCGTCGGCGTGCGCCCCATCCAGTGCTTCCACTGAATATAGAGCCGCTTTGGACGGGGGTTTAGGCCCAGGTAAACCCGAATGCGCCGTCCCTGCCCGCCGGGAACGCCTTGCCAGTCGCGCCACTCCATCCGGAACGCGCGCGTCCCCCGACCATCCAAGTTGGTTGTGAATTGGGCCGACGTGTGCTCCACCTGCCGAACCAGCGGCGCCCCGCCAATCGCGGCCAGCGCGTCCTGAAGACTATTCGCACCTTGGATACTGTGCGGCCCGTTTCGACGGGTGTCGAGGATGATCGTGCCGGAGGGTACGGGGTCCTGGCCCGTCGGCGGGGGCGGTGGCGGCGACGCAGTGATCACAACCGCGGCTGTGCCCGAGACGGTGCCGCCGACAACCCGAGCGGTTACCTGATAGCTACCCGTGGTCGTCCCCGCTGTGTATGTGGAGCCCGACATCGTGCCACCCTGCGCTGTCCAGGTCACCGACACGGGTGCGGTCGTGCCGTTGCTCATCTGCCCGAGGGCGCTGAAGGTCTGGATCCCCCCAGGTGCCAGGGTGACCGATGACGGGCTCACCGAGATCCCCACCAGCGTCGCCCCCGACGGCCCCGTCGTGACCGTCACATCCGACGAGTCGGCCTTCCCGCAGCTGCAGCTCGCGATCACCATGAACGAGCCGGCGATCTGCCCCGCCGTGTACAATCCGCCCACGCCGATACTCCCTCCCGTGGCCGTATACGTTACCGCTACCGGCCGGCTCACGCCATCGGACCACACCGCCGACGTCGAGAACTGTTGCGTGCCTCCCACAGGCACCGTCGCCGACGCCGGACTGAGGATCACCCGCGTCACCGTGGGCGCCAGGATCCGGATCTGCGCCGTGTCCGCCAGCGTCCCCCCCTGCACCCGCGCGATCACCCGGAACACACCCGCCGCGGTCCCGGCGATGTACCGCCCCGATGAGCTGACGGTGCCGCCCGTGGCCGACCAGTCCAGCGCCGGAACCGTGGTGGTACCGTTGCTCCAGGTGGCCCGGACGTCGAACTCGTAGGCCATGCCGGTCTGGAGGTTCACGCTGTCCGGGATGATCTGGAGCGAGGTGAGCACCGGCGTTCCCGAGGTCACGAACACCGTCGCCGTGTCGGCCAGGGTGCCGCCTGACTGGGTCGCCACGATCCGGTAGGTGCCCGGCGTGCTCCCCGCCGTGAAGTACCCCGAGGTCGTGATCGCCCCGCCGTTGGTGCTCCAGGTGACCGCCGGCGCGCCCGAGCCGCCGTTGGTCCAGACCCCGGCCACGGTGTACTGCCGGCCCCCGCCGGTCTGGACCGTGACGCTGTCGGGGCTCACCACCAGCCCCGTGAGCACGGGGGGCGCTGTCGCGATGGTCACCGTGGCCGTGTCTGCCAGGGTCCCCCCCACCTGGGTCGCGATCACCCGGTAGGTGCCAGCCACCGCCCCGGCCGAATAGACCCCCGAGGCGCTGATCGTGCCGCCCGTGGCCGACCAGCTCACCGCCGGAGCGCCACTCCCACCGTTGGTCCATACTCCGTGCACCGCAAAGCTCTGCACCGACCCCGGCTGCATCACCACCGGGTCCGGCGTCACCACAATGGCCGTGAGTACCGGGACCGGCGGCTGGATCACCACGTCCGCCGTATCCGCCAGGCCGGTGGTGGGCTCCCGGGCAATCACCCGCCAGGTGCCCGCCACCGATCCCGCGGTGTACCGGCCGCTGCTGGTGATCGACCCGCCGGTGGCACTCCACGTGACCGACGGCGTGGCGGTGCCCCCGTTGGTCCAGACGCCCTGGACGAAGAACTGCTGGGTGCCGCCCGCCTGAAGCGTGGCGGTACCGGGGTTGATCTCGACCGCCTGGAGCACCGGCGCCGGCGAGGTGACCGTGACGAACGAGGTGTCGGCCCGGGTGGCCGCCTGATCCCGGACGATGAGCCGGTAGGTACCCGGCGTGGGCCCCGCCGTGTAGAGACCGGTGGCGCTCACCGACCCGCCGCCAGCCTGCCAGCTGAGCGGGGGAACCGCGACGCTCCCGTCGCTCCAGAGCGCCGCCACGCTGAACTGGCGGGTGCCGCCCGAGGCCACCGACGCCGTTGCCGGGGTGAGCGTGAGGCTCACCAGCCGCGCCGCCGTGACCGTGACCGTGCTGGTATCGGCCAGGGTGCCGCCCTGGTGCCGGGCGATCACCCGATAGCTGCCCGGGACCGTACCGGCGGTGTACTCCCCGCTCGGCGACACCGTGCCGCCGGTGGCCGACCAGACCACCGATGGCGTGGCCGAGCTGCCGTCGCTCCAGGAACCGGCCACCGAGAAGGAGGCGGTCTCGCCGGCCGCCAGCGTCACGGCCGAGGGATTGAGCACCAGCTGGGTCAGCGCGGCCGCGCCGGACGAGATCGTCACCACCGCGGTGTCGGCCCGCTCCCCGCCCGACTGGGTGGCGATGACCCGGTAGGTGCCGGCAACCGAGCCCGCCACGTAGGTGCCATTGGTGGAAATCGTGCCGCCGGTGGCCGACCAGTTGACCTGCACCGCAACGACGCGGCCCGAGGCGGTGCGCCCGCTCGCGACGAAGCGCCGCGAGGCGCCGGGCGTGAGCGAGACTGCCGACGGCGCCACGTCAATGCCGGTGAGGGCATCGGCGCGGATGGTCACCAGGCCGGTGGCCGAGACCGTACCCCCGCGCTCGGTCGCCAGGACCAGGTAGTCGCCCGGGGCGGCATCGGCCGTGAAGAGGCCGTGTTCGTCGATCACGCCACCCGTGGTGCTGTAGTCCACCACCGGCGGGTCGGTGCTCCCGTCGCTCCACTCGGCCACCACGCCGTACTGCCGGCTCTGCCCTTCGTCCAGGGTATCGAGCCCGGGATTGAGCTCCAGCGAGGTCAACACCGGAATGTTCGACACCCGGACCCGGGCGGTGTCGGCGAGGCCGGCCCCGACGACGGCGATCACCATGTGGTCGCCCGGATCGCTCGGAGTGTAGAGGCCGGTCTGATCGATCGAGCCGCCGGAAGCCGTCCAGAAGATCGGGACCTGGGCCTGGCTGCCGTCCTGGAACAGGGCCTGGGCCGAGAACTGCCGCGACTGGCCGATCCGCACCCCGGCCGTCGCCGGCGAGACCACCACCCGGGTGATCGGGTTGTTGGGCCCCACCACCATGACACTGGCCGAGTCGGCCTTGTCGGCCTGGGTGACGGAGCGGGCTACCACCCAGTGAAGGCCGGGACTGCCACCAACGAAGTCCCCGCTCTCGGAGACGCTCCCGCCGCTGGCGGCCCAGGTGACCTGCACTCCAACGCTGTCTCCCTTCGAGTTCCGGGCGAACGCGGCCAGGTGGAGCTGCTCGCCCAACTGCACGGTGCCCAGACGCGGCACCACCACCACCTGGGCGATGGTCCGGTCCAGCGGGGTGGTGTCGGGCGGGCCCAGGAACTCGCGCTTCTCGCCCCGGCTGCACGCTGCGGCCAGCAACAGGATGACAAACGAAAACGCTGGATACAGGGAACGGTGGGTTCGGACTGGGGCGACGCGGAGCAGAGAGGCCATCGTCTCTTCGCGCGAGGGTTTGGAGTTCACGGAGCGGGGCTGCCGGATCGCAGCCGACTCACCGGACCCTCCGAACGCAAGGACCGGGCTCGCTGGCTGTACTGGGATGAGACGGTAGACGAACCGGCGCGACGAATTTGCACAAGCCTCTTTGGAACAACGGATTGCGGCCCGCAGAGGCCGCCGGACAATAGCCTGTAGTGAGCTTTTTTTTGACGGTTCGTCAGGATGAAGCAAGGATGAATTGGCCCGCACCGCATGACCCAAGTCACAATCCGACTTGCGGTTACAAGCCCCGACCAACGCTTCGGTCGCGGCGGGAGCCAATCACCCCGTGGCAAGGCCGCAGCAGGCCGAAAATGCGATAACTTGATGCCCACCCAGCGCCCACTCCGGGAATGCATCTTGCGCATCCGGCTGCCACGTGACCGAACTCCAGTCCATCGCCCCCGAAGCGCCAGCCGTGGCTGACCCAGGCAGCGTGAGCCCGAGACCAGCCCGCCGCTGGACCAGCTGGGTGCGGGTTGCTGTCGGGGTTGCCCTGCTTGCCTTGCTGGTGACGCGGGTGGACCTGAGCCAGCTCAGCGTCCGGTGGAGCTGGCTGCTGGTGCTGGGAGGCAGCCTGGCCATCGCCCTTCAGGCCGCCGCCCAGGCGCTGAGCGCCCTTCGCTGGAAGGTGCTGCTCGGCCGGGGATCGCCCTCCTGGCTCTACCTTCTCCGTCTCTACCTCGCCGCCGCATTCTTCAGCCTGTTCCTCCCCACTTCGGTGGGGGGCGACGCGGTCCGCGCCGCGGCCGCTATCCAGAGCATGGGACAACCCGGCCGCATGGTGGGAACGGTACTCGCCGACCGAACCCTTGGGGTGGCAGCGCTGGGCCTCTTCTTCGCCCTGGGCCTGGGGATCGCCGGCGGCCTGCCGGGCCTCTCCCTCGACTGGGCGCCGAGGCCCGCGGCGCTGGGCCTGCTGGCAGCCGGCGCCCTGGCGCTCTCGGCGCTCGTCTTCGCCCTCCGGCATCGACTGGCTGGCCCGATCGGCTTTGTCCGGAGCGTGGCCGGCGCCTTCGCCGACCTGGCACGCCAACCCCGGAACCTCCTTGCGGCGGTCGCGCTCGGGATCGCCGTCCAGCTTGCCTATGTGATGGCCTGGATCGTCCTGGCACGGGCCCTGGGCCTGGCGCTGCCGCTCTGGTCCTTTCTCCTCACCGTGCCCCTGGTGAGCTTGAGCGCCATGGCCCCGATCACCCTCTCGGGAGTGGGGGTGCGCGAGGGCGCCTGGATTCTCCTGCTCAAGCCCTACGGCGTGCCCGCGGCCGATGCCCTGGCGCTCAGCCTGCTCTACTTCGGATGCTGGATCGTGCTGGCGGCACTCGGCGGGGTCTGGTTCTCCTGGCGAGGGACGGCGCCGCGCTGAGCGGCATCTGGAACCACAGGGGCGTGCTGGGGGGTACGCTTCTGGCCCAGCACCAAGTCGAGCAGGCCGCCGCGCTCCCGGCGGCTCACCATCCCATGAACCGGGAGGGTGAAGAGCCGGTCTGCCAGGTGGCGGGCCCCGGGCCACCGCCCGGGACCGGCCGCGTCGACTGACTGCCCGAACCCGGGCAGCTCGGCGAGCAGCATGGGGTAGCCGGGCATCACGCCGCGCCGGCGCATTCCGGCGGAGCGGAACTCCGGCACCCGGGCGGCCGGCACCAGCACCGGGAAGCGAAGCCAGCCGGGCTCGGCATCGGCCGGGGGGCGGACGGTCTCGATGCCCGGAGCGCCCGTCAGCCGCGCCAGCCACCAGCGGCCCGCCTCCCGCCTCACCGCCGACTCCTCCAGGACCGCGCGGGCGCCGGCCCGGACCATCGAGGCCGCAAACGGCGACATGGCAGTCAGTGGCGGCGGTGGGCGGAACAGGGTCTCGCCAAGGTGGAGCCCCGGGATCGACGCCGGTACCCGGTACAGGGTGGGGCGGCCCAGCGCCCAGAGGGCGAGAAGCAGGGCGGCATCCTTCCAGGCACTTCCCGGTCCGGGCCGGTCCAGCCCGAGCCCGGTGACCTGTTCGGCAGCCCGGGCCGAGAAGGCGAGCAACGCCCCTCCCCGGCCGCCGGTCCGCCCCTTCCCCCGCCCGAAGCTCAGCACCCCCAGGTCGCCGGCGGCCCCGACCGGGAGGCCGGCGAGCGAGGCCCCGACCCCCTGGGCGGCATCGTCCACCAGGAGCGTCCCCGTCGCGCCCAGGATCGGGAGGAGGGGACGGTGGTCTACCGGGACGCCGTAGAAATGCGCCACGACGGCCGCATCGGCCCCCTGGGCCGCGATCCGGAAGGAAGCCGGATCCGGGGCCAGGCTGGCGGGATCGAGGTCGTAGAGCCGCACCCGGGCTCGAGCCCCGAGCGCCGCGGTAGCAAGATCCGGACAGCCCCAGGCCGGTAGCGCCACGGTCGGCGGGCCGGAATGCCTGCTCCGGTCGATGGCCAGGGTCAGGGCGACCGTACCGCTGGAGGTTGGCACCACGGACCGGGCGCCGTATTCGGCGGCCAGCTCGCGTCGCAGCGTGTCCACCTCGTCGACCCGGTTGCGCCCCAGCAGACCCCGGAGGATCGCCCGCGGCTCCACCGGGGATCGCACCGGGAGCTGATAACGCCAGGTCACGGGATCGAGCGGACGATTCGGGGGCCGAGCCAGCCTGCCAGGGGGAGGGGGAGGCGCTTCCAGAGCCTGGGGCCCCAGCTCCAGGCGCCCGCGTCCGGCGAGGGGGTGGCGGCCGGCCCGCCGCCCGGGGTCCATTGATACCACCAGAGCTGCTCGTCCCGCGCTCCCCACTGGCGCTTGAAACGGTGGGTGCTCCCGCCCGGCGTGCAGCGCCCGAAGTTGAACCGGCTGAGCCCCCGCTCCACGGCGCGCTCCATGAAGCGCCAGTAGAGGCCCATGTTGGCCGAGATCCGGTTCCACTCCGAGAGGGCGGCGGCCCAGGTCATCTCGAACTCCCCGTCGAAGACCAGTCCCGCCCCGGCGGCCACGGGCCGCCCGTCGAGCCATGCCGCCCCGAACCAGGCGTCGGCCTCGAACGCCCGCGCGGTCGCCTCGAAGAACCGGCGCGGGAGCGCCGGCGTTCCCAGGTCCCGCATGTGTCGCGCGAACACCTGGTGGAAAGCTCCCACCTGATCGGGGCCGAACCGCACCTCCAGGTTCTCCTTGAACGGCCGCCGGACCTGGCTTCGCAGCTTGGAAGGAAAGGCCCGGAGCAGGGCCTCGGCGGAATCGGGCAGATCGATGACCACCGTCACCTTGCGGTGCGAGGCCGGGAGCGGGACCGGCTGCTGCGATCGGCTGCGGAGTTCGAGCAGCTTCGCCCCGGTGCCCCGGGCGAGGTCAGCGGCGTGATCGGCAAGGGCTCGCACTGCGTCGGCGGTGCCGATCGGGCCGCCGTAGTTGAGGAAGGGGAGCGAGACCAGGTAGTGACCGAAGAGGAGGCTCCGGACCCGCACCAGGGGAAGCACGCCAGCAAGCCGGCCGGCAGGGTCGCGGGCGGCCAGCCAGAGGCACTGGTGCCCGAAGGTGTCCCCGATCACGTCCCGCCACGCATGGCGGTGGCAGTGGGTGGCTCCCTCCCGTCCTCGCGCGAAATCGTCCCACTCGGCCGCCGATCCTTCGAACGGCCCGACCGCGACCGTCACGCGGGCGCGCCCTGCCCGGCCGGCGCCGCGCGCCAGGCGCGCACCGAGCCGAAGCGGAACTCGGCCAGAAGGGCCCTGATCCGCGGCAGGGTCCGATCCAACCCCCGATAGTGCCGCACCGCCGTCACCGGGCCCACCGGGAGCCGGGGCTGATCCGGATCCACCTCCCAGGGGTGGGTGTAGAACATTCCCGGGCGGCCGGCCCGAACGGCTCCTTCGAACGCGGCCCGGACCACCCCGAAGGGGAGGTGACGGAGATAGCCGCCGCCTGCGGCCGGAATCCGTGCCGGCCCCAGGCTCAAGGTGGTGAGGGGAAGCTCCAGCAGGGAGCCGGCGGGACGCCGGATCCAGTACGGCCAGCGGGGAGCGCCGGGGTAGCCGTACCCGGGCCGGCGGACCGGGAAGATGCTGGAGTCCCAGGTATAGCCTTCCTCGAGGAGCACGTCGAACGCCCACTCGGTGCCGGGTGTGATCGAGAAGCTCGGGGCCCGGAAGCCTTCGACCGGCGCGCCGGCCAGGTCCTCCAGGATGGCCTTGGAGCGCCGCACCTCGTCGCGAAAGCCATCGGCATCGATGGTGTTGACCCGCTGGTGCCAGAAGCTGTGGGAGGCGATCTCGTGCCCGGCGGCCGCGATCCGGCGGACGAGGTCGGGCTGCCGCTCGGCCACCCAGCCCAGGACGAAGAACGTGCCCTCGACACCCGCCTCAGCGAGTGCGTCCAGCAGAGTTTCCGTGCTTGGAACCACCCGCGACGGCTGGCGGTCCCACTGGTCGCGGCTCAGGACCGGTTCAAAGGCCGAGACGTGGAAGTGCTCTTCCACGTCGACCGTGAAGAAATGGGGCGGAGAGTCCATGTGGGATGGGATGGAGCATAAAGCAGACCGGCGCCCCCGGGAAAGCCCGGGGGCGCCGGTCGGCCCTGGAGTGATCGACTACGAATCAGCTCTCTTGCTGAGCCCGCCGGCGGCGGATGAAGCCCACGCCGCCCAGAGCCACGAGGCCGGTGGCCAGCAGCGTCATGGTGAGGGGCTCCGGCACCACCTGGAAGCAGGTCGGGGCGTTGGGCGCAGTCGGATGCGGCGCCGTGGCGCACTCGGTGACCACGCCGCTGTTGTAGTCCACGCCGCGGATCGAGATCCCGACGTTGCTGGCGTTCCAGGTCTGGTTCACCTGGAAGGTGAAGGTGACCCAGTTGCTGAGCGGGGCGCCGCTCGGGTCGGTGCAGGGATTCAGGTACAGGTTGGTCGTCAAGGGCGGCAGGTCGGCCGGGGAGGCGCAGCCGCTCGCGATGCCATTCCCGAAGCCGCCTGGCGTGCCTGTGATGGCGCCGAAGTCGATCAGGAAGCCGATGAAGCGGTTCTGGCGCACGACCCAGTTACCCGGCGTGTTGCCGGGGCGGGCCGGGCCGGTGGTGGTCAGGCTGCCAGCCAGGTCCACCGCGGCGGGGACGTTGTAGAGACCGATACCCTGGAAGACGACGCCGGGCGCCGAGGTCGTACCGTAGGACGCCGCGGTGTTGTTGGCCAGGTTCCAGACCCGGACCGTCACCGTGGTGCCGGTCACGTCCAGCATCACGGCAGCGCAGGTGGAGAGCCCGGTACCGCCGCAGAATCGCTTGTTGACGTAGACGGTGGCCGAGGCCGTCTGCGCGAGAGCCAGTCCGGCAACCGCGGCTGCCACCAGGGTCCGGCCGATGGACTTGAGCATGTTTCGGTGCCTCACTCCAGGATGTGAGAAACTGGCCTGCAAACCTTTTCGCCTCAGGGGTTACGCAGCCGGATCACCAGCCATCCGAGGCCGCCGAGATAGGCGACCAGCTGCACCCCGGTCCGGACAATCGCCTCCTTGAGCCCCTGACTGATCAGGGGGTCGGTGGTGCTGGCGAGCGCGGCGTTGACGTTCCGGAGAAAGAACACCGCCATCACCAGGACCAGCACCACCATTGCCGCCGCCAGCACCTGCGCCAGCCGAGCCAGTCCGTCCCAGCCCCGGCCGATCCCTGCCACCGCCATGAACCCCACCCCGACCACGGCCAGCGGCAGGTTGTTCATCACCGCCGTGGCGGTCCCGAACTCCCACTCAGCGCCGCCGATCTCCAGAGGATAGAAGGTGAGTGCGACATCGGTCAGGGACACCACTGCAAACGCCAGCCCCAACGACGCCAGCACGCCCCACTCGTACCCGCCGGACCTCCGTTCGGGGCGCGGACTGGTCTCGTCCGCCGCGTCCAGACCCGCTATGGGTCGGGCCATCAACGCGTCCCCGCACGATTACCGATCACTGGCGAAAAACTCATCTGCATTGATCGGGCCATCGACACCTCCGGTCGTCAGTCATCTAACCCATTGTCAGACAACGACATCATCTTTTGCACCCGGCCGGCGTTCAGACACCATGGTGCCCCGCCACAACCCAGTGTTGCGGCCGCCCAACGGATGTCAGACCACCCGGCGAAGCCTCAAGGCTCCTCGCACCGCGTAGACGGCGACCCCGGCGAAGCCAAACGTGTACACCAGGCCCTGCACCGCCCCCTTGCCAGCTCCGCGCAACAGGGCCGTCCGCGCCGTACCCGTCTGCCCCTGGATGACGACGGGCAGCGAGGTGAGGAACAGCACGGTGAGCATGGCAACGGTCGTCGCCATGAGCAGCAGCGCGACCGCCGCCACAACGGACGTGACGGTCCGGCCCCGGGCCAACGCGGCGGCCAGCGCCATCCCGAGGCCAACGGCCGCCAGGGGCAGTCGATTGAGGAAGTTCGCCACGGCGGCGAACTCCCACTCGGGCGTGCCTACGTCCAGCGGATAGATCCCCAGAGCGACGTCGATGGTGCCTGCCACGAAGAGCACCAGGCCCAGAACCCAGAGGATCTGCCATATTCGTGCGGATGACTTCCGCTCGGCTTCCGTCATGAGCCCTCGCTCCCGGGCGCGCCGGCCGATCCGATCGGCGGAGAAGGTATAGCCGATGCGAGACTCGTACCAGTCGCGCCCTTCCTGTCACAACCCCGAGGCGCCCGACCCGTCTCCCCCAGGGACCGGAGCCCGCCTGCTCACCCTGGCCGCGACGATGGCCGTCCTCGTACTGACGCTCCGGCCCGGCGCGACCGGGGAACGCCCTGATCGGCTCTGCCCGGTCTTCAGCCTGGCGTGTGGCGAGAAGTGGGCGGTGGACGTCGCACTCAACCTGCTGCTCTTCCTGCCCCTCGGGTTCGGGCTCCGACGAGCGGGGCTCGGTCTGGCCAGGTCGGCCGGTGCGGCGACGACACTCAGCCTCCTGGTGGAGCTGGCGCAACTGGGCCTGGTGCCGGGCCGGGATCCTTCGCTCCGGGACGTGCTCGCCAACGGCACCGGGGCCCTGGTGGGGGCCTGGATTGGAGGGATGTTCGGGCGCCTGGTGCACCCCGGGCCCCGAGCGGCGTGGCGCTACACGCTCGCCTGGGGCGCCGGCGCCACTGTCCTCCTTCTGGCGGCAGCCTTCCTGCTCCGCCCCTCGCTTCCCGACAGCCTCTGGTACGGCCAGCACCGCGCCGAGCTCGGCGGATACGACCGCTTCGAGGGAGACTTGCTGGTGGCCGCGATGTCCGGCAAGCGGCTTCCCTCGGGCCCGCTGATGGACGGCCCGAACCCGGGAAACAGCAATGGCGACCTGGAGCTGGTGGCCACGATCACCATCCCATCCAGCCCCACCGACCGGCTCGCTCCAATTCTTTCCGTGTTCGACCGAGAGCACCGGCGGATTGCCCTGCTGGGGCAGACGGGGAGGGACCTGGCATTCGCCGCCCGGATCCGCGGGGAGGATCTGGGATTCATGGGTCTGCTGATCCGTCACCCCCACGCCCTCGCCTTCCCGGCGGGAGATTCGGTCGAGGTGGCAGGCCGGCGGGTCGGCGGGTCGATCGAGATCGCGGTCGGGAACCTCACCGGCACGCCTCGACGCGTCGTTGAGCGACACACCGTGGGCCCGGCGGATGTCTGGCGCCTGATCCTGCCTGGGGAGATCGCCCTGAGCCCTGCGGCCGGCGCCCTTGGCAACGCCCTGTGCCTGGCCCTCCTGTTCGTGCCCCTGGGGTGGTGGGGTCGGGTGACCGGAGTCCGGCGAGCCCTCCTCGCCGGGGCGTTGCCAGCCCTGGTGGCCCTTTGGCCAGTTCCGCTCGGTTTCCCGGTAGCTCCCTGGCCGGGCTGGGCCGGGGTCCTGTTCGGCCTGCTGGCAGGCTGGGTTGCCCCCGGTTTGCGCTCCATCCGTCGAGTTCAGCCCACAACATCTTCATGAAAAAGCCCTCATGTGCAGTAAGTTGCACTAATCGTACATCTGGTTTGTAACCCCTTGTACCATCAATTGATTCGACGCAGGCTCTGTTAGAATACCAGCCGTCCACAATTGAGCCACCGCTGGCCCGGGCCTTGCTAAACGGGGTTGCGACCCTGGTAGGCCAGCCATACCTCCGTTTCCCGATTCGGGCCCGGATCAACCGCGACTGGTGCTGAATGACGCTCCTCCGAACTGTTGTTTCGACTGCGGCTGCCGCCCTGTTGGCCCTGGCTCAGCCCGCCGCCGCCCAGACCACCGGCACCTTCAAGTTCCTGAGCGGGAGCGGGGTCAGCGCGTTCGGGGTCAGCGTCGGGACCTACAAGGCCCAGCTGGACGGCGGGAAGATCGACGTCTGGTGCGTGGACTTTCTGAACCACGTGTCCGTGGGGAACCAGTATACGGTCAACAAGACCGGCCTGGGCTACAACCCCGACATGTCCAAGACCCGATTCGGGTATCTCAGCAATTCCCCGCAGCTGTACCGGCAGGCGGCGTGGCTCGCCAGCCAGTTCGCCACCACCAGCAAGACGTCGTCCTCGTGGGGCGCGCTGCACGCGGCGATCTGGCATCTGATGACGCCCGGACTCCCGTCGGTGTCGAGCTCGATGCAGACCCAGGTCAACAACTGGCTCGCGCTGGCGGCCGCCAACTACACCAAGTACTACTACAACAACGTGTACGTTCTGTCGGACGTGGCCATCGCCCGGTGCGCCGCGGCCAATCCGGCGGGCGGCCCGTGGACGGGGTGCGGCAAGCAGGAGCATATTATGATCGACGGCGAGTTGATGGTGACGCCGGAGCCGGCCACGATGGCGCTGCTGGCCACGGGCCTGGCGGCCGTCGGTGGGGTCACCGCGATCCGGCGGCGCCGGCAGCGGGACGGCTGATCGGACGCCCTCTCCCACGCCGGTACGCCGCGGCGGGCGAGGCTCCAGCAGCCTCGCCCGCCGTCGTTTCCAGTCCGACCACCCGACAACCCAACCTCCCGGGAGCTATGAACTCCGCCCTGAAGGCCCGGTCCGGCCCGCTTACCGGAGCCGCCTATTGCGTCGGTGCGCTGCTGATCGTGGTGTCGTTATTCGACTATGCGGTGGGGGTCTGGCCCTTCGCGCCGAACCAGATCGAGTGGCGCTACGGGGCGGTGGGCCTGCTGGCCGGCTACACCCTGACCCCGCTGCTGGGAGGGCTGATTCTGTCGGTGGCCGCCGCCACCGCCGGCCACCGGGTGGCTCTCCGGGGGCTCGGAATCTGGCACCTGGTGGTGGCGCTGGGCCTGGTGCTCCTGATCGGCTCGTTCAGCCTCGACGCACTCCAGGTCCGCCGGGACACCGACGCCCAGAGCCGCCTGGTCACGGAGGTGGGTTCGGCGCGAGCGGCGGTGAAGCTGCTGCTCACGGCGATCGGTGCGGCGTGGCTGGGGATCGCAGCCCTTCGCCAGGCCCGGGGCCCCGTCGCGGCTGCCGACGAGGAGACCCCGGAGCTGGTGGTCCGGAGGAAATGACTAGAACAGCACCGCGTCGTTCGGGTCCCGGGGCTTGAGGCTCCAGCCGCCGCCCGCGTGGGGTACGAGGACCCCGCGGACGTTGAGGGTTCGGCCCGGACGCCATGCGGTGCGGATGAAATTGATGTTGGCGTCGAGCACCACCACCAGCGATCCGCTGCCGTCCGTGATGGTGGCATGGAAATCCGGGACCTCGGTGACGGTGTCCGTGATGGTGGCGCCCACGATCTGAACGAAGCGGGCGTCCAGAACGCCGCTCGAGGCCGTCGCGGCCGTGCCGGTACTCACCTGGAGCGGGATCGGGGGCGGCTGGACCCCGAACCGGGCCACAGCCGCCAGGTCCAGGGTCGGCTGGCCGGACCGGGTGGAGGTGAGCCCCAGGACGCTGACGCTGTCGCCGGGGTTGTTGCCCGTCAGGCCGCCCCTCAGCGTGACCCGGGTGAGGCGGATGGCACCGCTGCTGTCGCTCACGTGCGAGGTGGTGTCGCGAAAGGTCTGGACGCCCACCAGGACCACCCCCCGAACGAAGACCCGGCGGCCCAGCGGGAGGTTCCGCGCCTCGCGGAGACTCACCTCCGGATAGGACAGGCGGGCCACGGTCACCCGGAGTGTGTCGGGGATGATCTCCAGCCGGACCTGGGACGAATCGATCCGTGCCACCTCGATGGAATCGCCCAGGCTGGCGCGGACCACCCCGATCGAGTATTCGCCCAGCTCGACGCCCGTAAAGCGCGCGATCCCGTTCTGCCCGGACAGCACGGTGCGGATGGTGTCGCCCGAACCGCGGTGGAGCAGCGCCACCCGGGCGTTCGGGTAGAGGGTGTCGAGCGGGAAGGTCGGCGTCCGGGACCCATCGCGGTCGAGGTACACGAGCACTTCGATCACCCCGGTCTTGAGGGCCGGGAAACCCAGGTCCAGGCCGCTGTTCTCGCAGCCGGCCAGCGTCAGAGTCGCGACCAGCCCGGCGAGCGCCGGCCGGAGGGAACGCCGGGGAAGCAGACGGTTCACGGGCATCAGTAGTCCATCCTCAGGCCGATGCGAACCACGCGCGGCTCGCCCCGCCGCGCCAGGATCGTTCCAAAGCGGGGATTCGCCACCAGGGGCAGGGTGACATTGCCGGCTCCGTCGGTCACGACCGGGCGGGTGGGGTCGATCAGCACCAGGGCCCGGTCGATCACCCCGGTGGCCGTGGCGACCACGTTGAAGGCGTCGACCTCCAGCCGGACCTGCCGGCCAGGGCCACCGGCGGGCAGCCCCACCGAGAGGTGAAGGTCGAGGCCCTGCTGCAGCTTTTCGCGGCAGGCGTTCCGCTCGGCGAAGCGGTTCCCGAGGGCCAGGACACACCCGCCGGCCGAGAGGGCCTCGGCGAGTCCGGAAATCCCGCCACCGAGGAAGGCGGGGTCGTTGCCGCCGGCCCCGTCAGCGTTGGCATCCACCCCGGGCCGAAAGCCGGGTGTGAAGGGCAGCCCCGACCGAACCCGGTACCGGCCGCCGATGGAAAGGTGGCGGGCGCCAGGGCTCCGATACTCCACTGTCGCCACGAACCGATGGGGAACGTCGAAGTCGGAGCGGCCCTCGTCCCAGTCGACGCCGTCGAGGCCGCCGGGGAAGGGCGACAGCTGATCGGCCGGGTCGACCGCCCGGGCCCCCACGAGGTTGTCGCGGGTAGAGGAGTAGGTGTACGAGGCCATCAGCCCAAGAGGCCCCGAATGCCGCTCGATCCCCGCCGTGAACTCGTAGTGATCGCTGAATCCGACCGGCGAGAGGCCGCTTACCAGGTCGAAGTCGGAGAACCGACGATTGGATCGGGGCTCCGCGAGGAGCAAGCCGCCCTGCTGGATCAGTCGACCGAACACCGGGCGCCCTTCCTGGCTCTGCCCGATCTGGGCCACCCGGTTCAGGTCGGTGCGGCGGAGGAGAAAGTCGGTATGCTGGTACAGGGCGGACACGTGGACTTCCAGCCCTCCCCGCATCACCCGGGTGATCCCGGCCTCTCCCTTGGTGGCCCGCGGCGGTCGCCACCTCGGATTGAGGATGGTGAGCGCCGGCCCCATCGCCGGGGCCAGCTGATCGTCCGGCCGGAGCGGCCAGCTCTGGAAGGTCCCCACGCCCCGATAGACGGTCACCCCGCCGTCGTAGAGCATCGCCTCGGCGAAGGCGGCGGGGTCGAGCCCGCCGTAGTGCAGGCCCAGCCCGCCGCGGATCACCCACTCGCCCCGCACGTCCCAGACGAAGCCCACCCGGGGCGCCACCGAGGAGTACCGGTTCACCAGCGAATCGTTCCGAACCCCCGTCGCCGTCGCCCACCCGGAGGCCAGGCTGATCTTGTTCTTGGGGATCGGACTCAGTTCGTAGCGCATCCCCAGGACCACCTGGAGATCGGGCGCGGCCAGCCAGGTGTCCTGGAGGAACACCCCGATGTCGTTGCCATTGAACCGCGCAATCTCGCTGCTCTGGGCCAGGTAGTAGCTGCCCCGCGCCGCGCCGAACCGGTCCACGTCGGCGGACTGGAACATGCCCGCGCCCCCGTACCGGTAGTCGTACTGGTACGCGGTGGAGGTGACGCTGGCTCCGGCCTTGAACTGGTGCCGGCCGAGCGAGACCTGGAAGGCATCCGAGAGGTCGATGGTGCGGACGTCGAAGAACGCGGGGAGGGTGGCGCTCCCCCCGAAGGCGAGCCCGTCGGCGACCAGGCGGGTCTCCGCCACCGAGCCGGCTCGGTAGTCCCGCCGCGCGGTGGAAAAGCCGGCGCGGAGTTCGTTGGCCAGCCGCTGATTCGAGGTGGTGATTCCAGCCGCGCCTGCGATGTCCCGCGCATCGAGGGTGGAGCCGGCGGCCAGGGACAGCCCCTCGCCCAGCCACGGCGTCCGCTCCTTCCAGCTCGCAAACGAGAACCGGGCAACCAGACGGTTGGTGGGCGAAAGCAGCCAGTCGAGCTTGCCCATGCCGCTGGCGCCCTTCCAGGACCGGACCACCGGCCCCACGTGTCCTCCCAGCGAAGTGGCGAAGCTGTCGCGCGCGATCAGGGGGAGGGTCTCGCGGAGCGAGACCGCGCTTCCCTGGTAGCGCCCGGTATCGGCCTCCCAGGGATAGGCGGTGGGCAGCTCCAGCGACCGGTAGTCGAAGCGAAGCAGGAAGCTGGCGGTGTCGGGCACGATGGCGCCCCCGATCACGGCCCCGGCCTGCACCGAGGTCGCGGTGCTGTCCAGGGGGTTGTCGAGGGCCCGGCCGCCCAGGGCCGCACTGGATGCAGTCACGTAAGGCGAGAAGACGATCCGGTCGGCGCCGGTGCGGGTCCGGATCCCGACCGTCGATCCCAGCCCTCCCCGCCACTCGGCGTCCAGCGGGGCCGCCATCACCCGGAGCTGGCTCACTCCGTCGCGGGCATGCGCCGCGAACGGCGCCGGCTCGCCCGGAAGGCCAAGGTGCCGGATGGGCCGTTCCAGAACCCCGTCCACCAGGACCCGGCTCGCGCCCGCCGGGAGGCCGGCAGCAGCGACGCCGAACCCGGCCCGGCCGTCCGTCGGCCAGACCACCTCGGACGCGCCGCGAAGCGCATCGGACGCCTCACGTCGCCAGTCCAGCAGGGCCAGCTCGCCTTCCCCGATCAGACGCCCGCCGGCCGTGCCAACCCTCGTCCCGGGGCTGGAGATCTCCTGGACCGCCGCGATCGGCGGCGGCCGTCGCTCAAGCGCGATGTCCAGCACCGTGGTCTCGCCCGCGGCCACCAGGACGTCGGTCAGCCGGATCGGCTGGAACCCCTGCTGTTCCACCAGCAGGCGGTACACGCCCGGCCGCATCAGGCCCAGGCTGAACTCGCCGTCAAACCCGGTTCGGAGCGAGGCGATCGCGGTACCCAGCTGGCCCTCGAGGGTCAGCGACACGCTCCGGAGCGCGGTGCCATTGGCGTCGCGAACCACCCCGCGAAGCGAGCCGGAGGTGACGCTCTGCCCGGTGGCCGGCCAGACGGGCAGGACCAGCAGGACGGCCAGGGCGACGGTCTTCAGGCCCGCCGCTGGTGGTGTTCGCATAAGCTCCCTTGGGTCGGATCGCCCGGGTTGTTCGGACGGGGCAGCGCCCCCGCAGCCGGCCGCCCCACTGCAGATGGGGTGCCACAGGGCCATCGGAAATTGACCCGGACCCGTGCCACCACGCCACACCGATGATCGCGTTGCAGTTGCGGAATTGCAACATGTTGCGTCAATGCAATACTCGTACCGGCGTCCCGGTTTTCGGGGCGGGGTGTTGTCGGGTCCCGGTCCGCTGGCAATCCGGGCCGTCGCAACCCACAACCGATCCGCCCGCCTCGCGTTAGAATTGACTTTACCGATGCGCGCCCTGTCCTTCCGCCACCGGATCTCACTCGCGCTCCTCCTGGTCGGCGGTCCGTCCGCGGTGGCGGTGTTCGGGTGGGCCTACACCTCCCTCACCACCAATCCCGCCAAGAGCGTGGCCACCGCGCTCCGGCCGGTGCTCAATTCCGGCCGGGACCTTCTGGCCGTGGTGGACACGGCTGTCCTGTCGCCGGAGGCGCGGGTGGCGCTGGAGCGGCACCGCGACGTGGTGAGTCAACAGGTGGTGCTTGCCCAGCGGGCGGTGGAGTACACCCGGTGGCTGACCTACGGGACGGCGATCTCGCTCGCGGTGCTGGGGTCGGTGCTGCTTGCCCTGTCGTTGCTCCTGGGGGTGAACCTGACCCGGCAGCTCAGTCGGCCGATCGACGAGCTGATCGGCTGGACCGGGCGGATCCGCCGCAACGAGCCCCTTCCCGAGGATCGGTCGAGCCGTGGCCCGCCGGAGTTCGCGGCGCTCCGAACCGCGCTTCGCGACCTGTCGGCCGAGTTGCAGGACGCCCGCCGGTCGGAGCTGGAGCGGGAGCGCCTTCGTGCGTTTCGGGAGGTGGCCCGGCGGGTGGCGCACGAGATGAAGAACCCGCTCACCCCGATCCGGTTCGCGGTGGCGGCGTTGGGTCGGACCGCCTCGCGGGAGCAGGAGGAGGCGCTGGAGGTGCTGCGGGCCGAGTCCGGGAGGCTGGAGGTCCTGGCGCGGGAGTTCGCCACGCTGGGGCGCCTGCCGGAGGGACCGCCAGCGGAAGTGGACCTGGCGGAGCTGTGGGAGGAGCTGTTGCGAACCTCGCTGCCCGCGGAGATCGAGGCGAACCTGACGGTGGCGCCCGGAACACCCCACATTACCGGTCACTACGATCCGCTCAGGCGCGCCTTCGGGAACGTCCTGCGAAACGCCGCCGAGGCGATGGCGGGCCGGGGTCGGATCGAGGTGACGCTCCGGCCCTGGGAGGGCGGGGTCCGGGTGGCGGTCGCCGACACCGGTCCCGGCATTCCGACCGAGAAACGCGGCCGCATCTTCGAGCCGTACTTCACGGACAAGACGGACGGCACCGGGCTCGGACTCTCGATCGTCAAGCAGGCGGTGGACCTCCACCAGGGCACCGTGGAGGCGATTGAGACCCCGGGCGGAGGGGCCACGTTTGTGATCTGGCTTCCGCTCGCGCCCTCCGGGCCGCGGCCCGCGCCGGCGGGCGGGGCGCTGGTGGAGCGACGGTTGGCGGAGCGGCGGAGAAACTGGCGATGACGGCACAGGTACTGATAGTCGACGACGAGGCGAACATCCGGCGGATGCTCGGGGCCCTCCTCAGGAGCGAGGGCTTCGAGGTGAGCGAGGCGGCAAACGGCAACGCCGCCCTGCTCGCCATGGACCAGGCCCCTCCGGATCTGATCGTCCTGGACCTGATGATGTCGCCGGGACCGGGCGGGATCGAGACCCTGGGTCTGATCCGCCAACGGGACCCCTCGACCCCGGTGATCATGATGAGCGGGAAGGCGCAGCTCGCCGATGCGGTGCAGGCGATCAAGCTGGGCGCCTTCCAGTTTCTGGAAAAGCCGCTGACGCCCGAGGCGGTGCTGGTGACCCTTCGCTCGGCCCTGGAGCTGACCCGGGCCCAGGCCGAGAACCGGGCTCTCCGCTCCCAGCTGGGCCGGCCCCGGGCGGAGCTGGTGGGCGAGACCCCGCCGATGCGAAAGGTTCGGGACGCGATCGCGCAGGTGGGCCCTACGGAGGCCCGGGTTCTGATCTATGGGGAGTCCGGCACCGGCAAGGAGCTGGTGGCCCATGCCATCCATGCGGCGAGCCGCCGCGCCGGGAAGCCGTTCGTCTCGGTGAACTGTGCTGCGATCCCGCGGGATCTGGTGGAGTCGGAGATGTTCGGCCATGAGCGGGGCGCGTTCACCGGGGCCACCGACCGGCGGCTCGGCCGGTTCGAGCTGGCGGACGAGGGGACCCTGTTCCTCGACGAGGTGGGGGATCTCAACCACGAGGCCCAGGCCAAGCTCCTGCGGGTCCTCGAGACCGGGGAGATCCAGCGCCTCGGCGCGGAGCGGGTCCAGCGGGTGGACGTCCGGGTCGTGGCCGCCACCAACCAGCGGCTCGACCAGGCGGTGGCGGCCGGGAGCTTCAGAGAGGATCTGTATTTCCGGCTCAACGTCTTTCCGATCGAGATCGCCCCGCTTCGCCAGCGCCTGGAGGATCTGCCCGCGCTGGTGCGCCACCTCGCCCTGCGGGTTCGGCCGATCCGTCCCCCGGAGTTCACGGCCGACGCGCTGGCGTCGCTCGTGGCCTACGAGTGGCCGGGCAACGTCCGGGAACTGGCCAACATCGTGGAGCGGCTGGCAATCATCGGCGGGGACGAGATCGACGCCGCACTGGTGCGCGAGGTGCTTCCCCGGACGACGACGTCCACGACCGCGGGTATTCCTCCGGCCGACGGCGCCGGCAACGGGAACGACGGCCGGTCCCTCTCCAACCTGCTCGACGATTACGAGCGGGCGCTGGTGCGCGACGCCCTGGCCCGGGCCGGGGGCAACGTGGCGGAGGCCGCTCGCGCCCTTCAGACCGACCGGGCGAACCTGTACCGGCGGATGAAGCGGCTGGGGCTGTCGTGAACGGCCCCGCGTTCGGCGACCATCGGTGGACGGCCGGCTGCCGGGCCGCCACCCGGGCGGTGGTGTTCCTGGCCGCGCTGGCGGGCCTGGGCCCGGCCTGCCTGACCGCCCAGGACACGCTGGTCGTCATCCGACCGGTGGTGCCGCCTGCCGACACGGTGACCCCGGAGCCGCCGGCCGACGCGGTGTGGCGGGCGCTGGAGACCTACAACGACTCGGCCACGACCCGGATCGTGGGCAGCTTCACCCTGCCGGCCGGCGCCCGGTTCCAGGGCCGGGTCGCGGTCTACCGCGGCAACCTCCGGGTCTACGGGCACCTCGTGGGCCCGGTGACCGTGATCAACGGCGATCTGATCGTGGCGAGCGGCGGCGTGGTGGACGGCGACGCCTTTGTGGTCGGGGGTCGGGTCGAAGTCCGCGACCGGGGACTCCTGACCGGGCGCCGGGAATCCCATGACGGCATCGCCCCGGTGGTCCGGACCCCGACCGGGCTGCTCGCGCTCCGGGACCGCCCCCGGACGTTAGGCGAACTGGCCGCGGCCCGCGCCAGCTTCACCGCCGGGCGGATCCGAACCACCCTGTCGCTCGAGACGGGCCGCACCTACAACCGGGTCGAGGGCCTGCCGATTCTCTTCGGACCGACCTTCACGGTGAGCGGGCCGGGGAGCGTGGACGGGCGGATGGAGGTCCGGGGCATCTTCCGGCCGGCGACCGATCGCACCAACCTCCGCGACGACCTCGGCTTCCTGGTGACGGCGGAATTCCGGGGCGGTGGCGACCGGCGGATCCTGACGTTCGGGGGACGGGGGTACCAGCGGATCCTGCCGATCGAGGAGCAGCCCCTCACCCTGGGCGAGTCCGGGTGGTCGGCCTTCCTGCTCCAGCGGGACTATCGGGACCACTACGAGGCCCGGGGGATCGAGGCCTACGGCTCGGTCGAAGTGCTCCGGGGCCTCCGGCTGGGTGGCGCGATCCGGCGCGAGCTGGAGCGATCGGTCCCCGCAAGCGATCCGCTGTCGCTGCTGCGCAACGGCGACCTCTGGCGACCCAACCCGCTGGTGGACGACGGTCACTTCCGAACGGCGGTCGCCAGCCTGGACCTCGACACCCGCAACGATCCGGAGCGTCCCAGCACCGGCTGGCGGGTGCACGCCCGGGTGGAGCGCTCGGTGAGTGACGACGCCTCGCCGGTGTCGCTTCCGCTGGACGTGCGGCCGCCGCTGCCCCCGGGACGTTACGCCTTCTCGCGGATCTGGTTCGACGGGACCCGCTACGCCCGCTTCGACCCCACTACCGTGGTGGCGCTCCGGGTGCTTGGGGGCGGCTGGCTGGCCGGTGACCCGCTGCCGGTGCAGCGGCGGGTGTCGCTTGGCGGCCCCGACCTCCTGCCCGGCTTCGGGTTCCGGGACCTGAATTGTGCCCCTCCCGGATTCGTGGACCAGGCCACCGCGTCGCTCTGCGACCGGATGCTTGCGGTGCAGCTCGAGGCCCGGTTCGACCTCAACCTGGGCCTGCCGTTCCGCCTCCGGCAGCCCGAGCTCGCCACCGCGCAGCAACTGCTCGGGATTCAGCAGGCCGACCTGGTGGTGTTCGGCAACGCCGGCAAGGCCTGGCTCACTGGCGACGGCCCGGGCCGGGTCCCCAACGACCGGATCCCGGTCTTTCGGGAATGGGACGTGGACGCCGGCGTGGGTCTCGATGCCGGCGGAATCGGGGTCTACGTGGCCCGGGCCCTCACCGCCAGCCAGCCGTTTCGGCTGGTTGTCAGGCTGCAGCAGCGGTTCTGATGCGCCGTCCCCTGCTGGTGGCGGCAGCGCTGGTGGCGCTGGCGGGCCAGGCCCCGGGGCAGTCCGCCCGGGTGTCGGTGGCCGTCGCGCTGGAGGCCGGCGACGGGCGTGGGGGACCGCGGCGGCCCATCGTCTACCTCCGCAACCTCCTCACCGACGAGCGCTGGAGCCGGGCGATCGACAACTCCCTGCCCCTGATCGTGAGTCACCGGCTCGAGCTGTGGCGGTCGCGTCAGGGATGGATCGACGAGTACGCGAGCGGGGTGGAGTGGC
Source organism: uncultured Gemmatimonas sp. (assembly GCA_964521535.1). GTDB lineage: Bacteria > Gemmatimonadota > Gemmatimonadetes > Gemmatimonadales > GWC2-71-9 > SHZU01. The sequence continues at coordinate 35,235 of CAZFSA010000007.1, forward strand.
GGGTCTTCGTGACCAAGGAGCCGATGCAGGAGGAGTATGCCGTGACCGTGGTGTACGGCACCCGCCCCGAGCGGCCCCTCCGCTTCGCGGTGCGCGACTCGGCCATCGCCTATCTGGAGCGGGCCAACCTGGTGGAGTATGCGCCGAGCCGCCCGGGCCGGTACTACTACACCCTCACCACCCGGATCACCGCCCTCTCCGATGCGGACATGGACCAGTTGGAGCGGTTCCTGGCCGGAGACCCGGACCCCGACGCCGGCGCCCGGGGCACCGCCCTGGGCCGCGGGATCCGGCGGTTCCTGCTGCGGATCGCCGGCCTTCCCAGCGAAGTGATTCAGAACCGGTCCGAGCAGTTCGACGTCCGGTGAGCAGCCGGAGCGCCGGACGCCCGCTCCCGGCGTCCCAGCCGACCGTCCGATTCCCCGACTATCCCCCTCCTCCCAGGGCCCGGAGCGCCGCCTCGCCGTAGAACAGGCGGATGTACTTCGCCTGGATGGCGGTGAGACGCCGCACCGCCCAGGCCAGGTGCACGAAGTGCGGCTCGGTGGGGGGGCGGGTGGGGTGCATCCCGCATTCGTCGGGCAGGTGGTTGCCCTTGCGGGTGTTGCAGGTGCTGCACGCGGTCACCACGTTCTGCCATTCGTTCTGCCCGCCGCGCGAGATCGGGACGAGGTGATCGCGGGTCAGACACTCCCGGTGGCGGAGCTGGACCTGATGGCGTTCACAGTACTGACAGGTGTAGTGGTCGCGCGCGAAGAGGAAGGTGTTGGTGACCTGCCGCCGGAACTTTCGCGGCACGTGGACGAACCGGACCAGCCGGATGATCGCCGGTCTGGGAAGCGCGATGCTCGCGCTCCGCACCTGCTCACCACTCTCGGCCTCGACGATCTCGGCCTTGCCGTCGATGACGAGCCGGAGGGCCCGCCGGAGCGGGACCATGGTGAGGGGTTCGAACGACGCGTTGAGCGCGAGGCACCGCACGGCCTCTCTCCGTGCCCAAAAGGTTCCGAGGATTGTAGAGGGGCTCCCGCCCCGGAATCAAGCGGCCAGGCCCCCGCGGTAAACGACCCGCCCGCCGACAACGGTGGCCGCCACCTGATCGGGACCGGACCGCAGGACCGCCTCTTCGGGCGAGGCGCCGGGGGGCACCGCCAGGTCGAGGGCCACGACATCGCCCCGGAAGCCGATGCCTAACCGTCCCACCCGGGTGCCCAGTCCGAGGGCGGCTGCGGGCCGGGTGGTGGCCAGCTCCAGCGCAGTCCGGGCGTCGAGGCCACCCAGCGCGCGCGCGGCGCGCGCCTCGGCCAGCAGGTCGATTTGGTCCACGCTGAGCTCGGAATCGGTCCCAACGCCTACCAGGGCGCCGGCCGCGAGCAGCGCGGAGAGCGGGGCAGGGCCGTGCCCATGGCGGGCATTGGACCGGGGGCAGTGGGCCACTGCCACCCGGCGCGCCGCCAGCAGCGCCACGTCCAGGTCGTCGAGCTGCACGGCGTGGATCACCAGCGTCCCGGGACCAAGCAGGCCGTGGGCATCGACCCATGCGACCGGCGAACGGCGCGCCCCGGCCGCGAGCCCACGGCCCTGCACCCCAGGCAGCGGGATTCCGCGGTCGCGCCAGGCGTCGGCAAACGGTCCCCCGTCGCGGGTGACCAGATCGGTTTCGGCCGGGGATTCCGCGAGGTGGAGGGCCACCGGCAGCCGGCGGCGCGCGGCCAGCTGCGCCACGCCGCGGTAGAGCGGCGAGCTGACGGTGTAGGGGGCATGAGGCGACACCCCGAGCCGGAGTCCGGGACGCTGGAGCCCCTCCAGCTGATCCAGCCGGGCGTCGAGTCCCGACAGGCTCTCGCCGGCCTGGTCGGGATGCGGCCCGAAGACCTCCTGATAGACCACCCCGGACAGCCCCGCCTCCGCCAGCGCCGGGAGCACGACGCCCGCGTCCCCGGTGTCGGCCACCGTGGTCACCCCCGCCGCCAGGGCCTGGCGGACGCCCTGGCGGGCCGCGGCCGCGAAGTCGGTCGCCGTCCGCTCGGCCTTTCGGAGCCGCACTTCGCGGATCCAGCTCACGAACCGATCAGGAGGCTCCCGAATCGCGAGCCCGGTCAGTTCCAGGTGAGTGTGGAGGTTGACGAGGCCGGGCAGCAGAACGCCCCGAAAGCGGAGGTCCCGCCCTTCGGGCGGCGCGGGGAGCGCTGCCACGGGCCCAACGGCCGCCACCAGACCGTCGCCGTCGACCAGGATACCCCCGTCCGGCAGCGGCGGCCCGTCCATGGTCAACAGCCAGTCGGCGGAGAGCCGGGTCGCTGCGCTCAGTGCTGGACCTCGGCGCCGACCGCTCCCGCGCGGCGATGGCCGGGACAGCGCTCGGTCGGTTCGGTGCCGGGATAAAAGAACTCGAGCCGGACCGGACCGGCGCAGGCCGGGCCCGCGAGGTACCCGGTGGCGCCGTCGACCTCGAGCGCGATCAGCCCCTCGGGCATCGGCCAGGGAGCTGGTGCGGTCCGGCGTTCGTAGATCTCCTTCATCATGTCGGTCCAGGCCGGCGCAGCCAGGCGGCCGCCCTGGGCGTTCGCCATGATGGTCGTCTTCTTGTCGAAGCCGATCCAGACCCCGGCCACCAGGTCGGGGGTGAAGCCGACGTACCAGACATCCATTCCGTCGTTGGTGGTGCCGGTCTTCCCGCCCGCCGGCAGCGTAAAGCCCCTGCCCTGCACGCTGCCCGCGGCGGTGCCCCGGCGGACGACGTCGCGGAGGGCGTCGAGCAGGAGCCAGGCGTGCTGGGGATCGGCCACCCGGGTGGAGCGGATCTCCGGCTGCCAGACGATGTTGCCGTCCCGATCCTCGACCCGGAGAATGGCGTTGGGCTGGACCCGGAGCCCGAGGTTGGCGAAGGTGCCGAACGCGGCGGTCAGCTCCAGCGGGGTCACCTCGGCCGAGCCGATGAAGATCGACGGGACCCGGGGGAGATGGGTCGAGATACCCATGCTGGCGGCCTCGCTCACCACCGCGTCGACCCCGACCTCCAGGCCCACGGCCACCGCGATCGTGTTGCGGGAATCGTACAGCGCTTCCCTCATGCTCATCGGGCCGCGGAACTTGAGGTCGTAGTTCTTGGGCTGCCAGTCGGGTTGATCCGGCACCTCCACCGAGATCGGGGCGTCGTCGTAGATCCGGCTCAGCGGGATTCCGGCGCGGATGGCGGCAGCGTAGACGAAGGGCTTGAAGGTCGAGCCGGCCTGCCGGAGCGCCTGGGTCACCCGATTCCACTTCGAATCGCCGAAATCGCGGCCACCCACCACCGCCCGCACATAGCCGGTGCGGGGCTCGATCACCACCACGGCACCCTGGAGATAGGGCGAGAACGGCGAGTCATCGGGCTCGGCGCCGGGCTCGTTCCGGGCCTCCAGGTACTGGCGGTAGGTCTGGTGGCGAAAGCGCCCGTAGCTGGTGCCGTCCTCGATCCGCTCCAGCTGCGCGGCCAGGGCCCGCTCGGCGGCCTGCTGGATGTCGAGATCGAGGTGGGTGTAGACCCGGTAACCCGCGCGGTAGAGCTCCATGCCGAACCGGGCCTCCAGCTGCTGGCGGACGTGCTCCACGTAGTAGTCGCCCACGCCGGTGTAGTCGGAGCGGGAGGAGAGCGCGAGCGGATAGGCCCGCCAGGCCTCCGCGGACTCGGCGGTGAGCTTGCCGGCGTCGCGGAGAAGGCCGATGATCAGATTGCGGCGCTGGACCGCGAGGTGCGGGTTGCGCCGCGGGTTGTACCGGGACGGAGCCTTGGGGAGCCCGGCGAGGAGGGCCGCTTCGGCCACGTTGAGCTGTCGGGCCGACTTGCCGAAGTAGCGCTGCGCCGCGGCCTCGACTCCGTAGGCCCGGTTGCCCAGATCGATCTGGTTGAGATACAGCTCCAGGATCTTGTCCTTGCTGTAGTTCCGCTCGATCTCCATCGCCATCCGGGCCTCGCGGAGCTTGCGGGTGACACCCGCGAAGCCGCGGCGCTCGCGCCGGTTGATCTGTTCCGGCCAGAGGTTGCCCGCGAGCTGCATGGTGATGGTCGAGAAGCCCTGGAGCCGCCGCTGGAACACGATGGCCCGCAGGGCGCCGAAGATCCGGACGAAGTCGATGCCCCGGTGGCGGTAGAACCGGCGATCCTCGGTGGTGAGGAACGCCGCGATCACCGCCGGAGACATCTGGCGAAGCGGCACCACGGTGCGCCGCTCCAGCCCGAGGTCGGTGACCAGCCTTCCATCGGCCGCGTAGATCTTGGAGGCCTGGTCGGGGTCGTAGGACTCCAGGCTGGCGATGGAGGGGCAGGCCCCCACCGGCCCGCAGACGTTGAGCCACGCCCCCACCAGGAGCCCCACCCCGTAGAGCGTCACCGCTCCGATGGCAAGGAGGAGGCGGAACCGGATGGCGGGGGACCGCCACCAGCGGACCAGAGCGCGAAACGGGCGAAGCGCCATTGGAGGGAATATAGATCTTCCCTGTTACGTTTCCGCCATGTCCGACCTTCTCTCCGTTCTCTCCGCCCGGGGCCTGGTCCAGGACGCCACTCCGGGGCTCGCGGCCCGGCTCCGGCAGGGACCGATCACCGGGTATGTGGGGTTCGACCCCACCGCGGACTCGCTCCACGTCGGCAACCTGGTCCCGGTCATGGGCCTGCTCTGGCTCCAGCGCACGGGCGGCCGGCCGATCGTGCTGGTGGGCGGCGGGACCGGCCTGGTCGGCGACCCCAGTGGCAAGCGGAGCGAGCGTCCCATGCTCTCGCCGGACGCCGTCCTGGCCAACGCCGCCGCGATCCGGCACCAGCTGGCCCGGTTCCTGGACTTCGAGGGGCCGAACGCCGCCCGGATGCTCAACAACCTGGAGTGGCTGGGGCCGATGCGGCTCCTGGACTTCCTCCGGGACGTGGGGAAGCACTTCACCGTCAACTACATGTTGCAGAAGGAGGCGGTGAAAAGCCGGCTGGAGACCGGGATCTCGTTCACCGAGTTCAGCTACATGCTGGTCCAGGCGGCGGACTTCGCGCATCTGCACGAGACCCTGGGCTGCGAGCTCCAGATGGGTGGCAGCGACCAATGGGGCAACATCACGGCCGGCATCGAACTGGTGGCCCGCCGGGGACGGGGCGAGGCCCACGGCCTGGTGTTCCCCCTGCTTACGGCCGCCGGCGGGGCCAAGTTCGGCAAGAGCGAATCGGGCAACGTCTGGCTCGACCCGGCGCGGACCTCGCCCTACCGGTTCTACCAGTTCTGGCTCAACACCGACGATCGCGACGTGGAGCGGCTGCTCCGGATCTTTACGGTGGAGCCGCTGGAGGAGATCGCCGCGGTGATGGCCGCGCAGGCGGCCGACCCCGGAAGGCGCCCGGCCCAGCGCGCCCTGGCCCACCAGGTCACCGCCCGGGTGCACGGGCAGGCGGTGACCGAGCGGGTGGTGGCCGCGAGCCAGGTGCTCTTTGGCAGCGCGGACCTCCGCACCGCGGACGCCGCGACCCTGGACGTGGTCGCGAGCGAAGTCGCCACGATCACGGTGCCCCGGAGCCGACTCGAGTCCGGGCTCGGGATCGTCGATGCGCTGCTGGAGACGGGGCTCGCCAGCTCCAGGGCCGACGCCCGCCGGGGGATCCAGGGCGGCGGCTACTCGGTCAACGGTGGCCGCGTGGATTCGGTCGATCGCTCGCTCACCTCGGACGATCTCCTGGCCGGCGGGTACGTGGCGCTCCAGAAGGGGCGACGGCACTTCGCCCTCCTGGCGGCGCGGTAGCCGCGCCGTCCCCCGGCGGCGCGGATCCCCTTGCTGGCGCTCCCGGCAGCCGGTACAATCACGGCCGCTTCACCATCTCCAGCAGCCCGATCGTGCATCCCCGCCCGCCGGCGCCACCGGCAGGCTTCCCCCGTACCCGGAGGTACCTGTGTCGGAGTTCATGGCGTTTCTGAAGCAGTACGGCGTGATCGGCCTGGCCATCGCGGTCATCATCGGGGGCAAGGCCAACGCACTGGTGGGCGCGGTGGTGGACAACCTCCTGATGCCGATCGTGGGTCTGGTCCTTCCCGAGGGTGACTGGCGGACCTGGACCGTCGGTCCGTTCGGGGTCGGGGCGATGCTCGGCTCGCTGATCGACTTCCTGATCGTGGCGTGGCTGGTATTCTGGTTCGCGAAGAAGGTGCTCAAGGAGGAGACGGTCGCCAAGAAGTAGGTTCAGAACGTCGGACCGGTTGCCAGGGCGCGGTCCAGGAGCTCCGTCACCCGGGTCATCTCGTCGAGCGTGTTGTAGCAGTGCGGAGTGAGCCGGATCGCGCCTTCCCGAAGGCTCGCGACCACCCCCGCGTCGCTCAGCCGGTCGAACGTGGCGCGGGGGTTCGGCACCTTGACGCAGACGAAACCGCTGGCGTGCGGACCGGTGGGTGACGCCAGGGCCAGGCCCCGCCGGTCTGCCCAGGCCGCCACCGGCTCGGTCAGTACCCGGAGATGGTCGCGGATCCGGTCGATCCCCAGCTCGAGCAGCAGATCCACGGCTTCGTTCATCCCGACGAAGTCCTGGAACGGGAGCGTCACCATCTCGAACCGGCGGGCGTCGGAATGCAACTCGACGGGATACTCGCAGAGCCGGGTGAAGTCCTCCGTGCCCGCGAACGCCATCCAGCCGGCGAGCGGCGGCACCAGCCGCCCGACCAGTTCGCCCCGGACATGGGTGAATCCCGTTCCCCAGGGAGACAGAAGCCACTTCTGGGCGCCGCAGGACAGGATGTCCACGGGGGTCGTCCGGACGTCGAGGGGCAGCTGTCCCAGGCTCTGAATCGCGTCCACCACCAGGAAGGTGCCGGTCTCCCGGGTGACGCGGGAGCAGCGCTCGAGGTCGGCCGCGTAGCCGGAGGCGAATTGCACCGAGGACAGCGCCAGCACCTTGACCCGGGGATCGGCGGTTCGGGCCAGCAACCGGTCTTCGTCAGGCCACCCGCGGGCGGTGAGCGGGATCAGCTCCAGCGTCACGCCCCGGCGGGCCAGCGCCCGCCATGGAAACACGTTCGCCGGGAACTCGCCGTGGCTCGCCACCACGATGTCGCCCGACTCGAGCGGCAACATCAGGGCCGCCAGGTTGAGCCCATAGCTGGTGTTGGTGGCGAGCGCGATCTCCTCCGGCCGGGCGCCGATCAGGCGGGCCGCCTGACGCCGCGCCCGTTCGAACACCGGAAAGAGATCGGCGTCATGGAGGCGGAACGGTTCGGCCCGGAGCCGGTTGAAGGCCTCGACCGCCCGGCGTGCCCGCTCGGGCAGAGGACCGATGCCGGCGTGGTTCAGGTAGATCGCGCGGTCGGCCCAGGGAAACTCCTCCCGCCGGAGGCGGTCCACGTCGAAGGGACTGGTCACGGTGCCGGAGGTCACGGGAGCCGGTAATATCCTACCATGGCGACGGCATCTCAATTCAGCTTGGTGCTGGGCGGCGGAGGCCTGAAGGGCCTGGCGCACATCGGCGTGCTCCGGGCGCTGGAGGAGCGGGGCATGGTGCCGGACGCCGTGGTGGGGTGCAGCATCGGGGCCCTGATCGCCGCGACCTGGGCCACCGGGATGCCGCTCCGCGAGATGGAGGACCGCGCCCTGGCGCTCAAGCGGAAGGACGTGTTCCGGGTGGCGCATCTCGACATGGCCACCAAACGGATGCTTTCGCCAGCCGTATACCGGCGCGACCCGCTGGAGCAGCTCCTGGCCTCGCTGGTCGGCGACCGGACGTTCGACGACCTGCCCCGGAGGCTGGTAGTCAACACCGTGGACCTGAACAGCGGCCAGCAGATGCTCTGGGGCCTGCCTGGCCTGACCCGGGTCCGGGTGGCGGACGCGGTCTTCGCCTCATGCGCCCTGCCCGGCATCCTCGCGCCGCGGCCGATGAACGGGCACGTCTGCGTGGACGGGGCGGTGGTCGACAACCTCCCGGTGCGAGCCGCGATGGCGGTGTGCCGGGGGCCGATCATTGCCGTCTACGTGGGGGGCACCGGCGCCGAGCGGCAGGGAGTGGAGCGACACGGCTTCGCCGCCACGTACGCGCGCGGCCTCGAGATCGTGATGCAGACCCTCGCCGAGGACGTGCTCCGGGAATGGCACGAGCCCCCGATCGTGCTGGTCCGCCCGCGGGTGGAGCGGGTCTCGATGTTCGCCTTCAACCGGACGCCGTACCTGATGGCCGAGGGGTTTCGGGCGCTTAACTCCACGCTCGACCGCCTGCCCCCGGACCTGACTCGCCTTCCACCGGGGCTTCATCCCCAGCGGGAGGTGGAGCTGCGAGTGGATCGGGACCGCTGTACCGCCTGCGGCGTGTGCTACAGCCGCGATCCGATGGTGTTCGGACGCGACGCCGAGGGGAGGGCGCTGGTCCGGGCCCCGGTGCAGTGGTGGAGCCCGCTCGGCGACCGGGTGCTCCGGTGGTGCCACAGCGGGGCGATCAGCTACGATCAGCGGTGGCCGCCGGTGTCCGACTGAGCTGGTGGAGCCGCCGCGCCACCCGGTCCCAGTTGAGCACCCGTTCCACCAGACGACGTCCGGCACGGCCGAGGGCTTCGGCATGATCCGGCTCCCGAAGTAGCCGCGCGACCGCGCGGGCGGCCTCGCTGGCATCGGTGGGATCCACCAGGTAGCCGGTCTCGCCGTTCCGCACCGCGTCGGCGGTGCCCCCGCTCCGCCCACCCACCACCGGACGGCCGGTCGCCGCGGCGTCGGCCAGGGAAATCCCGAATCCCTCCACCCCCAACCCCTCTTCCCGCGACAGACCGAGGTAGACCTGCGCGGCGGCGTGGAGCGAGGGTAGCAGCGACTCGGAGACCGCTCCCAGGAAACGGACCCGGTCTGCCACGCCGAGGGTCTCGGCCAGGGCCTCGAGTCGCGTCCGATCGGGGCCGTCGCCGGCCACCGCGTAGCGGAGGTCCGGATGGTCCGGTGCCAGAGCCGCGAGAGCGGCCAGAGCGGTGTCCACACCCTTGTGCGGAACCAGGCGTGCCACCGTGAGCAGCCAGGTGCCGGGCTCCAGGCCCAGCACCCGGCGCGCGGGCCCGGGATCGACCTCGGGACGGAACCGGAGGGGGTCGCTTCCCAGCGGGACCGGGACGATTCTCGAAACCGCCTGCTCCAGATCCAGCTCCAGGCAGGCACGCTCGGCAAGGCGGGCGGTCCAGTTGCTGTTGGCCACAATCCAGCTGGCCCCGCCCAGATCGGCCCGGGCCACCCGGCGCTTCCACCAGGATCGGGCGGTCTTCCGCCGGAGCGAGATCAGGTCGGAGCCATGGAGGATCACCCCGTACCGCCCGGCGGCCACCTCCGCCGCCCGGCGCGCGGGGGTGGCCGCCGGGCGGAGATTGCCGGCCCACGCAAACGCGGGCCGGTGCCGGACGGCGAGCCGGGCGGCGCGCCCCTGCCAGCGGACCAGGCCGGTCAGGGTCCTGAGCCTGCCGGCAGCGAAGCTGAGACGATCCACCGCCACACCAGACGCGGCGTCCCACTCCGCGGCGCCCGGCACAGCGCCGGTCGACACCAGGAGCCCGGGGTCCGGATAGCGACGCGCCAGCTCCTCCATCATCCGGGCGATCCCGCCGCCCAGCGGCGGGAAATCGTAGACGAAGAGGAGGTCCGGCCCCGGCGGGCGGCGGTCGCTCGTCATCTGAGCGCCCGGGTCAGCAGCTCTTCAAGGCGGTGCCGCCAGGTATGCTCCCGCAGCGTCCGCTCGCGGGCACGGCGCCCCATCGCCGCGGTCCCAACCGGGTCATCGAGCATCGCCCTGGCGCGTTCCCGCAGTTCGTCCCCGGTCCGAAAAAGCGCGATCTCGCGGTCCGGCTCGTACGAGCGCCGGATATCGGCCTTGGCGTCGGCAAGCTGGCCCGACCCCAGGCACCCCAGCTCGAACACCCGCTGATTGGCGCCGGTGCCATACCGCGCCCGCTCGGCCGGCTCACCGAAGAACTGGTGAATGTTGAGCGCCACCCTGCCCCGCGAGTACATCCGGACCAGGGCGTCGCCAAACAGCGGACCGCCCGGCCGGCCCGGTCCGCGGATCGTAAGGCCCAGGTCGGCCACCCGCGCCAGGGTCTGGTCGCGAAACGGCTCCGGGGTACCGACGAACACCAGCGGCAGGGGCCGCTCGCCCTCACGGGCGAGCGGCCGCCACAGCCCCGGATCCACTCCGAGCGGCAGGAACTCGGCCGGCCGGTCCAGCTCACGATGCCGCTCCACCATGAAGGTGTCGAAGAGAAAGCAGACGTCGTAGGCGGCGCCGACTCGAAGCGACAGATCCAGCTGATGAGGACTGTCGGGAAACCAGTTGACCCATCAGGCTCGGCCGCCGGGACGCACCCGGCCGATCACCTCGGGCGCCAGCTCGCCACCCTTGTAGCTCAGTACCAGATCCGGCCGGTGGCGCCGCAGGGCCCCCGCAAGGCGGACCGCAAGGTGGCGGCCGGTCGCTCGGTTCACCACCGAGTCCCGCAGATCCACCCGGGCCACCTCGGTCCCCAGCTCCTTCAGGCCGGCAAGGATTCCGTACCCGGTGTGGTGATAGCGGCGGCTGAACTTGGCAACCAGGAGGACACGGAGGCCGGCGAAGGCGACTGAAGGGGAGGCCACGGCCCGAAAAGAACCCGGGGCTTAACTGCGGCGGTAGCCCGAAACGAGCCGCACCGGGCCGAATTCTCTGCTGAGCTGTTGCGATGGCGCAACATCTTGAGGCCGCACCCATGCCTCCAGGCGTCCCCAGCCCCGGGGGGCCGGGCCAAGGGGCGTGGCTTGCGGCTTGCGCGCCCGGGACTCGGCACCCTGCAGTGGCTGCCGCTGGCCCCCGTTCGAGGAAGGATGCTGCACCCCATGGCCAACCGCCCGATCACCATCCTCGGGCTGTCCGCCTTCTACCACGACAGCGCCGCCTGCCTGCTCCGGGACGGCGAGATCGTCGCGGCGGCCAGCGAGGAGCGGTTCACCCGGATCAAGGGCGATTCGGCGTTCCCGACGCGCGCGGTGGAGTTCTGCCTGGCGGAGGCGGGGCTCGCCATCGACGCCCTGGATCACGTGGCCTTCTACGACAAGCCGCTGCTCAAGTTCGAGCGGATCCTCGAGACCTATCTCGGGATCGCGCCCCGAGGGTTTCGTTCCTTCCTGCTGGCCGGACCGCTCTGGATCAAGGAGAAGCTGTACCAGGACCGGCAGATCAAGGCGGCTCTCGGGTGGGAGGGTCGGGTGCTCTACGGCGAGCACCACGAGTCCCACGCGGCCAGTGCCTTCTACCCCTCGCCGTTCGAGGAGGCGGCGATTCTCACCATGGACGGGGTTGGCGAGTGGGCGACCGCCTCGATCGGGGTGGGACGGGGGAACGAGATCAGCCTGCTCTCCGAGCTGCACTGGCCGGACTCGCTCGGCCTGCTGTACTCCGCCTTCACCTACTACACCGGGTTCAAGGTCAACTCCGGCGAGTACAAGGTGATGGGCCTTGCGCCCTACGGGGAGCCGAAGTACGTCGACCTGATCTACCGGGAGTTGATGGACCTGAAGGAGGACGGCTCGTTCCGCCTCAATCAGCGGTACTTCAACTATCTGGGTGGCCTCACCATGACGAGCCCGGCCTTCGACGAGCTGTTCGGGGGCCCGCCCCGAAAGCCGGAGACCAGGCTTACCCAGAAGGAGATGGATCTGGCCCGGTCGGTTCAGGTGGTGTGCGAGGAGGTGATGCTGCGGATGGCCCGCACGGCGCACCGCGAAACCGGACTGGCCAACCTCTGCCTCGCGGGCGGCGTGGCCCTGAACTGTGTCGGGAACGGACGGATCCTCCGGGAGGGACCGTTCGAGCGGATCTGGATTCAGCCGGCCGCTGGCGACGCAGGCGGGGCGCTGGGTGTGGCCCAGCTGGCGTGGCACCGGCACCTGGGGCAGCCCCGCCAGCCGGGTCCTCGCGACGGGATGCGAGGGGCCTATCTTGGGCCGGCGTACCCACCCGAGGAGATCGAGCGGCAGCTCGATCTCCTGGGGGCCCGCTATCGGCGACTGGACCGTTACGAGCTCCTGGAGCAGACCGCCGGACTGCTGGCCGAGGAGAAGGTGGTGGGCTGGTTCGACGGCCGGATGGAGTTCGGACCCCGGGCGCTCGGTGCCCGAAGCATCCTGGGGGACCCGCGAAGCCCGAGGATGCAGGCGCAGATGAACCTCAAGATCAAGTTCCGGGAGGGGTTCCGCCCCTTCGCCCCCAGCGTGTTGCGGGACCGGGTACGCGAGTATTTCGAACTGGACGGCGACTCGCCCTACATGCTGCTGGTAGCGCCGGTCCGGGCCGAGCGACAGATCCCGATGTCGGAGAGCCAGCGGCAGCTGTGGGGCATCGAGCAGCTCAATGTGGTGCGATCCGACATCCCGGCCGTGACCCACATCGACTACTCGGCCCGGATCCAGACCGTCGATCGGGAAGTCAACCCCAACTACTACGACCTGATCCGGGCGTTCGAGCGGCGAACCGGCTGTCCGGTGGTGGTGAACACCTCGTTCAACGTCCGCGGCGAGCCGATCGTCTGCACCCCGACCGATGCCTACCGGTGCTTCATGCGGACCCACATCGACGCGCTGGTGCTCTATCCGTTCCTGCTCCTGAAGGAAGAGCAGCCCGCGTGGAAGGAGGGCGAGGAGTGGCAACAGCAATTCCAGCTCGACTGAGTCCGGCGGAGGGCCGTCGGTTCGGCCTGGTGGTCGGGGCCGCCTTTCTGGGGCTGGCGGCGCTCGTGGCCTGGCGCGGGGGGGACCGGGCGGCGTGGGCGCTGGGGGCGATCGGGGGGCTGCTCGCGGCGGGCGGTCTGCTGGTGCCGGGCCGGATGGGCCCGGTTCACGCAGCCTGGATGAAGCTGGCGCTGCTGCTCTCGCGAGTGACGACCCCCATCTTCATGGGTCTGGTGTACTTTGTGGTCCTCACCCCGACCGGGGTGCTGCGGCGGGTCCTGGGGCGCAATCCGCTGGTGGCGACGGGCCGCGACAGCTACTGGGTGCGTCGCGCGACGCCCGGCTCGAGCATGGATCGGCAATTCTGAGGCGCCGGGTTCGCCAATCCGGCGCCCGACACGGAGAGGAGGCGTGACAATGCCGCAATCCGGTGGCCTGCTCAGCGAGCTCTGGGCCTTCATGCGGGTTCGCAAGAAGTGGTGGCTCCTGCCGCTGATCCTGGTGATGCTGCTGATCGGGGCGCTGCTGGTATTCGCGCAGGGTTCGGTCCTGGCGCCGTTCATCTACACCATCTTCTGAGCGAGCACCTCCTCGTACACCGCCAGGTACCGGCTGGCGGCGGCGCGGATGTCGAACCGTTCCTCCACCCGCCGCCGCCCGGCGGCGCCCAGGCGGCGCCGGAGCACGGGATCGCGGAGCAGCGCCGTCACCCGCTCCGCAAAGGCCTCGGGGTTCCGGGGCGGCACCAGGAAACCGGTCTCCCCCTCCACCACCAGCTCCGGGTTGCCGCCCACCCGGGTGGCCACGACCGGCACGCCGTGGTTCATCGACTCGAGGACCGCGATGGACAACCCTTCCGAGAGCGAGGTGAGCACCGACACGTCGAGCGCCGGATAGAATCGCTCGATGTCGGTTCGGAAGCCGGCAAACTGGAGTACGCGGTCGAGCCCGCGTTCGGTCGCGGCGGCGCGAAGGGACGGTTCATCGCGGCCGGTTCCGAAGATCACGAAGCGCGCCTCCGGCACCGCGCTGGCAATGAGGGGCACCGCGTCGAGGAAGTACGGAACCCCCTTGATGGCGCGGTTCAGGTTGGACACCATTCCGACGACGAGGTCGCGGTCGGAGTAGCCCAGTTCCGCCCGGGCAGCCCGGGCCCGCTCGGGCCCCGGTACCGCGAGCGGCACCCCGTTGGGGACCACCACCACTCGGCCGGGGTCGAGCCCTTCCCGCCGGAGCGCCACCTGGCGCACCGCTTCCGAGACGCAGATCACCCGGTCGGGGAGCGCCTGGCTCCGCCGCAGCATCGCGTACTCCATCCGGCCCCAGGAAAACCCTTCGTCCTCGCGGTTCTCCACCAGACACCTGATTCGCCCGGCGGCCTTGAGCGCCCGCCCGTAGACGATCGACCAGAAGAAGTAGGTGTGCACCAGGTCGGCAGGATGGCGGCGGAGCCCGGCCGCAATCCGGCCCAGGGTCACCAGTTGGGCCACCGGAAACCGGAGGAGCCGACTTCGGCGGCCGAGGTACTCGATCGGGGCATCGACGGCGAGCCGGGAGGTGAGCGGGGCTTCGCTCTGAAGGCGGACGGCCCACCCCGCCTGGCGCCAGAGCGGAAGCAGGGAGAGGAGGTGGTCGCCGGTCCCGCCGCCGAGATCGCTCAGGATCACCGCGAGGCGACGGCGAGCGCTCGCGGGCCGGGTGTCCGGCCCGGTCACCGCATCTTCTTGAAGCGGGGCCCGTGCATCGTGCGCTCCGCCAGCACCACCTTCTGCGGGATCTTGTAGCGGGGGAGCCGCTCCCGGCAGTAGGCGTGCATCCGGCGGCGGAAATCGGCCAGGCTCTCGTCGGTCGAGAGCTTGACCCGCGCCGAGACGATCTGACCGGTCACGACGTGCGGCTCGCCGGTGACGGCCACGTCCTCGACCCCGTCCATCGCCTGGAGCACGCTCTCCACCTCGGCCGGGTAGACCTTCTCGCCGCCCACGTTGATCAGCTCCGACCGGCGGCCGAGAATCCGGAGGTACTCGCCGTCCACCTCGACCGCGTCGCCGGTCCGGAGCCAGCCGTCCTCGGTGAACGGGCTCTCGTGGTTGAGGTAGCCCAGCATCGCGGAGGCGGCCCTGATCTCGAGCATCCCGTCCACGACCCGGGTCTCGAACCCCTCCCCGCCGATCCTGACCCAGAGCGAGTCCGACGCCTTCGACCGGGAGCGGAGAATCCCGACTTCCGAGAGGCCGTACGTCTGGAGCAGCTGCACCGAGGGAAAGAGCTGGTGAAAGCGGCGCAGGGTGCTCTCGGGCATGACCTCGGTGCCGTAGGTGACCAGTTCCAGGCTGGAGAGATCGTGCCGGCGGTAGGCCTCGCTGAGTAGCAGGAGGTGCAGGAAGGTGGGCGAGGTCGGGAGGAGCTGGGCCCGGTGCCGCTCGATGGCCGAGCAGACCGCGTCGGGCGAGCGATCGGCGGTGGTGATGAGGCAACCGCCGTTGGAGAGCGTATACAGCAGGGTGTTGACGCCCCCGATGTGATCGAAGAGCAGGAAGGCAAGGGTTCGCCTGGCATGGCGGGCGACCCGAAACTTCCCGAGCAGCGGAACGAAATCGTGCACCGCGCCCCGGCTCCGGCCGGTCGAGCCCGAGGAGAAGAGCACCAGCCCGGCATGCCGTCGCGACTTGAGCTCCAGGAGCAGCGGGTGACGGGCCTCCCTCCCGGTCCGCGTCACCGTCGCCTGGTCTCCCTGGTCCACCCGGACGATCGCTTCCACCTCGGCCAGATCGCGGAACTCCGGCTTCTTCACCTCCACCGACGATGTCAGCGGCACCACGATCGTCCCCCGCTCCACCAGCGCCAGCAGCAGCGCCACCGCGTTGGGGGAGAAGTCAGCCTCGAGGCTCGCCACCGCCCCGGCGGACACCCCCTCCGCCGCCAGACGGTCGCCCCAGGCGCTGACCGACTCGGCCAGCCAGCCGTAGGTCCAGCCCCGATCGTTCCACACGATGGCGTCGCGCCCGGAATGGGCCCGAAACCGGTCCAGGAGAAAGCCGATCACCGTTACACCCCGCCGAGGTAGACGACCTGCCCCGTCACCATCGCGCTCCGATCGGAGAGGAAGAAGTCGATCACGTTGGCCACGTCGCCCGCGGTCCCGAGCCGGGGAATCGCCTGGCGGGCCACCAGGGCGTCGATCTTCTCCCGGGGCACCCCGCGGATCAGATCGGTGTCGATCGGCACGGGGCCCACGGCGTTGACGGTGATCCCGAAGCCGGCCAGCTCCCGGGCCAGTACGGCGGTGAGCGACTCCACCGCTGCCTTCGAGGCCGCGTACACCGCCTCGCCGGCCAGCTTGAGCGGCACCGCCACGGTGCTCAGGTTGACGATCCGTCCGGTTCGGCGCCGCTGCATCAGGCGCGCCGCCTCCCGGCTCATCAGAAAGGTCCCCACCAGGTTCGTGTTCACCACCCGATGCACGGTCTCCAGCGGCGTCACCAGCGAGTGGTTCATGGCCGCCACGCCGGCG
Source organism: uncultured Gemmatimonas sp. (assembly GCA_964521535.1). Taxonomy (GTDB): domain Bacteria; phylum Gemmatimonadota; class Gemmatimonadetes; order Gemmatimonadales; family GWC2-71-9; genus SHZU01. The sequence goes on from CAZFSA010000007.1 coordinate 51,415, forward strand.
TTGTTGATCAGATGATCCAATCGATCGAACCGCCGGCGCACCTCCGCCACCAGCCCCCGGACCTGACCCTCGTCGGCCACGTCGGCCACGACGTGGTGGTAGTCCGGCGCCTCCCAGGCTGCCGGCTGGCGGCTGCATCCCACCACCGCATGCCCACGCGCCAGGTAGTGGCGGGCCAGGTCTCGTCCGAGACCCCGGCTCGTGCCGGTGATCAGGGTGACCGGACCGTCAGCGGGCATCGGCGCGCGGCTGCTGCAGAAGGTCGTTGGCGTACTCCGCCAACGCTCCGATGGTGCGGAACGGGCTCCGCGACTGGGACATCGCCCGCTCGTCCGCCAGGCTCACCGACACTCCGTGCTGGTCGCGGACCGCCTCCTCGACCGCAAGCACCAGACTCACCAGGCCCAGGGAGTCGAAGACGCCCCCCTTGCCGAAGAGCGGCGTTTCGGGGCCGAGCTCGGCCGGGAGCGCCACCTGCTCGCGATCCGCCACTTCGCGCACCGAGCGAGCCACCAGCGCAATCAGCCCGTCGATCGACATCAAGCCTCCTGTGCCAGAGCGATGTCGCCACGGCCGCAAGGAGCAAGCCACCGGGTTCCGCCGCGCGTCATGCCAACCCCCGACTCATCTCGGTCTGCCCGAATCCAGCCGTCGGCCGGCCCAGTACCCGGCCAGGACCGATGCAGTCCCCAGCGCCACGGCCCAGCCCAGGCCCAATGCCATCGCCCGGCGGCCGGGATCCGCTGTCCAGTACTGCACCCGCCAGGTTCCAGCGCCGGCGTGATAGGGCCAGCGGTCCGCGCCGACGGTCCACCCCGCGCGCCCGAGCAGCAGGTCTCCCGTGGGCCAGTGGGCGGCCACCAGCAGCGCCACGAACGCCGCGCCGGTGGTCGCCGCGCCGAGGAGTTGCCGGCCGGGTCTCGCTCTCCAGACGGGAGCCCGGGCCACCAGCCAATCGATGGCCGCCGCCGGAACGACCAGCAGCAGCGGGATCGCCGGCGTCACCAGGCGGGCCGCCGTCGCTCGGCCCGGGCCGGGCGACAGCGGCCAGACCGCGAGTCCCCAGGCCACCGCCAACAGCAGGCCCAGGTACGTTACCGACGCGATGAGGGCCGTCCACCGCCCGTCCCCGCTGATCGCGGCGCTCACCAGCACCACCGGGAATGCGGCTGCCGCGATCTGGTAGAACTCCGCACCGTGCCAGAGATTGGGGCGCCCCAGGAATTCGGTTCCGATCGCCGTCATCCACGCCATGAGCAGCGCCACCGGAAGGCTCCGACGCAGGGCGGTCGCCGTCGGCGCCGCGCGTGACGCCGCGGCCCAGCTCGCAGCACCGAGCAGGAGACCCAACGCCAGCGCCGTGAGCGTGTGCGGCGGAGTCAGCACCTCCGGCACCGGTGTCCGGCCCCGGTGCCACCAGGCATCGAGCGGCAGCGCCAGGGTGGCGGCAACGGCGGCGAGGCGCGCGGCCGCGACGGTCGGAGTCGCCCCTTCAAGCGTCCGGACCCGGTGGGCGAGGGACGCACTGGCCACGGCAACAAGCACCATCGCGGCGAGGTGCGGCGCGCTGAGGAACCCGATCTCTGGCGACGAGCCCTGCCAGGACAGGTCGACCAGCCACGCGACGAGCGCCGCGGCGAGCACCAACGGGACGGGCCCCAGTGGATCGCGGGACATGAACGGTCGGAGCATAGGCCGCCACCTTGCCGCGGGCAAGCAGCGAGCGGGCCTCCCGGCTCTGGCCTTGGTGCGCGGCGAGCGGCTATCGTCATCCAAATGAACCGTCGCGTCTTCCTGCGTCGTTCGGGCCAGTGTCTGGCGGGCATCGGCCTGATGCCGGACCTGCTTCCGGGCCCGCGCCGGGAACGATCGCTGGCCGCCCCGATCGAACCCGGCGCGCTGCGGCTGGTGGTGAGCGATCCGGCGTTTCTGGACTCGCGTCCCTGCTTCTCCCCCGAGGGCGACCGGGTGCTCTTCATGCGGGCTCCGGCAGGCCGGGACCCGGAGCGGGCGCTGCACGCCGACTCGAATCCCTGGAGTCTCTGGGCCGTGCCGCTGGATGGGGGCCGGCCGTCACCGGTGTTCTCCGACCGGGAGCTCGCGGCCACGCGCCCGGACTGGTGCCGGGCCACCGGCCGGATTGCCTTCACCGGCATCCGGCGCGGTCGGGCAGGGCTCTGGCTGGTCGACGGAGACGGGCGCAACCTGGTGGAGGTCCCGGTCGGGAGCCCGCCAGCCTCGCGAGTGTACTACCCGTCGTGGTACCCCGACGGTTCCAGTCTCGCGGTCACCGACTACGACCGCCGGCAGGTCGTGCGGGTGGATCTGGCCAGCGGCTCGATCGAACCGCTCACCTCGCCAGGCAATGTCTGGGCGGGCATGAGTTCGGTGTCGCCCGATGCCGGCGCGGGGCATCCGGTGGCCTTCGCGGGCCAGCGGCCCTCGGGCCGCTGGGATCCGGGCGGCAACGCCATCTGGCTGACCCGGCCTGGCCACTCTCCGCGGCGCCTCGACCGGGAGCAGGGGCGGATGCCAGCCTGGTCGCTGGACGGGCGCCGGCTCGCCTTCGTGTCCACCCGCCGCCGCCCGGCTCCCAGCTTCCTCCTTCATCGGCGGACCGTCCCGGCCCGTCATGGCGCGATCCTCATCCAGCCGATGGGCCGCGACCTCGAGCCGGTCGGCGCCCCGGTCACGGTTTCGCCGTTCGACCACGGAGCCCTTCACCCCCGCTGGGCCCCTGGCGGGCAGCGGCTGGCGTGCATGGTCCAGGCGCTCACCTCGAGCCACCGGGGCATCGCGATCATCGAGCTATCGCGATAGCCAGGGACCATCGTCAGATCACGCCGAGGAGGATCACCTCGCTGTAGAGATCGGTCACCTGTTCGGGTTGGAGCGCGGACCGGAAGAGGCGGGGCATTCCCATCCGCTTCCGGACCGCACCCGACAGGTGGAGCCCCGATAGCAGGCGGGAATCGGCCTCGGCGAGCCAGGCGCGGTGCCGGGCGACGAGGCTCCGCCGGATCGCAGGCCAGTATCCCGGAAACGCCTTCCGGTTGCTCAGGTAGTGAAGCCGGGCGGCGCGCAGCCGCCAGCGCCGCCGGAGCGTGTACACCACCAGGCACGCCCCGTGATCACCGGTGGCCACCAGGTGGCAGGCGTAGGGACGGTGATCGTCCAGGATCCTGGCGTCCTCCGGGTCCAGGAGCGCGGCTCCCTCCTGGTCGGTCACCACCCGGCACCGCGCGGCACGGCGGGTCGGCCAGGTTGGGCAGAGGACGGTCCAGTGCTCGTCCAGCACCCGAAGGCCCAGCCGGGCGAGGATCGGCGTCGTCAACCGATTGGGGGTGAAGCTGGTGACCGTGTACCCCTGGAACCGCGCCAGCGCCAACCCGAGCAGAGCCCCCACGCCCCGCTCCGAGTCTCCGGCCACCCAGCTGGTGACGTTGCAGAAGCGTTCGGGCCGGCCCTCGACGATCTGCTCGCTCAGGATGGTTCCCATGTACCCGACCACCCGATCGCCCGAGCGCACCATCAGCCCGACGGGCTCGTCCGGTCGGCGCCAGCCGAAATCGAAGATCGGCCGCCATCGGTCGGGGAAACGCGTCGGATCGAGCTGACTCAGGAGACCCACCACCCGATCGAAGTCCGACGGAAACACCGGCTCGACCGCCGGGCCAGGGCCATCGAGAGCGGAGACCATGGATTCGGGAGGCGGCGCTGGCATCACCCGCCCCCTGGATAGAGTTCGTCCAGCAACTCCTGGAACATGGGTCGCACCCGCTCCACTTCGGCCCGGTGCAGCTCCCGCCACTTCCCCGGCCTCGGCTCCGACCCGCCGTGGGTGAAGACCCGGCGGGCGCTCGCCGCCACCAGGCGATCGAAGAACGGCGACGGCGGCAGCTCGCAGAAGGTCCGGATGGCCTCGTAGACCTCGAGCGGCCGCGCGGTGGCCTCCTCGTGCCGAAGGAGCAGGTATCGTCCCCGGCAATGCCGCTCCAGGTCCTCCCAGGCCAGCCGCGTTGCCTCGACCCACTGAAACGCGCAGATCTCCTCCAGCGGCCTGCCGGTCCACGCCTGCCAGCCCGGCGGGACCAGGTAGTGCCACCGGGTGTACCGCCACTGGCCGTCCCAATCCGCCCCCCGCCGCGACCAGTTCTTCCACCCCTCCATCAAGGAGCTGATGACGTCTTCCGCGCGGCGGACGAGGAGCAGGTACCTCGCATCGGGGAACAGCGCGTTGAGAAACGGAATCCGAAGCGAGTTGGCGGGGGTCTTTTCCACCAGCCGGAGCGGAGGTCGCTTGTAGAGCCTGCCCAGCGGGCGCTGGAGCAGCTTGCGCGGCACCCGGCGGAGCACCGGCGTGTCGCCGAAGACTTCCTTGTTGTGCGCCTCACGGTAGAAGGACTCGACGATCGCTCGGCGCTGGTCGGGCGCCGGGGGCGCGGTCAGGCGATCGCCCAGCTCGGGATCAATCGGGAAGTGGCGATAGAAGAGGTGCTGGCTCTCCTCGTACAGGCTCCAGGTGACCGGGTGCTCGCCCAGGTTGCGGAACAGCAGCGTGGTCCCCGAGCGGTTGCAGCCGATCACCAGGATGGGCCGGTCGATGAGGGCCGCGCCGTTCACTCGACCGGATCGCCCGCGCTGCCCGCCTCCACCGCCTGATGCACCGAGGCCAGGAGGTCGCGCATCCGGTGCATGTGAGTGTGGCGGGCGAGCAACTCGGCCCGGGCCGCCGTCGCCATGGCCTGGGCGCCGGGCGGGTTGTGCAACAGATCCTCCACCATGGCCCGCAGCGCCTCCGGGGTCCGGAAGGTGGCCACCTGCCGGCCGGGCTCGAACCACCGGGGCAGGTCGGCCCGGTCGTCGACCACCTGGGCCACACCCATCGCGGCCAGCTCGAAGGTGCGCTGGTTGCAGACCGCCCGCTCCCCAACCGCGCCCGGGGACAGATCCCGGTGAAGGTTCACCGCCACCGAGGCGCCGCCATAGGCGCGGACGTATTCGGCCGTGTCCCGGGCCTCGCCCCGGCAGTAATCCCTGAGCGAGGTCCGGCGCCAGCCGGGACCCCAGACCGCAAGGCCGAACTCCACCAGCGTGGCCAGGAGCGCTTCGCGTGCCGGGGTGGCCGCCCCGGCGAAGACCACGTTGGCGCGGTACTGGTCCTTGGACGCCATGGGCCGGTACACCGAGGGATCGGCCGCATGAGGAAGCAGGACCGGGCCGCGGACGCCGGCCCGCTCCAGCTCCCGCCCGACGTCGCTCCCGGTCACGAAGACCTGATCGTACCCGTTGGCCACCCGCGCCATGTCGTCCACCCGGCCGAGATCGTCCGGGAACCAGTTGACCCACGGGACTCCGGTCGCCGAGCGAAGCAGCACCACGGCGGCCTCGTCCAGGTCGTAGGCTCCCAAAGTCAGCACGAGGGTGGCCTCGGCCTCGGCGGCGGCCCGGGTCAGGCGCTTTTCCAGGTCCGCGCCGGTCAGGCGGCCCAGAAGGCCCGGTCGGCGATCGAGGTCGAAGAGCGTGACATCGCAACCCAGCCGCTCGAGGGCGCGAGCCCGTTGGCGAGCGTGCGGGTGCTCTGCATCGTCGAAGCGTCCGACCACCAGCACCGAGGGCGGGGTCACGCCACCTCCTCCGGGACCCGGAATTGGAGATCGTGGAGCCGCCGGTAGAGCCCACCCCGGGCCAGCAGCTCCGCATGCGACCCGCGCTCCACGATGCGGGCCTCGTCCAGCACTACAATTTCGTCGGCATGGCGCACCGTCGCCAGCCGATGGGCCACCACCAGCACCGTCCGATCCTGCATCAACCGATCGATCGCCTCCTGCACCAGCCGCTCGGATTCCGGGTCGAGTGCGCTGGTGGCCTCGTCCAGGATGAGGATCGGCGGATCGCGAAGCAGGGCCCGGGCGATCGCGATTCGCTGCCGCTGGCCACCGGAGAGCCGGGTGCCCCGTTCGCCCAGGAGCGTGTCGAGGCCCTGGGGGAGCCGCTGGATGAACTCCAGCGCGTTCGCGGCCCGGGCGGCGGCCTCGACCTGGTCGCGAGTGGCCCCCGGCCGGGCATAGGCGATGTTGGCGAACACAGTGTCGTTGAGCAGCACCGTGTCCTGGCTCACCACGCCCATCAGCGCCCGGACGGAGTGCCGACTGAGCCGCGTGAGCGGCACCCCGTCGAGCCGGATCTCCCCGGCCGTGGGATCGTAGAACCGGGGCAGGAGCTCGAGCAGGGTGGTCTTCCCGGCCCCGGAGGGACCGACCAGGGCCACCACCCGGCCCTTGGGGACGGTGAACGACACCTCCCGCAGCACCGGCTCGCCGCCGGCGAAGGCGAAGCTCACCCGGTCGAAGACGATGTCGCGCTCGAACCGGGCGGTGCCGGCCCCGGGCTCGTCGCGCTCGGTCTCCGGCAGGTCCAGCCACTCGAAGACCCGCTCCGCGCTGCCGAGGGCGATGGCCATCGAGGTCGGGAACTGGGACAGGGACTTGATCGGCGACATCATCTTGAGGGCCACCGCGAGGAACACGATCGTCACCTCGGGCCCGAGCACCACGCCCGTCACGGCCGGGTTCGCCGCCGCCCAGATGATCAGGATCACCACCAGCCCTCCGAAGACCTCGCTCGCCGGGCTGGTCAGCGAGGAGAAGCGCTGGGTCCGGAGCACCCGCTTCCGGTAGCGATCGGCCTGGCGCGCGAATTCCTCGGCCTCCGCCGCCTCGCCGCCGTAGCTGCGGATCAGCTTGATGGCGCCGAGCCGCTCCGTGACGGTGGCGGTGATCCGGCCCCGCTCCTCGGCCCACTCCCGGGCGTGCCGGCGGAGCCGGTGGAGCAGTTGCTGGACTCCGAGGACCAGGAGCGGCGCGGCGGCCAGGGTGATCAACGTCAACCGCCAGGAGATGGTGGCCAGGATCACCAGCGAACTCAGGATCAGCACCAGGTTCTGGAAGAAACGGACCAGGGCGGCGGTGACGGCCTCCTTGCTCTGATCCGCGTCGGCGATCACGCCGGCGATGAGCTGGCCCTGGCGAGTGCGCTGGAGGAAGCCCAGGTCGACCGCCAGCAGATGCCGGTAGAGTCGCACCCGGAGGTCGCGGACCAGCCCCTCCTGCACCGCGAACGAGAGCTGACTCGAGGCATACGCCAGCGCGTTCTTGAGCATCAGGCCGGCCAGCAGGAGCCCCACCAGGCGCGCCGCGGCCTGAGCGGGCGGGAGGCCCTCGATCAGGGGGCCCAGCACCCGGTTGGTCACACTCTCCAGGACAGTCGAGTCGGTGGCCAGCGCGCCCGCTGTCCCGAACAGCGTCTTGAGGAGGGGTACCAGGATGACGACAGTGACGCCGTCGAGCACCGACGCCAGGAAGGTCGCGGCGGCGCCGAGCAGGAACCGTCCGGCGTAAGGCCGGGCCGTTCCGAGAAGTCGGAGCGCCACCGATCGCCGCATGGGCCAAAGGTAACGGGTTACATTCCCGCAGTGCCCGCCGCCAACTCGGACGCGCCCCGCATCCTCGTGGTTCGCCTGTCCTCGATGGGCGATGTCCTGCTGACCACGCCGCTGCTCCGGGCTCTCCGGGAGCGCCATCCCGCGGCCTGGATCACCTACCTCACCAAGCGCGCCTTCCTGCCGCTTCTGGAGCACAACCCCCGGGTGAGCGAGGTGATCGGGCTGGCGCCGGGCGGCCGGCTTCGCCCCCTGGCCCGGGCGCTCCGGCAGCGCCGGTTCACTCACGGACTGGACCTCCACGGCAGCGTGCGGAGCCATGCCCTGCGACGGCTGGTCCCGCTCCGCTGGCGCGGGTACCCGAAGCACCGTGTCGCGCGCACGGCCTTGATTCGCTGGAAGCGAGACTGGTATCGCGACCGGCGGCCGGTGGCGGAGCGCTACTTCGACGCGGCCCGCGATCTCGGGGCGACGCCGGACGGCCTGGGGCTCGAGTGCTTCCTGTCCCGCGTCGCGGTCGACAAGGCCCGGCAGTTCCTGGGGGCCACGGGCCTGGGCCTGGACCGGGGTCTGGTGGCCGTGGCCCCCGGCGCGGCTCATGCGACCAAGCGCTGGCCCCTGGGCCACTGGCAGCAGCTGGTGGGCAGCCTCACCGCGGCCGGGTCAGACGTGGTGGTGGTGGGGGGGGTGGACGAGGTGGCGCTGGGCGACGCG
>CAZFSA010000008.1:0-59075 GCA_964521535.1 uncultured Gemmatimonas sp.
GACTGGAGTTCAGACGTCTGGGTGGAGCGGACGCTCCGGGGTCTTTCCCTCGAACGGAAGGTGGCGCAGCTCCTGGTGACCGAGCTGAGCGGCGCCTACCTGAGCTTCGCCGATCCCAGGCTCCGGCAATGGGAGTCCCTGGCGAGAGATCTCGGCGTGGGCAGCTTCGTGCTCTACGGCGGGACCCCGCGCGACGTGGCAAGCCTGCTCAACCGCCTCCAGCGGCTGGCGGCCGTGCCCTTGCTGATGACGGCCGACTTCGAGGGCGGGCCCGGCCAGCAGGTGGCGGGCGCCACCGAGTACCCGGCCAATATGGCCTTCGCTGCCGCGGGCAGTGACGACCTGATGTACCGCGCCGCCGCCGCCGCGGCCCGGGAGGGGCGGGCGATGGGAATCCACCTGACCTACTCGCCCGCCGTGGACATCGCCTGGCGGCCGGACAATCCGGCCGAGAGCGTGCGTTCCTTCGGTGGGGATCTGCCGCTCCTGGGCCGTCTGGTGCGGGCCTATGTACGTGGTTACCACGATCACGGCATGTACACCACCGCCAAACACTTCCCCGGCCGCGGGGACGTGGAGCCGGTGCCGGGATCCGTCCCCTGGACCTGGAACCCCAAGCCGGCCGAGGCGGTGCGGGCCCAGGATTTCTCGGCGTTCCGCCACGCCATCGAGGCGGGCGTGGACTACGTGATGACCGAGCACGTCGCCGTTCCCGCAGTGACCGGTGGCTCCGACCTCCCGGCCAGCGTGGAGCGCCGCCTCGCCACCGAATGGCTGCGCGACAGCCTCGGATTCCGTGGCATCCTCACCACGGACGACCTCTGGTACGACCATGTCGTGGCCCGGTTCGGCGCCGAGGAGGTCGCGGTCCGCGCCTTCCTCGCGGGACACGACCTGATCCTCAAGCCGAAGGACCCGGTCGCGACTGTGGCGGCGCTGGCAGCCGCGGTACGGAGCGGACGGGTTGCCGAAGCGCGGATCGATGCGGCGGTGCGGAAGCTCCTCGTGCTCAAGGCCCGGCTGGGCCTGCACCGCGAACGCCTGGTGGACGAATCGCGCCTGGCCGACCAGGTCGGCACACCCGAGCACTGGCGGATCGCCCAGGAAGTGGCCGATCGATCGCTCACCCTGCTCCGGAACGATGGCGTGCTCCCGTTGCCGCGAGGGACCGCGCCGCGGCTCGTGAACCTGTCGGTCCAGAAGCTCGTGACCGACCCCGCCCCCGGGGTGCTTGCCGCCCGCTTCGCGACCGAGTTCCCGGGTACCCGGAGCCATTTCCTCCTCCCTGGCCTGGGACCCGAGGCCTACGAGGCCGCCTGGGCCTCGGTGCAGGAGGCCGATCTGGTAGTGATCTCGCTCTTCGTCCCCCGGGACCGCCTGGGCGATGCCGCTCCGATCCGGGCGGCCGACCTGGCGTTCCTCGAGCGCGTGATCGCTGCCAGGCCGGGCGCGGTGGTGGCGATGTCCTATGGCAACCCGCATCACCTGCGCCGGATCCCCACCGTGCCCGCCTTCCTCGTGGGCTACGGGGAGCGTGGCTGGTTCGGGAATCAGGAGATCTACTTCTCGTCGTTCATCCGCGCGCTGCGGGGCGAGCTCGTCCCGTCGGGGCGGCTCCCGGTGACGGTGAGCGACACCTATCCCATCGGAAGCGGAGTGACCTACCGCCCATGACCGAACCCGACATCGTGCTGGTGGCGAGCGGCGACTCGCGCCTGCCCGCCAACCAGGTCTGCTGGCCCGCGCAGGCCGCGCTGGAAGAGACCGTCGCCCGCGCGCTGGGGGAGATGGGCCGCCGCGTCGTCCGCGGCCATCTGGTCGACCCGGCCAAGGGCCATGGCTTCATCGACGGCCAGGCCCGGGGAATCGAAGTCTTCCGGACGATCGACCCCGAGGCGCCCCTGATCGTGGCCATCGCCGTCTGGCAGTACACCAGCCACGTCCTGCCCGGCCTCACGAAGCACCGGGGCCCGATCCTCACGCTCGCCAACTGGAGCGGGCAGTGGCCCGGGCTGGTGGGCCTGCTCAACCTGAACGGCTCCCTGACCAAGGCGGGGATCCCCTACGCCACCATCTGGAGCCAGGACTTCACCGACCCGTTCGCCCGGAGGGCGCTGGCCGAGTGGCTTGCCACGGGTCGGATCACCCATGACGTCTCCCACGTCCGGCCGTTCGCGGGCCACGAGCTCGCTGCCCGGCTTGCCGACGACCGCCGGGCCGGAGCCGAAGCCGGCGCCAGCCTCCGCACCCGGCAGGCGATCCTCGGCGTCTTTGACGAGGGCTGCATGGGGATGTTCAACGCCATCATCCCCGACCACCTGCTCCACCCGCTCGGCCTGTTCAAGGAGCGACTGAGCCAGAGCGCCCTCTACGCGGCCCTTCGCGAGGTGCCCGAGGCCACTGCCCGCCTGCATCACCGGTGGCTCCTGGACCGCGGGATGCGCTTCGCCCTTGGCAGCGACGAAGCGAGCGAGCTCACCGAGCGCCAGGTGCTCGAGGGTCTCCAGATGTACGACGCCGCCGTCCGCCTGGCGCATGAGTTCGGCTGCGCCGCCATCGGGATCCAGTATCAGCAGGGCCTCAAGGATCTCTGCGTGGCGTCGGACCTGGCCGAGGGATTGCTCAACAACCCCGAGCGGCCCCCGGTGCTGGGAGGCGACGGGAATCCGCTGTTCCCGGGCCGCGCGGTACCGCATTTCAACGAGGTCGACGAATGCGCCGGCGTCGACGCCCTGCTGACCGACATCGTCTGGACCGGTCTGGGGCTCGATCCCTCGAACACGCTCCACGATGTGCGGTGGGGCGCACCCGTCCGCGAGCGCGGGGTGGACGAGTTCGTCTGGGTCTTCGAGATCTCGGGAGCGGCGCCGGCCTCGCATTTCATCGGCGGTTACGCCGGAGCCCGGGGCGAGCGCCAGCCACCGATGTACTTCCCGAAGGGGGGGTCCACGCTGAAGGGGGTGAGCCGCCCCGGCGAGATCGTCTGGAGCCGGATCTACGTCCGCGACGGGCAGCTCCATCTCGACATCGGCCGCGGAGGCGTGGTCCGGCTGTCGGAGGACGAGACCGCCAGGCGGTGGAACGCCACCACGCCGCAGTGGCCCATCATGCACGCGGTCCTCTACGGCGTCTCGCGCGATCAGCTGATGGCCCGCCACCAGGCCAACCACATCCAGGTGGTGTACGCCCCAACCCCGGAGCTGGCCCTCCGCGGGCTGGTGCGGAAGGCGGCCATGGCCCAGACGCTGGGAATCGCCGTCCATCTCTGCGGCGACCTCGACGACTCGCTCGACGCCCACCAGCCGGCGGCGCTCCGGGAGTGACCCCCCCACCCCTCGTCGAAGCCCGCGGGCTGGGCATCAGCTTCCCCGGCGTCCGGGCCGTCGCCGGGGTGGATCTTGACGTTCGGCCCGGCGAGATCCACGCCGTCGTCGGCGAGAATGGCGCGGGGAAGTCCACCCTCGGCAAGCTGCTCGCCGGGGAGCTCCGGGGCGACGAGGGCGAGATCTACGTCGATGGTCTCCGCCGCCGGTTCGCCTCGCCCCGCGACGGGCTCGCGGCCGGGATCGCCATGATCCCCCAGGAGCTGCAACTGGTCTCCTCGCTCTCCGTGGGCGAGAACATCCTCCTGGGCCGGGAACCCCGGCAACGGAACGGCCTGGTGGACCGGAGGGCCGTCGCAGCCATCGCCCGCCACCACCTCGGGGCCGTGGGCGCCACCTGGCTCGAGCCGGAGACCCCGCTCGACGATCTCCCGGCGGGTGACCGCCAGCTGGTGGCCATTGCCCGCGCGCTGTCGCTCGAGGCCCGGTGCCTCATCATGGACGAGCCGACCGCATCGCTCGGAGACGACGAGGAAGCGCGGCTGGAGCAGGTGATCCGCGGCGTCGTGAGCCGAGGGGCCGGGGTGGTCTACGTGTCCCATCGGCTCGACGAAGTGCTTCGCCTGGCCGACCGGGTGACGGTGCTGCGAGACGGCCAGCTGGTAGCCACGCGGCCCGCAGCCGGTCTCACCCCACAGGAGCTGGTCCGGCTCATGGTCGGCCGCGAGATCCCGCCGAGCCGGCTGCCGGACGTGGCGCCGAACGCCCGCGAGGTTCTCCGCGTCGAGGGGCTGACCGTGGCCGACCCGGCCCACCCGGGACGGAATCGGCTGCAAGCCCTCTCGCTGGTGGTTCGGGCGGGAGAGATCGTCGGCCTCTCCGGCCTGGTCGGCGCCGGACGGAGCGACCTGCTGCTGGCCCTGGCGGGAGCGCACCCGGGAAAGGTCACCGGTCGGCTCTGGCTCGATGGTCGCGCGTGCACACTCCGGTCTCCCGCCCAGGCCCGCGAGGCCGGGATCGTGTTGCTGCCCGAGGAGCGAAAGGCGGACGGCATCTTCCCCGACCTGGGCGTCGACCACAACATCACCACTCCCGCACTTCACCGGGTGAGTCGCTGGGGCGTGGTGAACCGCCGCGCCGAACGCCGCGAGGCGCTGGACCTGATGGCGCGGACCGGAGTCCGCGCAGCCACCCCGGACATGCCGATCGCCAGGCTGAGCGGCGGCAATCAGCAGAAGGCCCTGCTGGCGCGATGTCTGTTCGCCTCGCCCACGGTGCTCCTGCTCGACGAGCCCACCCGCGGCGTGGACCTCGCCGCCCGGGCCGAGATCTACCGGGAGCTCCATGCGCTCGCGGCCCAGGGATTCGGCATCCTGCTCGCATCGTCGGACCTGAGCGAGATCCTCTCGCAATGCCACCGGATCGTGGTGCTCCGGGACGGCCGGATGGCCGGGGAGTTCGACCACGCCACTGCCGGCGAGGAGGCCCTGCTGGCCGCGGCCGCCGGCGCCGACACCAGCGGCCCGCAGGAGAGGCGGACTGTTGAACCGGGGCCGGGTCGGCCTCAAGGCGGTCGGGACGATGGCGGGGGGCAGGGCCGGTGGCGGTCCGCGCTGGCGCGGTACCGGAGCCTTGTGGGCCTCGGGGCCGTGCTCCTGCTGGCCGTCATCACCTCGCCTACCCGCGGCGGCCGCCCCGTGTTCCTGGAGGTGGGCAACCTTGCCGACATCCTGCGTCAGGTGGCCGAGAAGGGCATCCTGGCCGTGGGCATGACGGCGGTGGTCGTGGCGGGCGGCATCGACCTGTCGGTCGGGTCGGTGCTCGCGTTCGGGGCCACGCTCCTGGCCCTGCTGCTCATGAAGGGCGGCCTCGGACTCGGGCTGTCGCTGCTTCTGGTCGTTGCAGCGGGGGCGGCGTGGGGCCTGGTGAATGGTGCCGTGGTGGCGCGGTGGCGACTGCCCGCCTTCATCGTCACGCTCGCGACCATGAGTGCCGCGCGGGGGGCGGCCCGGGCGCTCAGCGGAGGCACCGCGATCCCATTGGGCTTCGGCGAGGGTGGCGCACCGGAGTCGGTGCGGGCGCTGGCCGGGCCGCTCATCCCCCACGTACCGACGCCGGCTCTCGTCTTCCTCCTCTCCGTCCTGGCGATGCACCTCTTCCTGGCCCGGACCCGGAGCGGGCGCTACCTCTACGCCATCGGCAACAACGAATCGGCCGCCCGGCTCTCGGGCATCCGCGTCGGCTTCCACAAGGCCGGCGTGTACGTGATCGCGGGCGCCCTGGCCGCCCTCGCCGGGGCAATCCACTGCGCCCAACTCGAACAGGGCAACCCCAACGACGGCGTGGCCTACGAGCTTGATGCCATCGCGGCCGTCGTGATCGGCGGGACCGCGCTGAGCGGCGGGGTGGGAGGCGTGGGCGGCACCCTGGTGGGTATTCTAATCATCGGAATCATCAACAACCTGCTGGGTCTCAACAATGTCGACGCCAACCTCCAGCTCATCTTCAAGGGGATCATCATTCTGGTGGCGGTGTGGCTCCAGCGGCGCCGCGGCTAGCGCGGCAGCGCTGGCCCTTGCCCTGGCCGGGTGCGGCCGCGAACACAGCGGTCAGTACCTGATCGGCTTCTCGCAGGCCAACCTGGGCGAGCCCTGGCGGGTGGCGATGAACGCGGAGATCAGGGAGGCCGCCCAGGCCCACCCGGAGTTCCGAATCGTCTACGCCGACGCCCAGCAGGACAACGCCAAGCAGGTGGCCGACGTGGAGAGCTTCCTCCGGCAGCGAGTCGACCTCCTGATCATCTCACCCAACGAGGCGAAGCCGCTTACCCCGATCGTCAAACGGGTCTTCGAGGCGGGCATCCCGGTGATCGTCCTGGACCGGGAGATCGAGGGCGAGACCTACACCACGTTCATCGGCGCCGACAACCGCGCGATCGGGCGGGCCGCGGGCGAGTTCGTGGTCGAGCTGCTGGGCGGGCGGGGGAACGTGGTGGAGATCAAGGGACTCCCGGGCTCCACGCCGGCCCGCGACCGGAGCGAGGGCTTCCGGGCCGCGATCGCCGGGTTCCCCGGCATCCGGATCGTCCACGACCCGGTGGCCAACTGGCTGCGGGAGGAGGCGATGGCGCAGATGGAGGCCGCGCTCTCCGCTCACCCCCGCATCGATCTGGTGTACGCCCACAACGATCCCATGGCGGTTGGGGCCTACCTGGCCGCCCGTGCCAAGGGTCGCGACGGGGCGATCCGCTTCGTCGGGATCGACGGGCTGCCGGGCCTGGACGGCGGCCGCCAGGCGGTTGCCGATGGCAAGTTGGCGGCCACCTTCGTCTACCCGACCGGCGGGCGCGAGGCGATCGAGATCGCCGCCCGGATCCTCAACGGCGATTCGGTGCCGCACCGGATCACGCTTCCCACCGAGCGGATTGTTCCGCCGGGGCGGCCGTGATCGTCGCGGGTGTCGACTTCGGGACGGAGAGCGTCCGGGTGGCGATCGTGGATCGCGATCGCGGTGTGCTCGGCACGGCCATCGAGGGCTACCCCGTCTTGCGGCGCGCCGGTGATCCCGATTTCGCCACCCAGTCGCCCAGCGCCCAGATCGAGGCACTGGTAGGCGCTACCCGATCGGCGGTAGCCAACGCCGGAGTGGAGGGCGGGGCCATCGAGGCGCTGGCGATCGACACCACCGGATCCACCGTGTTGATCGTGGGCGATGGCCTTCGGCCGCTCGACGACTGCTACCTCTGGTGCGACCATCGCGCCCGGCGGGAGGCGGCCCGGATCACCGAGGTGGCGCGTGCAGAGCGCCTGCCGGCCATCGAACGGTGCGGCGGCGCCTATTCGTCCGAGTGGGGCTTCGCGAAGCTCCTCCACTGGCTCCGCGAGCACCCCGATCGCCGCCACGAGGTGGTCGCCGCTCTGGAGCACTGCGACTACATCGCTGCCCTCCTTTGCGGCATCACCGATCCTGAGGCGCTGCCCCGGAGCGTCTGCGCCATGGGTCACAAGTGGCTCTGGAGCGCCGCCGACGGGGGCCTGCCGCCGGACGCCTTCCTCGCCGCCGTGGATCCCTTGCTGACCGGGGCCAACCGCTGGCTCCGGGGGCGCTACGCCACGTCGGATCAACACGCCGGGCTACTCTCGGACGAGTGGGCCGGGCGTCTCGGTCTTCGGCCCGGGATCCCGGTGCCCGTGGGGGCACTCGACGCCCACTGGGACGCGGTTGGCGCCGGAATCGCCGAGGGCGACGTGGTGTCGGTGATCGGCAGTTCCACCTGCATCATGGCCATCTCGCGGACTGTCACCACCATCCCCGGGGTGTCGGGCGTGGTGCCGGGGTCGATTCATCCCGCGTTTACCGGCATCGAAGCCGGTCTTTCCGCCACCGGGCAGCTCTTCGACGCCATCGCCGCCCGGGCCGCCACCACGGTCGACGCGCTCGCCCGGGAGACCGGGCGGTACCGCGCCGGCGACACCGGCCTCCTCCGTCTGGCCTGGGACAACGGCGATCGCACCGTCCTGGTCAACCCGTGGCTGGGGGGCGTGACCCTGGGATGGAACCTGGGCCACCGCCCGGCCGACGAGCTGTTCGCCGCCATCGAGGGGACCGCCCTCCACACCCGCGTCATCCTCGAGCGGATGCAGAGCCACGGGGTCCCGATTCAACGGCTGATCCACGGCGGCGGGATCCCACAGAAGAACGAAACCCTGAATCGGGTCTACGCCAACGTGATGGGCATGCCCGTGCTGGTGCCGGAGAGCCCCTCGACCAGCCTGGGCGCGGCGATCTTCGCCCTGGTGGCGGCGGGCGGCTACCCGACCATCGAAGAGGCCCAGCGGGCTCTCTGTCCGCGCTTTCGCGTGGTGGAGCCCGATCGTGCCGAGCACGAGCGGTACCACCGCCTCTTCGACATCTTTCGCACCGTCTACTTCGCCCTCGGCGATCCGGACGCGCCGGCGGCGCCCCTGGGTGGCGTGTTGCCGGGGCTGATGGACCTGGCGCGAGGCTCCGCGGGCTCCCTCCTTCCCTGAATCCAGATCGTGACCGAACCGAACCCGCCGGCCGCCGGCCTGGCCCGAACCATCGGACCGCTCGGCCTCGCGGCCGCCGTCATCAACGTCATCATCGGGTCCAGCATCTTCGTCTTTCCCGCCATCGTGGCGGGCGCGCTCGGCGCCGCCGGGATGCTCGCCTATCTGGTCGCCGCCACCGCCATGGGACTGATCGCGCTCTGCCTGGCGGAGTCCGGCACCCGGGTCACCGCAGCCGGCGGGACCTATGCCTACGTCGAGGCCGCCTACGGGCCCTTCGCCGCCTGGGTGGTGGGCCTCCTGATCTACCTCGGCGTCCAGCTCATCGCGTCCGCGGTCGTGGCCTCGGTATTCGTCGCATCCCTGTCGGTGCTGGTGCCGGGCGTGGCGGCCGGTCCGGCGCGGACGACTCTGCTGATCGCCATCTACGTCGTGTTCGCGTCGATCAACATCCGGGGCGGCGCCCGTCTCGGCACCCGGGTGGTGCAGGGCGTCACCCTGGCCAAACTGCTCCCGCTGCTGATTCTCGTGGGGGTCGGGCTGGTGGCGTTCCAACCGGACTTCGTCCGCTGGGAGGGCATCCCGGCGATTGGCGACCTCGCGCGGATGGCCATGCGACTCATCTACCTCTTTGCCGGTGTCGAGGCGGTCCTGGCGGTAAGCGGCGAACTCAGAGATCCGGCCCGGACCGTCCCGCGCGGGGTGCTGGGCGGTCTCGGGCTGGCCACCCTGATCTATCTCGGCACCCAGTTCGCGGCGCAGGGCATCCTCGGCCCGGCCCTGCCGAGCCACACCCAGGCGCCCCTTGCCGATGCGGCGGCCGCCGTGCTCGGGGCGCCAGGCAGGACGCTGCTGCTGCTCGGTGCGGTTGTCTCGACCCTCGGGTTCCTGAGCGCCGACATGCTCGCCTCGCCCCGGACCCTCTTCGCCATGGGCGTGGCCCGGCGCCTGCCGAGAGCGCTGGCCACCGTGCATCCCCGGTTCGGCTCGCCGGTGGTGGCGATCGCGTTCCATGCCGTCGTGGCCTGCACGCTGGCCATCGTGGCGGACTTCAACACCCTGACCGCGTTGGCCTCGAGCGCTCTCCTCCTGATCTACCTCCTTTGCTGCACGGCTACCCTGGTGCTTCAGCGTCGCAAGGTGGGAGACGCGACCGTCTCGTTCCGGCTGCCGTTCGGTCCCCTGATCCCGCTGGCCGGCACCGCCCTGGTGCTCGGGATGATGACCACGTTGACCGCGCGAGAGGTCTTCGCCGTGGGCCTGGTGGTGGCCTTCGCGGGGGCGGCCTACGCGATATCCCGTCGAGCCACCCGACCCTGAGACTCCTTCATCGAGACATCACCGGGCCTGCGGAGCAGGGCCCCGCTGCCCGAGGGCAGCCTGGATCCGTGCCACCGTCCCCGCCGGATCCGCCACCTCGACGATGATCTCGTCGTAGGCCGCGTCCTTCCGGCACTGGATCACGATCGCCTGCTCCGGCCGGCGCACGGTCCAGAAGTCCGGCCGGAAGTCGGACTGATAGTAGGTCCCCGCAGTGTACACCGCGGGGATGTGAGTGCCGGGGAACCGGAGCCCCGGAAAAGCCCGCCGGGCCCGCTCCGGGTCGTGCCGGACGCTCTCGATGTCCGCCAGCGGGACGCGGAGCGTCGACTTGAGAGCCCAGAGCTTGTGCGTCCCCTGCACCTCCACCACGAGCTCGCCCCCGGTGATCGAAATCTCGACCATGATCTGCTCCTACCGCCGTCCCGGGCGGTGGGATTCCCTGGGTAGCGGTGCGTCCCGCATCGCGGCGTGGTAGAGGAAGCTCGCCATCACCACGGCGTTGAGCCGCATGTCGGCCGGCACCAGCTTGTCGAACACGTCCATGTTCGAGTGGTGGGTCCGGGTCGAGTAATCCAGGGGATCCTGGACGAACTGAAAGCCCGGCAGGCCGGCCATGTCGAACGCGATCGCATCCACTCCGAACTGGTTCTCGCTGGTGAGCGTGGTAACCCCAAGATCGCGGAAGGGTTCGATCCACGCCCGGAAGATCGGCCGCACCCGCTCGTTCCCCTGGAGATAGACGCCACGGATCGCGCCGGCCCCGTTGTCGAGGTTGAAGTAGGCTGCCAGGCGGCCGTGCAGGTCGGGATGGTTCCGGACGTATGCCCGGGAGCCGTTCACCCCACCTTCCTCCCAGCTCCAGAGGGCGACCCGGATGGTGCGCCGGGGCTGCACCCCGATCGCCTTGAGGATCCGGATCGCCTCCAGCGCCACCGCGCAGCCCCCGGCGTCGTCGGTGGCGCCGGTACCGGCGTGCCACGAGTCGTAGTGCCCGCCCACCATCACCAGCTGATCCCGGAGGTCGCTCCCGGTCCATTCGCCCAGCACGTTGTAGGCCCGGGTGTCGCTGGTGTCGAGCTGGTTCCGGACTTCGATCTCCAGCTTCACCGGCACCCCCCGACTCACCAGCCGGTACACCCGGTTGTAGTGCTCCGCCGCGAGCGTCACCACCGGTGGCGAGGCCTCCACTCCCTTCAGCGATCGGTCCTGACGGTTCCCGGCCCTGCCCGTGAGAAACACCGTCCCGTCGCCGCCCGGGCCCGCCTCCAGCACCACTCCCACTCCCTCTGCCTTGAAGAAGGCCAGCGCCTGCTCGGCGAAGCCGGGTACCGCGACGGTGGTGCCCACGGGCAGGAAGGTCCGGACCACGTCGTTCCATTCGTGGGGGCGCCCTCCGCTCTCGAACTCCGAGGCGATCGCCACCCGTTCCAACGCGGCCAGCGTGTCCGGCCCGAAGCGCGCCGCGTCCGCGGTGAAGCGGGGCCCCACCTCGATCGGTGGGGTAGCGAGCACGATCGCCCCCGAAGCTTGCCTCGGTGTGCGGCGAAGTCGGCCGGCGATCGGAGCACCACGATCCTCGGCTGACCGGTGAGCCTCCCCGCCGTGCCGGGCGTAAACGCCTGCGGGTACCCGATCAGGGGCTGATAGCTGGGCTCGAGCAGGTGCAGCGAGGTATAGACGTTGGTCCATCCCACCCCGTGTTCGCCGAAGGGCTCGATCACGGCGTTGACGAGGCCCAGGTCCTCCATCCGCTGCCGGGCCCATTGCTGGGCCCGTCGCATGCCGGGCGAGCCGGTCAGGCGCGGTCCGAGCACGTCGGTCATCTGCCAGGCCAGTTCCATCACCTGAGAACGCTGGAACCCCTCTTCCCGGATGCGACCCACCACGTCCAGGTCGACCCGCTCCTGGGCCGCCACGCTGGCGACGGCAAGAACGAGCATGGCGGTTCCGGCGGCGAAGCGGCGCTGGGCAGCGGGCATGGGGGGGCTCCCTGAGGGCCAAGGGGCGAGTACGACCATGGGCGATCGAACGGCGGGTCGCACTCGAGGTGAGCCCACAGTGTGCCGCCGGTCCGGCCCCGGCGCAACCTCCGGGACGGCTCAGGCCGCGAGTTTGTTCGCCGCGTTGAGTGCCGCGACCTTGTAGCACTCCGCCAGCGTGGGATAGTTGAAGACGGTGCGGAGGAAGTACTCCAGGCCGCCGCCCAGGCCCAGCACCGTCTGCCCGATGTGGAGCAGCTCGGTGGCCCCGGTCCCGATGATGTGGACGCCCAGCAGCCGCTGGTCCTCCCGGGCGAAGAGCAGTTTGAGCAGGCCGTCGCCGTCGCCCAGGATCTGGCCGCGGGCGATCTCCCGATACCGCGCCACCCCCACCTCGTAGGGCTCCTTGCGGGCCGTGAGAATGTGTTCCGGCTCCCCCACCATCGAGATCTCGGGAATCGCGTAGATCCCGATCGGGAAATGCGGGGCCATCGGGTGGGCCGGCAGCCCGAGCGCGTGGCAGGCCGCCAGCCGGCCCTGCTCGCTCGACGTGGCGGCCAGGCTGGGATAGCCGATCACGTCACCCGCGGCGAAGACATGCGGGACATTGGTTCGGAAGGTCTGATCCACCGCGAGCCGCCCTCGTTCGTCGGCAGCGAGCCCCGCCCGCTCGAGCCTGAGCCCGTCGGTCGCCCCGACCCGGCCGACCGAAAAAAGCACCATGTCAGCCACGATCCGCTTCCCCGACTCGAGAAGCACGGCAACCTTCTTCTGCCCGTTTCCGTCGAGCACCTCCAGCCGGTCCACGCCCTCGCAGGGCCGGAAGGTCACCTTCCGGCGCCGCATCAGATGCACCAGTTCGTCCACGATCTCCTGGTCGAGAAACTCGAGCGGCCGGTCCCGCCGATCGATCACGGTGACGTCGACGCCCACCGCCGCGAACATCGAGGCGTACTCGATCCCGATCACTCCCGCGCCCACCACGACCATGGTCCGCGGAATTCGCGACAGCCGGGCGATGTCGTCCGACAGCAGGACCGCGTCCCCGTCCGCGGGCACGTCGGGCGGCTCGGCCGGCCTGGTCCCGACCGCGACCAGAAAAGTGGCCGCGGTGACCTCCCGCCGGCCGTCGGTCCCGGTGACGGCCAGCGTGTGCGGGTCCAGGAACTCCGCCTCGCCGCGCAGAATGGTCACGTCGTTCCGGCGGAGCTGGTCCTCGATCACCCCGCACTCCAGCCGCATCACCTGCTCCACGCGCTCCAGCAGCTGCTCCGCCGTCGGGCGGTACTCCACCCGCGCAAACCGCCGGCGCTCGGGATGATCGCGCACGGCCGTGAAGTGGAGCACCGCCTCGCGAAAGGTCTTGCTCGGAATCGTGCCCGTCACCAGGCATGAGCCGCCAAGCGCGAACCGGCGCTCCACGATCGCCGCGCGCCGGCCCGCCTTCGCAGCCTGCACCGCGGCCCGCTGGCCTGCCGGCCCGCTGCCAATGGCAACGAAGTCGAACTCGTACCCGGTCGACATGCCGCGGAGTATCGGCAGCGGCTGTCGACTATTGAGGGCGGGCGAGGTCTCCGGGCGCCAGCGCCCGGACGACGCTAGCTTTAGCGGCCCCGTACCCGCTGTCCTTCGAGGCCCCTTCGTTCGCTTCGCCCGGAGCACGACCCCCATGGACTTCACCCTCAGCGCCGACGAGCTGGCCTTTCGCGATGAGCTGCGCGCCTGGCTCGCCGCCAATGTGCCCGGCGACTACGGAACCCCAGACTGGCCCGAGCCTGTCGACCCCGCGGAGCGGCATCGGGTGGCGGTGGAATGGGCCCGCACCCTCCACCAGGGCGGCTGGGCTGCACCGAGCTGGCCGGCGCGGTTCGGGGGCCGCGACGCGACGCCGATGCAGCAGTTCCTCTTCTCCGAGGAAATGGCGGCGCATCGAACCCCGGTGCCGCCCACCATTATCGGGATCGGTATGGTCGGGCCAGTGATCATGCACTACGGCACTGACGCCCAGCGCGAGCGCTTCGTGGCGAAGATCCTCGCCGCCGAGGAGATCTGGTGCCAGGGCTTCTCGGAACCCGGCGCCGGCAGCGACGTCGCCGGATTGAGCACCGCCGCCGTGCTCCAGGGCGATCACTATGTCGTCAACGGCCAGAAGATCTGGACCTCGTTCGGCGCGGTCGCCGACTGGTGCCTGCTCCTGGTGCGGACCGATCCCCGGGCGCCGCGGCACGAGGGCCTGAGCTGCCTCCTGGTCGACATGCGCTCCCCCGGGATCGAAGTCCGCCCCATCCGCCAGATCACCGGCGACGCCGAGTTCAGCGAGATCTTCTTCACCAACGTGGCGGTCCCGAGAGCCAACCTCCTGGGTCGGGAGAACCAGGGGTGGCGAGTGGCGATCACCACGCTGATGCACGAGCGGACGAACATCGCGGCGCTGGTCTACGCCAGCTTCAAGCGTGAGCTCCGGGACGTGGTGGCGCTGACCGGGCGGCTGACTCGTAACGGACGGCCCCTCGCCCACGACCCTCGTGTCCGGAGCCGCCTGGTACACTTCTACGGTGTGGCCGAAACCATGCGGCTCAACAACCTCCGGATGCGGGTCGGCAAGAACGCCTCCGACGATCCCGGCCCCATCGGGTCGATCTTCAAGCTGACCTGGGCCACCGGCAATCAGGCCTTGCACGAGCTGGCCGCGGAGGTGCTCGGCCCGGACGCCGAACTCCTCACCGGGCCGGGCGCCGGGCTCGGCGACCACGGCGCCTGGCTCCGGCGCTACCTCCGCACTCTCGCCAACTCGATCGAGGGCGGAACGTCGGAGATTCTTCGCAACATCATCGCCGAGCGGATTCTCCGGCTGGGCCGGGCCCTGGCGCCCAGGGAGAAGAGCGCATGAGCACGATCATGTCCGATGAGGCCCGGATGCTCCGGGAGAGCGCCGCGGCCCTTTGCGCCGCCGAGTTTCCGATGGAACGGGTGCGCCGGATGGCCGACGAACCCGGCGGGATTGCCCCCGAGGCCTACCGGGCGCTGGTGTCACAGGGGTGGCTGGGCACGCTGGTGCCCGAACCACTGGGCGGCGCGGGTCTCGGAATGCGGGAACTGGGCGCCGTGCTGGAGGAGATGGGGCGGGCGCTGGTCCCCGGACCGTTCTGGAGCGCGGCCACCCTGGGCGTTCCGGCGGTCGCGCTATCGGCGAACCCGACCGTCCGCCAGAAATGGCTCGACGCCGTCGTCGCGGGCGAGCGCCGGATCACCCTGGCGGTGCAGGAGGATGCGAACCTTCCCGGCGCCGATCAGCTCGCCACTGTCGCCGAGGCCGTGGGCGGCGGGAGGTACCGGATCCGGGGCCGGAAGCGGTTCGTTCCGGACCTGGCTGGTGCCGACGCCGTCGCCGTGCTGGCGCGGGTCGGCAGCGCGGCCGGGGCGTCGCCCGCCGGGACCGCCCTGTTCCTGATTCCGACGGATGCCTCAGGCGTCACCGTCCACGAGAATCGGGTGCTCGACTCTACCAGCCGCTATGGCACACTGGAGCTCGACGGGGTGGAGGTCACCGGCGATCTGCACCTGGGGGACGGGATCCTGGCGGAGCGATTGCTCCGGCTCGGCAACGCCGGCGCTGCGGCGCTGGCCGCAGGGGGCACGGCCGCGGTGTTCGAGCAGGTGCTGGCGTACGTGAAGCAGCGGATCCAGTTCGGTGTTCCGATCGGCACGTTCCAGGCAGTACAGCACCCCCTCGCCGACCTCTACGGCGAGATCGAAAGCGCCCGGTCCGCGCACCTCTATGCCGCCTGGGCCGTGGACGTCGAGGCCCCCGATGCCGGGCGGGCGGTGGCCCTCGCGCGGCTCACCGGCACCGCCGCCTACCGCCGCGCCTGCACCGTGAGCCTCCAGGCGCACGGGGGAATCGCCTTCACCTGGGAGTACGACCTCCACCTCCACCTGAAGCGCGCCCTCCACCAGCAGTGGCTGCTCGGCGGCCCCGCCGATTACGAGGAGATCATCGCCAGCGAGGCGCTCGGGATCTGATCCGGGGCGCCTCCCTCACCGCCGGCCGGCCGGCTCCAGCCGAACCAGCGCGCTGGGACCGCCCTGCCGGTCGTCCAGCGCCAGGTAGATGTATCCGTCGGGCCCCTGACGGACGTCGCGCACCCGTCCGAGGCGGGGCACCAGGGTCTCCTCCACCAGTACCTTCTGGCCGTCCATCGCGAGCCGCGCGAGCTGTTCGCCCGAGAGACCGCCAGAGAAGAGACTGCCTTTCCACCCCGGGAACTTGTCGCCGGTGTAGATCAACAGGCCCGAGATCCCGATCGACGGGACCCAGAAGTGCACCGGCTGCTCCATCCCCTGCCGGTGGGTGCCGCTGTGGATCGCCGTGCCGGTCCCGTAGTTCACCCCGTAGCCGATCACCGGCCATCCGTAGTTGAGTCCCGGCCGGATCAGGTTGAGTTCGTCGCCACCCTGGGGCCCGTGCTCGTTGCTCCAGAGGTCGCCGGTCTCCGGGTGGATCGCCAGGCCCTGCGGGTTCCGGTGGCCGTAGCTCCAAATCTCCGGCCGGGCGCCGGCCGTGTTCACGAAGGGATTGTCGGCCGGCACCCGACCGTCGTCGTGCAGGCGGACGATGGTGCCGTGGTGGTTGGACAGGTCTTGCGCGGGGTGTTTCTCCAGATCCCCCGTGGACGGGGCCATCCGGTCGCCGATGGTAATGAAGAGGTAGCCGTTGCGATCGAATGCCAGCCGGCATCCGTAATGCCCGCCGCCAAGGCTCTCGGCCACGAAGATCTCCTGAACGCCGGTGAGCCGGTCGTTCTCGAACCGCCCCCGTACCACTGCGGTGGTCGACCCGCCGCCCGGCAGTGGCTTCGAGAAGCTGAGGTAGAGCAGGCGATTCGTGCTGAACCCGGGGTGCGGCACCACGTCCAGCAGCCCGCCCTGCCCCCGGGCGAACACCTCCGGTACGCCCGGCACCGGATCCGGCAGGAGCCGGCCGCCGCGGACGATCCGGAGCCGTCCCGGCCGCTCGGTCACCAGGAGGTCCCCACCCGGCAGGAAGGCGATCGACCAGGGGTTGATCAGACCCTCCGCCACCGTCACCACCCGATAGTCATGTTCCGCCGATCGGTACACCGGCCCCTGGGCCGCCGCCGGAACTGCCAGAACTGTGGCCGCCAAGAGCCCGATACCACACCGGATCATCGCGTGCTCCTTCGCAAAAGGTCCTCGGGGGCCCAGCGCCCGCATGCCGGACCCGCAGGTCATCAGTGGCCCGTCCTTCTCGACAACCGCCCGCCAGCATACATCAGTGCATACCGGCCCGAACTGTCCGGCTCAAGGAACGACCACACCGCCCGAGAACCGGCCGCCGCGCTGGCCAGCTGCAGCGTGCTCGGGCTCGTCGGACGCATGGCGAAGCGGGTGGGGCGGCCGCTCATGTAGGCCTCGGTCCCGGGTGCTTCCGCTGCGATCCACTCGCTCTCCAGGGTGAGCCCGCCTTGCTCCTCGCGGATCGTGGTCCGCACCGCCGTCCGCCGATACGTGCCAAGGAAGCGCGATCGATCGACGGGACCCTCGGGCGCTCGAGCCGCTGGCTGGCCGCTGGACCCAAGGAACTGCGCCGCGATCCAGTCCTCCAGCGCTTCCTGGAAGCCGTCGCTCACGTTGGAGTTGACGAAGCTGGCGTAGGCGAAATCAGCGTCGGGGACGGCGACCAGGCTCGCCCGACCGCCGTTGGATCCCCCGCCATGAGAGAGAGTCACCCGCGCGCCGGCCGTGGAATGGCGCCACCCCAGGCCGAACCCCGAGGCTGGTCCGGTGGGATCGTCGACCGTACGGGTCGCCATGGCCCGCGCGCTCGCCTCGCTCAGGATCCGCTGGCCGTTGTCGGCTACCCCGCCCCGCAGGTGCATCCGCGCCAGCGCCAGGTTGTCGGCGAGCGTGGTCACCAGCGTCGCGCCCGCCGGAGCGAAGGTCTTGGGGAGCAGCAGCTTCGGCGTCGCCAGGTGCCGCCCCGGCCGGGCCGGGTCGGGGACACTGCCCACCGCCATCCCCCAGAGCAGCCCGTCTTCCGCGTCCGGAAAGGTCCGCTGGAGGCCCATCGGGCGGATCACCCGGTCCCGAAGCAATGCGTGCCAGGTCCGGCCGGTCATGACCTCGAGCAGGTGCCCCGCGATCACCCAGCCACCGTTGTTGTACGACGCGTACGCGCCCGGCCGGTGGAGCTGGCCCAGGCCAGCCATCGACTCGACGAAGAGGCGATGCGCGGCCGGCCCCTCGCCGAAGTCCTGGATGTAGTCGCCGGCATCCACCCCGCTGGAGTGGTTGAGCAGCTGCCTCACCGTCACCGCCCGCGTGGCCTCGGGGTCGGCGAACCTGAGATGCGGCAGGTACCGCACCACCGGCTCGTCCAGCGCCAGCCGCCCCTCGTCCACGAAGGTCATCAGGAGCGTGGCGTGCCACACCTTGGTGATCGAACCGGTCAGGAACCCGGTCTCCGGCGTCATCGGCTGACCGGTATTCAGATTCGCCGTCCCCGCGCCAACCGTGCGAACCTCGCCCCGCCGGTACACTCCCAGCAATGCGCCAGGCATCCGGTGCTGCTCGACCAGGGCGTCGAGCCCGGCCTGAAGGTCCGGATCCGGCGCGGCCCACCGACCCGTCCGCACGATCGCCCGCGCCGCGCCAGGCGCCAGGAGTCCGGCGGCGGCCGCGCCCATGCTGACCAGATGGCGGCGACTGATGGAACCCGCAACGCTGTCTCTCATGCCCCAATCATAGCCGGTCCCCCCGCGAGGCGAGAACGACGAGGCGCGGGGTTTGCCGAGGCGACCGCGGTCCCCTACTATCGACCACCGATCACCCGAGGAAGGCCATGCGCGCCGTCTGGTACGAACGGAAGGGGCCCGCGCGGGAAGTGCTGGTCGTCGGAGAGATGGACCCGCCCCTGCCAGGACCGGGGCAGGTCCGGGTCCGGATCCACGCCTCGGGAGTCAACCCCTCCGACACCAAACAGCGGGGCGGCGCCCGGGGGGTCCTGACCATGCCGTTCCCCCGAATCGTTCCCCACCAGGATGGCGCGGGGGTCATCGACGCCCTCGGCCCCGAGGTGGCGCCCGAGCGGCTGGGCGAGCGAGTCTGGGTTTACGAGGCCCAGCGCGGCAGTGCCTTCGGCACGGCGGCCGAGTTCGTGGTCGTCCCGGCCCGCAAGGCCGTTCGACTCCCTGACTCGGTGTCCTTCGCCGAGGGGGCCTGTCTCGGCGTGCCCGCCATGACGGCCCACCGCTGCGTCTCGGCCGACGGGCCCGTTCGGGGTCAGAACCTGCTGGTAACCGGCGGCGCCGGCGCCGTGGGGAACTATGCTATCCAGTGGGCCCGTCTCGATGGCGCCGCCCTGGTCATCGCGACGGTGAGCCGTCCGGAGCAGGAACTTGCCGCCCGCGAGGCGGGGGCCCATCAGGTGATCAATTACCGGAGCGAGCCGGTAGCCGAGCGGGTCATGGAGCTGACTGCCGGCGCTGGAGTGCATCGGATCGTGGAGGTGGCCTTTGGCCAGAACCTGGCCGCTTCGCTCCAGGTGCTGCGACCCGGAGGGGTCATCGCGGCCTATTCGTCCGACGCCGTGCCCGAACCCACACTCCCCTTCTGGACCCTGCTCGCGCGGGACCTCACCGTCCGGTTCGTGCTGGTCTACGAGATGCCCCCGGCCGCCCACCGCCAGGCCGCCCAGGATGTCACTGCGGCTCTCGAGCGCGGCGCTCTGGTTCACCGGATCGCCGCCCGATTCCCCCTCGCCCGGACCGCGTTCGCGCACGAGGCGCAGGAGGGCGGAACCCTGATCGGCAAGGCGATCGTCGAGGTCGACTGACCTCGGCCGCTAGGCGTCGGCCGCCATCACGGCGGGGAGCTCTTCTTCCTCGGCGGCGCCTTCCGGCAGCCGCTCGATCGTGAACCCGGCGAACCCGTACGCCGCCGCGACCAGCGGGTTGATCAGGTTGAAGAAGGCGAACGGCAGATAGGTGAAGGTGGCCACGCCGAGGGTCTGCGCCATGAACGCCCCACAGGTATTCCAGGGCACCAGCGGCGAGGTCAGCGTCCCCGCGTCCTCCAGGGACCGCGAGAGGTTCTTCGGGTGGAGACCGCGTCGCCGGTACTCGGCCCGGAACATCCGCCCCGGCAGCACGATCGCGATGTACTGGTCGGAGGCCACCACGTTCATCCCGATCGACGTGCCCAGCGTCGCGACGATCAGGCTCCCGGTCCCCCGCACGAAGCCCAGAATCGTGGCCGCGATCTTCTGGAGCATGCCGGTCGTTTCCATCACCGCGCCGAAGGTCATGGCCGACATGATCAGCCAGACCGTGCTCAGCATGCTCGACATTCCCCCGCGGGTGAGCAGCTCGTCCAGTGCCGCGTTCCCCGAGGTCGAGCGGTAGCCGTCGAACATCGCGGTCCAGGCTCCCTTGAGCAGGGCTACCGCGCGCGGCAGGTCCGTCTCGCCCGTGAAGCGAAGCACCGCCTCCTGCTGGAACACCCCCGCGAACAGCGCCCCCACCAGGGCCCCGATCAGCAGCGCCGGAAAGGCCGGCACCTTCGCGATCACCAGTCCGATCACCAGCACCGCCGGGAGCAGCAGGTACCAGCCCACCGTAAACTGACCCTCGATATCCCGCTGGATCGCGCCGATCTCGGGGGCCTCGTGGGCGCCGCCCAGCCAGAAGCCCACCACGGCGAAGAGCAGCACCGCCAGCAGAATGCTGGGCGCCGTGGTCCACACCATGTGGCGGATGTGGGTGAAGAGGTCGGTCCCGGCCATGGCCGGCGCCAGGTTGGTCGTGTCGGAGAGGGGCGACATCTTGTCGCCGAAGTAGGCTCCCGAGATGATCGCCCCCGCCGCCAGGCCCGGGTTCAGGTTCTGCGCGGTCGCGATCCCCACCAGCGCCACCCCGATGGTGCCCGCCGTGGTCCAGGAGCTGCCGGTGGCCAGCGCCACTACGGCACAGAGCACGCACGCGGCCGCGTAGAAGACCGACGGACTCAGCACCGAGAGGCCGTAGTAGATCATGGTGGGCACGGTCCCCGCCAGGATCCAGGTGCCGATCAACGACCCCACCACCAGCAGGATCAGCATCGCGCCGGTGGAAAGGGAGATCCCGTGCACAATCCCCCGCTGCATCTCCTTCCAGCTGTATCCGTTGAACCCCCCGATCACCGCGGCCACCATCGCGGCCAGGATCAGCGCGATCTGGTTCGGCCCGGCTGAGGAGCCGTCGCCGAAGAGGTAGACCGACGAGGCCAGCAAGACGATCAGGACCAGGACCGGGATCAGGGCCTGGGCCAGACTGGGCTCCCGCTTGGCGGTGTCGCTCATGGAATCGGGTCGGCTCCGGGCGCCCGGGAGGCGCCGGCATGGGGTGAGTAGGTGCCGCGGTGACCGAACGACGTCGGTTCCGGCTGGTCAGCGACAGGCGGCGAGGGGAGCCAGGCTCTCGTCCCGGCCCATGGGAGCCACTTCAAGAAACTGCACCGCCGCCGGTTCCGTGGGCGCGAGGGTGATCGACACCCGAAGATCCCCCGAGGCGCAGCGCATCCGCCAGCGGCCGCGGAGCGCGTTCTCCACCACGAATCCCCCTTCGTTGCGGCACCCGTCGCCGGCCTCCCGCCGGATCCGCGCGATCGCGTCGCGCCGGCGTTCCCGGGGCTCATCCAGGAAGAGGTTCATTGCCGCCAGGCTGTCGGCCAGCGCCTCGTCCCAACGCCCCACCAGACGGGAGACCTGCTCCCGCCGTGCCTCCAGCACCGGAGCCGGCTGCGGAGCCCGGGCCTCGAGGGCACCGGTCGCCGCGAGAAGTTCCAGCGCCTGGTCCACCACCGGTCGCCAGCCCGTGTAGGTCCGGTTGCCCAGAGCCACGATCCCGACCCCGTGCTCCGGAAGCCAGACCATCAACGACCCGAACCCCGGGAGCCCTCCGGCGTGGGAGACCACCACCGGGAACCGACAGGTCTGGCGAACCCCAAGGCCGTAGCCGTAGCCGCCAGCCACGAGCGACGGCGGACCTCCGCCCTGCGCGATCGCCGTGGCCCCGTTGTACCGCCAGACCTGCTGCATCTCGCGCAACGAGGCCCGGCCAAGGGGTCCGGTCTCCGCCGCGTCTCGCGGAGGCCAGGCATCGAGCATCCACCCCACGTAGCGGGCCAGGTCGCCAAGCGAGGTGAGCATCCCGCCCATCGGCCCGAAGGCCCCATCGGGCAGTTGCGCCTCCTCCAACCAGCGATCGTCCTGGCGACGGTACCCGTGCGCCAGCCGGCTGGCCGGCACCGTCGACACCTCCATCGTCGTCGCCCGCATGCCCAGCGGCTCCAGCACCCGCTCCCGCAGGTAGCGGGTGTACGGCATGCCGGAGACATTGGCCACGATCCGGCCCAGGATCGCAAACCCGAAGTTGGAGTACTCGTACGCCGTCCCGGGGGCCGTCGAGAACGGAATTCCGCGGCTCATCATGCGATCCAGGTCCGCCTCGGTGGCCGCCAGCTGCTGATCTCCCCAGGGGTTGTCCTCCGGGAATCCCTCGGAGTGGCTCAGCAGGTGACGGACCGTGATCCGGGGAGAATCGGCCGTCGGGTACCGGAGCCGGCGCAGCTCCGGCACGTGCCGTTCCACCGGATCGTCGAGCGACAGGCGCCCCGCGTCCCGCAACTGGAGGATCGCGACCGCCGTGAAGCTCTTGGTCATCGACGCGATCCGGAATACCGTGGTCGTATCCACCGGGGCGCGGGATCCCACCTCGCGATACCCCGCGGTTCCCGCGTGGGCCAGACGGCCGTCGATCACCACCCCCCAGGCGGCGCCCGGGACCGCCTGCCGGTCGGTAAACTCCCGCATCAGGCGATCGATGGCCGGGAAAGCCTCGGCCAGGCGAGCGGCCCGCCCGGGATCCTGGAACCGCGCCGGCGGCGCGAGACTGCTCCATCGGTCGGCCTGTGCGGCCACCGGACCAACGAAGCCGGCGGCCAGTATCAGACAAGCACCAGCCCGAAACCGTGCGCTCACCGCGTCGCCCCCAATGCAATACCGGGGATCAGCCACTCGGCCAGCAGGCGCAAGGAGGCGGCGTATCACGGAGGGCTCCCGGAACTCGGACCGCAGCAAGATACGGCCCTCGTCCCGATTACGTTACTCGCCCATGTCGCGCCAGAGCCCGCCTCCGCCAGCGCCAGGCGATACCCGACCCCGCCGCCGATGGCCCCGGGTAGTCCTGGCCGTCCTGGGCCTGGCGTTGCTGGTGCTCGGGCTCGGGCTCGGGTTCGAGATCCGAACCTCCCGCCTCCAGGCCTGGTATTTCTCGCGGCTGGCGGCCAGCCTGACCTGGCACCTCGACCAGGGCCCCAGTCCGGAGATCCGCTTTCCCGGACCCGGGCCCTACGATGTCCGGCATGGGTACGCCCGGCTGCCGGCCGTCATCGACTCCCTGGGCCGACACGGGTTCCTCGTGGACAGCCAGGCGAGGATGTCCCCCGACCTGCTCAACCTCATGGCTCGGGGACTCTCGCCGATCTACCGGGACGGCGACCAGAGCCGCTTCGAGGTGCTGGACCGCGAGGGAGCGCCGTTGTTTGCCAGTGTGTATCCCTCCCGGGTGTACCCCGAGTTCGACTCCATCCCGCCTCTGGCCTGGAAGACCTTGCTGTTCATCGAGGATCGGAACCTCCTGGATGCCCGGTCCCCCTATCACAACCCGGCTGTGAACTGGCCCCGGCTGATCCGTGCCGTGGCGGGTCTGGGCAGTCGCCGCCTGGGGCGCGATGGCCCGGTGGCCGGCGCCAGTACCCTCGCCACCCAGATCGAGAAGTTCAGGCATTCGCCGGAGGGACGAACCGAGACCCCGATCGACAAGCTGCTCCAGATGGCCTCCGCGTCGCTCCGCGCGTATCTCGACGGACCGGAAACCCTGGCAGCCCGGCGGCGAATCGTGACGACCTATCTGAATGCCGCTCCCTTCGCCGGCATCGCAGGCTTCGGCGAGGTCACTGGACTGGGCGACGCCCTCTGGGCCTGGTATGGCGCCGACTTTGCCGAGACCAACCGGCTGCTCCGCGAGGCCGAGGAACCCGGTCGCTCGCTGGACCCCGCCACCCACGGCGTGGCCTTCCGTCGCGTGCTCCATCTCCTCATGGCGGTGCAGCGCCCCTCGTACTTCCTCACCGACTCGGCCGGCCAGGAGGCGCTTGCCCGCCGCGCGGACCGATACCTCGACCTGCTCGATCGCCAGGGCCTCGTTCCCCCGGGCTTGCGCGCCGCGGCTCGGTCCCCGGTCACCCCTCGCGCTCGCGCGCCCGCCCGCCCCGCGCCCTCCTTCGTCCAGGCCAAGGCCGCCAACGCCGTCCGCACCGAGCTCCTGGTCCAGGGCAGCATTCCGGCCCTCTACCAGCTCGACCGGATGGATGCGACCGTGGCGAGCACCTTCGACTCGGCGGCCCAGGCCCGCGTGACTGCTGTGCTGTCCCGGCTCGGCGACTCCGCCTACCTCAGGGCCAATGGGCTGATCGGGCCGCGCCTCCAGGGCCGCGGTGACCCCGCCCGGGTTCAGTACGCCGTCCTCCTCTACGAACGGACCGACGCCGGCAACGCAGTGCGGGTCCAGGCCGACAACGTCGACCTGCCCTTCAGCCCCATCGAAGGGGCCAAGCTGGAGCTGGGGTCCACCGCCAAGCTCCGGACCCTGGTGAGCTACCTGGAGGCGGTCGAGCAAGCTGTCCGGGAACTTCGGGAGCCCCCAGGCGAGCCCGCGCCGGCCCTCCCCGCAACCGACCCGATCACCGTCTGGGTCCGCGGCTACCTCGCCACGCGACCCCGCGCCTCGATGGTCGATCTGCTCGAAGCGGCCATGGACCGGCGCTACTCCGCCAACCCCCGCGAACGGTTCTTCACCGGCGGGGGCATTCACACCTTCGGGAACTTCGAGTCGGTCCACGACAATCAGGTTCTCTCGGTCCGGGACGCCTTCCGCCACTCCGTCAACCTGGTCTTCATCCGGATGATGCGGGATCTGGTCCAGTTCCACATGGCCCGGCTGCCGGGACACCCCGCCGGAATCCTCGGTGATCGCCAGGACCCCAGGCGACAGGAGTACCTGGCCCGCTTCGCCGACCGGGAAGGACGGGTCTTCCTGGACCGGTTCCTCCGGAAGCACGACTGGACCACCGCCGATCAGGCCCTGGCAACGCTCCTCGGCGATCGGATGCTCTCGGCCCCCCGCCTGGCGTGGGTGTTTCGGTCGGTCTACCCGGAAGGCACCGCCGATCAGTTCATCGCGCTTCTGGCCACACAGGGCGTCACGGTCTCGGCCGACCGGGCCCGGGAGCTCTTCGAGCGGGCCGACCCCGGCCGGATGTCCCTCATGGATCGGGGCTTTCTGGCGGGAGTCCATCCCCTCGAGCTCTGGCTGGTCGAGTTTCGACTCCGCCATCCGGACGCGTCGCGGGCCGAAGTGATGGACTCCAGCCAGGCCGCCCGCCAGGAGGTGTACCGGTGGCTCTTCTCCACCAGGCGCACCCAGGCGCAGGACCAGCGGATCCGCTCGGTCCTCGAGGTCGAGGCCTTCTTCGAGATCCACCGCGCCTGGCGCCGATTGGGATACCCGTTCGCCTCGCTGGTCCCCTCCTACGCCACCGCCATCGGCAGCTCGGCCGACCGGCCCGATCAGCTCGCGGAACTGGTCGGCATCGTCCTGAACGACGGAATCCGGAGGCCCGGGTTCCGGATCGATCGGATCCGATTCGCGGCCGGCACGCCGTTCGAGACCGTGCTCAGGCGGGACCCCACCCCGGGCGAACGGGTGCTGTCGGCGGAGATCGCGGCCACCGTGCGGGAAGCGATGATCGACGTGGTGGAAAACGGCACCGGCCGCCGCGCCTTCGGGGCCGTGCGCGGGGCGGACGGCCAGCCCCTCCCGATCGGCGCCAAGACCGGGACGGGAAACAACCGCCACCGGGTGGTGGGCCGGGGCGGCCAGATCGTTCAGGACCGCGCCCTGAACCGGACCTCGACCGTGGTCTTCTTCGTGGGCGACCGATTCTTCGGCACCATCACCGCCTTCGTGATCGGGCCGGAGGCTGATGACTATGACTTTACCAGCTCGCTTCCCGCCCAGCTGCTCCGGGTGCTGGGCCCGGCTCTCCGCGACCTGATCGTCGCCGCCCCCTGACCGAGCCCCTCAACCGTCGGCCGCCTCCCGCCGGAACCCGATCAGATACTCCTGGGACCGGAAGCGGCCCACGCGCCGGCGAAACTGGCCGACGCTCCCCGGCCAGAGCGTGGAATTGCGGCCCGTGGCATCCAGATACCAGCTCTGGCATCCGCCCCGGAGCCAGACCGTGCCCCGCATCCGCCGGTCGACGTCCGCGACGAATCGCGCCTGCGCCTCGGCCCTGGGCTCCACGACCTTCGCACCGTGCCGGCGCAGGTGCCGGAGCGCGCCCAGCAGGTGGTCGATCTGGGCTTCCTGCATCAGCAGCACCGACGAATGACCGAGCCCGGTGTTCGGACCCTGGAGCAGGAACAGGTTGGGGAACCCGTGCACGGTCGTGCCAAGATGCGCCTTGGGCGAGCCCTCCCAGACCGTGTGGAGTACCCGCCCATCCCGCCCGGCTACCGCCCGGCTGAAGGGGAGTTCGGTCGCGCGGAACCCGGTGCAGAAAACGATCGCATCCACCGAACGCTCCGTGCCATCCGTATCCACCACGCCCCTGGGGCGTACCTCCCTCACGCCAGCCGTCACCAGGGTCACGTTGGGCCGGGTGAGGGCGGGCAGATAGTCATCGGAGACCAGGATCCGCTTGCACCCGATGGTGAACGACGGGGTGAGCGCCGCCCGGAGCGTGGGATCGGGCACGGCGCGCCGCAGGTGCAGCCGGGCGATGGCCTCAAGCCCGCCCATCGCAGCCGGATGGCGAAACGCCCACCCCAGCGCCTCTCGCTGGAGGTGAAGGGCGGCCCGCGCCAGCCGACGCACCACCGGGTACCGCCGAAACCGCGCGCGCCGCCGCTCCGACACCGGCCGGTTCCATCGCGGTACCACCCAGGCCGGGGTCCGCTGGAACACCACTAGCCGCTCGGCCGCCGGCTGAAGGCCAGGCACCACCTGGGCCGCCGAGGCACCGGTCCCGACCACGGCCACCCGGCGGCCGGCCGGATCGAAGCCCCGATCCCAGCGGGCCGAATGGAACGCCGGCCCTTCGAACCGGTCGAGACCCGGGACGGCCGGGATCATCGGCTCCGACAAGGCGCCGACGGCGAGTACCACCAGCCCTGCCGTGAACGGGCCGCGCGACGTGGCGAGCTGCCACGCCGCCACCTCCTCGTCCCACCGGAGGGATCGCACCTCGTGATCGAAGCGGAGGTGCGGTCTCACGCCGAACTCGGTGGCGCACTGCTCCAGGTAGGCCCAGATCTCGGGCCCTCGCGAGTACCGCTCGGTCCAGTCCGGGTTGGGCGCGAAGCTGTACTCGTAGAGCAGCGACTCCACATCGCAGGCGCAGCCCGGGTACTCGTTGTCGCGCCATACCCCGCCCAGCGACCTGGCGCGCTCCAGCACGACGAAGTCCTCGATGCCCGTCTGCCTGAGCCGGATGGCGGCGCCCACCCCGGCAAACCCGGCGCCCACGATCAGGATCGGAACCTGCCGGCCGGCCGGGTCCATCGAGTCCCGACGCTGTCGTCGTTCCGCCTGCCGTTCGCCCGGAGCCGGGCCGCTAGACGCTGCAGGTCATGTCCTGCCCGCAGCACATCGGTGACTTCACCTTGCCATGGCCGGCCGGGCAGGCGGCGATCTGAACGGTCCTCCCCCCCTCCAGCGTCAAGGTGTCGTTCACCAGCTCGGCGCCGCACTTGCCGCAGGTCATCGTGCCCACGCTCATTCCGCACTTGCTACAGGTGTACAGAGCCATCGGAGTCCTCGACAAGGAAGAGTTCGTATCAGTCGCCGGGCGGCCGTCGCGCCGGGCGGGGAAATGGCGGGGGTTGGGGCCGGTTCACCGGGCTCTGACCCAGGAGGCGCAACGCCTCGGCCACTCCGCGCTCCAGCTGCGGATCGCGACCTGCTGCCACCGACCGGGCGTCCAGCGGGACCTCGATGTCGGGCGGGACCCCCTCGTTCTCCGCGATCCAGCCCCTGAACCCATAGACCGCGCTACAGGGCGACGTGATGGCGCCCCCGTCCACCAGCGGGTACGGCACGCAGGAGGCCACCAGCCCTCCCCAGGTGCGGGTGCCGATCAACGGCCCCACCTTGAGCTCCCGGAACACCCACGGGAAGAAGTCGCCGCCCGAGCCGGCCAGGGCGTTGATCAGGAGCACCTTGGGACCCAGCACCCCCGCGATCGGAAGCCGGAACGGGGTCCCCCCCACGTCGTTGGTGATGCCGCCGACCAATCGCCGGCTCATGTAGTCCACCATGTAGTCGTCGAGCAGCCCACCGCCGTTGAACCGCTCGTCGATCACCGCGCCATCCCGATCCTGCTGGGCGAAGAAGTACCGGTTGAACGAGCTGTAACCCCCGCCGCCGGTGTTGGGAACCCACACGTACGCCAGTCGCCCGCCGGACAGCGAGTCCACCCGGCGGCCATTGTCCTCCACCCAGGCCCGCGTCCGGAGCGCCGCGTCGCTCGCCAGCGGCACCACGGTCACCGTCCACGATCCCGCCAGCACCGGCCGGTCATTGACCCGGAGCACCGTTTGCCGATCGGCGGTGCCATCCAGGAGGCGCCAGGGACTGTCACCTGCCCGGAGTTCCGTGCCGTTGATCGCCAGGAGATAGTTCCCGTTCGCGATCCGGAGGCCGGGAGCGTCGAGCGGCGCCCGGAGCTCCGGGTTCCAGCTCTCGCCCGTCAGGATCCGCGAGATCCGCCAGCGATCGCCATCCACCCGGAGGTCCGCACCCAGCATCCCCACTCGGGTGGTGTCCACCGGGGGCAGGTCCCCCCCGAAGACGAAGCTGTGGCCCACCGAGAGCTCGCCGCCCACCTGGTCCAGCAGGTAGTTGAGATCGTCGCGGTGACGGACGAACGGCACCAGGGGACGGTACCGGGCCCGGACCGCGTTCCAGTCGGCGCCGTGGAGGCCGGGATCGTAGAAGAAATCCCGCTCGATCCGCCAGGCTTCGTCGAAGATCTGCCGCCACTCCTGCTCCGGCGTCACCTGCGCCTGGAGCGCCACCCGGAGGGTGCCGTCGCCAGGTCGAGGCGCCGCGTCGGTGCCCACCACGCTCCAGCCCGGCCCGGCCTGAAGCAGGATCTTCTTCCCATCCGCCGAGGTGGCGAAGCGCCGAACGCCCGCAAGGAAGACGTCCGCCTTGCGCTGCTTCACCTCGTAGCGATGGAGCGTCGCCCCCTGCTGATTCGGAAGCTGCTCGGCCACGAACAGCACGCCCGTCGCCCCGACCGCCAGCCCGCCGTACCGCCGCACCGGCATCTGCAACGGCAGAATCCTTCGGTCGATGCGCTCCAGGTCGATCTGCACCGCTGCCGGACCTGCTGGCGCCCGGGCCGCAGTGTCGGCGGGCGCCGCCGGACGGGCTGCTTCCTCGTCCGTCTCCGGCGGGAACGGGGTCGAGTCGCTCCCCCGGAGCAGGGCCAGATAGACGCCGCGAGTCACCTCGCGGTTGATCGAGCTGATGTTGGCGAAGCCACTGGCGAGCCCCAGATCGGTACTCGCGAGGAAGTAGAGCCACCGGCCGTTGCGGTCCCACACCGGGCTCACCGCGTCGGCCAGCGCATCGGTGAGTTGGCGGGCGCGACCGTCCGCCAGCGACCAGACGACGATTCGCCGGAACCCGTTGTCGAAGACCTTCGAGTAGGCGAGCCACTTCGAATCCGGCGACCAGACGGGCTGGAAGGCGCTCCGATCCCAGAGACTCCCGTCGGTATCGGCCACGACCAGCTGCCCCGTGGCCAGCTCCAGCACCCGCATCCGGGCACGATCGTCCACGAAGGCGATCCGCGACCCGTCGGGCGACCAGGCGGCATGGAAGGCGAATCGGGCGTCGCCAAGCGACACGACCCGCGCGGTCCCCAGGCCATCCTGGTCCTGGATTACCAGGCGATACCCATCGCCCTCATCGCTGAACCAGGCCACCTGACGGCCGTCGGGCGACCAGACCGGCGTGCGGTCGGCCGCCCCCGGACTGCGGGTCAGATTCCGAGCGTCGCCCTTGCTCACGGGGACGGTGAAGATGTCCCCCCGGGCCTCGAACAGGGCCCGCTGCCCGGTCGGAGAGAGCGATGCCGCGCTGATCGACCGGGCCACGTCGGTCCACCGCGGCATCGCCCAGGGGAAATCGCCGCGGACGCGGATGTCCAGCCGGCGCACCGCTCCCGATCCCGGATCCACCAGGTGCAGGTATCCGTCCTGCTCGATCACCAGGGTGCCGCCCCCCGCGGCCAACTCCTTGACGTCCGCGTCGCGGAACCGGGTGACCTGGCGGACCGCCCGGCTGGCGGGATCGTATGCCCAGACGTTGGTGGCGTAATCCCGGTCCGACAGGAAGAAGATCGTGCCGCCCAGCCAGACCGGGCGCGTGTCGGTGGTGAGTTCGTTCGGGAGGTGCACCTCCTCCAGCCCGGCAAGCTCGAGGATGGTGAGCGGAGTGTTCTGGCCCCCGCGATAGTTCCGCCATTCCACGTCCCAGCGCGCGATCCGGTCATACACCAGCCGGCGTCCATCGGGCGACAGGCTCCCGCGGGTGGCCATCGGCGCCGGGAGCACCCGGGGGGGGCCGCCCGTCACGGACACCGTCCAGAGCCGATCGTACGGCACCGGCGCGGTCTCCCGGTTCGAGGCGAACAGGACCTCCCGGCCGTCAGGGGACCAGCCCCGCGCGCGATCGGCTCCCGGGTGCCAGGTGAGCCGCCTGGGCTCGCCCCCCTCCGCCGCGATTACGTACAGGTCCGGGTTCCCGCTGCGCGTGGAAGTGAACGCGATCCAGCGGCCGTCCGGCGAAAAGTGGGGATCGCTCTCCACCGCCGCCGTGGCGGTGAGTCGTCGAGCCTCACCTCCCTCGCGCCTCACCACCCAGAGATCGCCACCGTAGGCGAACGCGACGCTGGTGGCGCTCACGGTGGGCTGCCGCAGGAGACGGGTGGCGGCCGGCTGTGCGCCAGCGTCGGTGACACCTGCGATCAGAAGCGAAGCGGTCAACCAGCGGGAGGCGGTCAGCATCATCACTCCGGATCGAGGGATCGGCGCGAGCCCAGCCAATATACCGCCGCCCGGCCTTCGTCCGGCCCCACCCCCGCGCTACCTTCCTCGCGCCCCGTCGCCGCGTACTCGGAGCGCCTCCTGCCTGCAGAGCCCTTGAGCCGTTCCCGGGCCTGGCAACTCGCCTGGCCGATGATCTTCGCCAACGCCGCCGTACCGCTCGCCGGGGTGGTCGACACCGCGGTGATCGGCGCCGTCGGGCAGAAGGCGGACCTGGGTGGCGTGGCTCTGGGTTCCACCCTCTTCAGCCTCTTCTACTGGAGCTGCTACTTCCTCCGGATGGCAACCACCGGCCTGGCCGCTCAGGCCGCCGGGGCCGGCGATCGGAGCGAACTCGAACGAGTGCTGTATCGCGGCCTCGTCCTCGCCGCAACCCTGGGCGTGCTGGTCGTCACCCTGGAGCTGCCCGCGGCTCGACTCGGGTTCGCGGTGCTCCAGGGGAGCGAGCCCGTGGAAGCGGCCGGCCGGACCTACTTCCTGGTCCGGACCCTGGGCTCGCCCGCGGCCTACGCCGGCTTCGCCTTGACCGGCTGGCTGGTCGGCATCGGCCACACCCGGGGCGTCCTGCTCATCCAGGCCGTTTTCAGCCTCACCAACGTGGTGCTCGACCTCTGGTTCGTCCTGGGCCTGGGCTACGGGGTCGCGGGCGTGGCCGCCGCCACCGCGCTCGCGGACCTCGCCTCCGCCGCCGCGGGCGGGTGGCTGGTCTGGCGGCTCCTCCGGGCGCAGGGACTCCAGCCGGACGTTCGGCTCCAGGACCTCTGGAACCTCCGCGCCCTCCGCCGCCTCCTGGTCATCAACACCGACATGATGGTCCGGAGCTGGGCCCTCCTCGTCGGGTTCGCCTGGTTCGCGAATACCGGTGCCCGTCAGGGCGCGGCCGTGCTGGCCGGCAACCACGTCCTGCTCCAGATCGTGACCGTGTGGGCGTTCGTACTCGATGCCTTCGCCTTCACCGCCGAGGCAGCCGTGGGTCAGGCGATCGGGCGGGGGTCGGTGCTCCATCTCCGCCGCGCCATCCGGGCTACCAGCGAGCTGGCGGTGGCGTCCGGGGCCGCCTTCCTGGTGCTCACCCTGGCGGGCGGCCCCTGGATCCTGAGCCGCTGGATCGCCGACCCCGAGGCCCGCGCCATGGCGATCCGGTTCCTGCCCTACTGCGCCGCCATCCCTCTGGTTGGCGCCCCCGCCTGGCAGCTCGACGGCATCTTCATCGGCGCCATGCGCTCGGCCGCAATGCGGAACGCGTCGATCGCGGCGACCGCCGCGTATCTCGGATTCGATCTCGCGTTCACCTCCTGGCTCGGGCCCCACGGGATGTGGATCGCCTTCGTGCTGTTCTATGTTGCCCGGGGCGCCGCCCTCCTGCCCGGGTACCCGGCCATCGAACGGGCCGCGACCCGCGCCGCTACCGTGCCCGGAGGTCCCGACCATGGCTGATCCCGTACCCGACCCCCTGCCCTCGCGCCACGCCTCGCTTCGGGTCTCCGGCATCGCCGTCCCGGCCCGGCTCGGCTGGTCGGCCGCCGAGCGCGCCACGCCCCAGCAGGCGATCGTCGACGTCGCACTTCGATTCCAGTCGCTGCCGGGGGCCTGCCGCTCCGATCGGCTCGACGACACCGTCGACTACGGCCCCCTGGTACAGCGGGTCGTCGAGACAGCCGCCGCCGCCGAGTACCGCCTGCTGGAGCACCTGGCGGCCGCCCTGATCGCCGCACTCCGGGCCATGCTGCCCGACGGGATCGGTTTGGCGGTGAGGGTGACCAAGCAGCCGCCCATCGCCTCGATCCAGGGTGGAGCCAGCTTTCGGATCGGCGACTGGCCGGAGTCCGGCGATGCCTGAGGTGGTCATCGGCCTCGGCACCAATCTCGGCGACCGGCTCGCCCATCTCCGCGCCGCGGTGCGCGCGCTCCGCTTGAACGCGCCGGCGCTGGTCCAGTCGATCTCGCCGATCTACGAATCCGACGCCCTGGTCCCACCCGACGCGCCCGATGACTGGCGCCATCCCTATCTCAACCTCGCGGTGCGGGGCGCGTGGGCTCTCGGGCCGGTCGAGCTGGTCCGCCTGCTCAAGGAGGTGGAACGGACCGTGGGACGGGTCGACCGCGCCCGGTGGGCGCCACGCGAGGTGGATCTGGACCTGCTCACCTTCGGGGATCTCGAGGTGGCGAGCGACAGCCTGCAGGTTCCCCACCCCGGCCTGGCCGAGCGGCCCTTCGCCCTCCTGCCCCTGGTCGACCTGGCGCCCGGCTGGGTCTTCCCGCCGCGAAGCGGGCCCGCCGCGGGGCAGCGAGCCGAAGACTGGAGCCGGCAATGGAGGGGCACGCCCGATCACGTCCCGTTCCGGACCCGCCGGACCCCCCTGTCCCTCACCGAGATCGTCGGGGTCCTGAACCTCACCCCCGACTCCTTCTCCGACGGCGGCCTGTACCTGGACCCCGGATTGGCCGTGGAGCACGCCGTGGCCATGACTGAGGCCGGGGCCTCGGTGATCGATCTGGGAGCTGAGTCCACCCGCCCGGGCTCGACGGCGGTCGAGCCGGCGGAGGAGTGGCGGCGGCTGGCTCCAGTTCTCGGTCGGCTCGCCTCGCTGCCCGTCAGCGCGGCGCTGAGCGTCGACACCCGCCACGGGGAAACCGCCGAACGGGCGCTCGCCTCAGGCGCTCAATGGATCAACGACGTCACCGGCGGGACCGACCCCCGGCTCCTCGGCG
This sequence comes from uncultured Gemmatimonas sp., assembly GCA_964521535.1. GTDB lineage: Bacteria > Gemmatimonadota > Gemmatimonadetes > Gemmatimonadales > GWC2-71-9 > SHZU01. The sequence continues at coordinate 33,608 of CAZFSA010000008.1, forward strand.
CCGTGGCCGCGAGCGGCGCGACCGTCGTCGCGATGCATAGCATCACCGTCCCGCCGGAGGCCGATCGAGTCCTGCCGACCGATCACGACCCCGTGGACTGGCTCCTCGCCTGGGGTCGCGAACGGCTGCAAGCCCTCGCTGCCGAGGCCATCCCCCCCGGACGCGTCATCCTCGACCCGGGAATCGGGTTCGGCAAGACGCCCGATCAGAACCACGCCATCCTCCGGCATGCCGGACACCTCGGCCAGCTCGGTGTCCGGATTCTGGTGGGCCACTCCCGGAAGTCGTTCTTGCGGACCTGGTTCGCGCCGGACCATCCGGCCGCGCACCAGGGGGCGGCGAGGGACTTCGAGAGCGCCCTCCTGGCCGGTCACCTTGCCCGTCTGGGAATCGACTATGTGCGGGTGCACGACGCGGATCTGGCACGCCGGGCGATCCGCGCCCTGGCGCTTGTCGGCTAGGCCAAGCGCCATGCGCGCCGGCCGAACCCGCCGTTCACGTTAGACTCCTTGGCGGTACCTTGACACGGTCCTCCCGGGAGCCGCTGATGCCTGTCTTGCGCGTGTTCGCCCTTCTTGCCCTCTGGTGCCTGACTGCGCCCGGCACCCTGCTCGCCGAGGTGGTCCGGGTGGAGGTGACCCGCCGCGTCGACGTGCTGAACGGCCGACCGTTCGGCGCCGCCGGTCCGTACGAGTGGCTCGAAGGCCGGATCCTCTTCGCCTTCGACCCGGCCAATCGCTTTAACGCCCGGATCGTGGACCTGGACCTGGCGCCCAGGAACTCGGCCGGCAAGGTCGAGGTCTGGGCCGATTTCGCGGTTCTCAAGCCCCGCCATCCGGCGCCGGACGGGGTCGCGCTCCTCGAGGTGAGCAACCGGGGACTCAAGTACGGACTCCAGTTCCTCAACTACGGCTCGGGCGCGCTCCGGCCCTCCTCCGACGCCGGCTACGGCGACGGATTCCTGATGCGACAGGGCCTCAGCGTGATCTGGGTAGGCTGGCAGCACGACGTTCCGCCCAATCCCGATCTGCTTCGCCTTCATGCCCCGGTCGCCACCGGCCCTGGCGGCGAAGCGCTCACCGGCCTCCTCCGCGCCGACTGGGTGGTCGCCCGGCCCGAGCAAAGTTTGTCGATCGCGCACGCCAATCACATCGCCTACCCCGCCGACACCGCGGCCCCCGACAACGTGCTCACGGTCCGCGACGGCCGGTACACCGAGCGGCGGGTGTTGCCACGGTCCACCTGGGGCTTTGCCCGGGTGGAGGACGGTCGGGTGGTGCCCGACCCCACCCGGGTCTACCTCCCCGGCGGGTTCGAGCCCGGCCGGATCTACGAGCTGGTCTATCGGGGCCGCGATCCCAAAGTGGCGGGACTCGGCTTCGCCGTGATCCGGGACGTCATCGCCTACGCCCGCCGAGCTCACCCGGATCCTCGGTTCCTATCTCCCGCTCCCGCGCACCGAGGCGGAACGCCGCGCGGCGCACGACCCCCGTCCCAGCATCGAGCGACGCTACGCCGGCCGCGACGGCTACCTCGCCCGGGCCCGGGCCGCCGCCCGACGGCTCGTGGCAGCGCGGGTGCTGCTGGAGGAGGACCTGGAGCGCGTGGTGGACCGGGCCGCCCGCCACTGGGACTGGATCCAGGGTCGGTGAGCCCACACCAGGCCAACGCGAGCGACGGCCCGGGCGTATGAGGGGTCTACGGCCCAGGGGCGCGGGGCCCAGGGGTCAGAACATCCAGACGGAAGGTGACTGATGACCAGCCTCTCTCCCAGCCACCCGACCCGCCGAGACGCCTTGAAGGTGGGCCTGGCCACTGCCGCCGGACTGGCGCTCACGCCCTGGCGGTCCCTCCTGGCCAGCCCCGGGCCCGCGTGGCTCCAGCTCCCTCTCATCACCAAGGCCATTCCCTCGACCGGCGCCAGGATCCCGGTAGTGGGCATCGGCACCAACGCCTACAACCTCTCGGCCGAGCTCCGGCCCCAGCTCCGCGACGTCATGAAGCGCTTCGTCGAGCTGGGCGGCTCGCTCTACGATACCGCGCACGGCTACGGGCGGGGCGAGTCGGAGGCCGTCCTGGGCGAACTCCATACCGAGCTCAGGCTCCGCGACAAGCTCTTCCTGGTGACCAAGATCATGTCCGGCGCGGACGACTCCCAGGGTCGCCAGCAGTTCGCGACCTCGATGGAGCGGCTCAAGACCGACACGGTGGACGGGCTCCTGATCCACAACCTGAACGGTGTGGACCCCATGATGCCCGTGCTGCAGGAATGGAAGAAGGCCGGGAAGATCAAGCACCTCGGCATCTCCACCTCCAGCGCCCAGCAGTACGAAGCCCTGATGGGACACATGCGGAAGTACCCGCTGGACCTGATCCAGGTCGACTATTCGATAGGCAACCGGGGCGCCGAGCCGGTGCTGGCCCTGGCCCGCGAGCGCGGGATCGGGGTGATGATCAACGTGCCCTTCGGCGGCCGGCGCGGCGCGAGCGAGAACTTCGCCAAGCTGGCGTCCACCCCCCTGCCGCCCTTCGCCGCCGAGATCGACGTCAAGACCTGGCCCCAGTTCTTCCTCAAGTACATCCTCTCCCACCCGGCCGTCACGGTCGCGATTCCCGGAACCCGGCGGGTGGAGCACCTGGAGGACAACCTGGCCGGCGGCCGTGGACGGCTGCCTGATGCGGCCATGCGGAAGCGGATGGAAGAGTTCTACGACACGCTCTCTACCTGAGGTCCATGCACCCGATCCGGGGCTGGGCTCGCGGCCTGCCGCGAGCCCAGCCCCCGGTCAGTGCCTGCCGACTTCGAACCAGGCCCGGGGAGGGGATGATACCAGGCACTGGCGGAGACCTCGGATGGCATCGAGACAATGCCGGTCGCTACCGGCCACTTCGGCAAGCTCGTGACTGGGGCGGTTCTATCGCGTGTCGGGCGTTCGATTCCCTCCCGGGCCGTTCCCCACGTCATCGGTTCCGAGGAAGCGCTCGACGATCTCCGGCAGCATCGGCTCGACGGCGAGCGTGTAGTGGGTGGCGTTCGGCACGATTGCCAACTGATTTGCGGGCCGCAGAGAGCCATCGATCCCGGCATCGCGCTGTCCGCCTCCCAACGCCTTCCAGAACTCGACCATGTGTTCGGGCCGGATGGCGTCAGCGTCGGCAAAGACCAGCAGCGTGCGAGCCTCAACCTTGGCGGTATCGGCGCTCCAATCAAATGGGCGTTTGGTCAGGTCACCGAGCTTCCGGAAAAGGTTCGTCCAATCGACCTCGGGATAGGCCTGCCCCAGGGGCGATGCCTTGACGCTCTCGCCGAACGTGGCAGCGTTGGCCTCCATCTGACTGAAGGCCGCCACCCCCTCCGGATAGAAGCCGTCCTGCCTCATCGGCGCGGACACCAGCACCAGCCGGTCGACCATGTCAGGATGGCGGATGGCGGTTTGCAGTGCGACGCTGGCGCCCAGCGAGTAGCCCATGACGTCCGTCCTGCCGAGGTTCAAATGGCCGATCAGAGCGGCAACGTCGTCACTCAGCGTTTCACAGCGCAGTGGCCTGTCGGTGTCTGGCGTGCGCCCATGCGCCTGGAGATGAACGGCGATCACCTGCCGGCCCTTGGCCAGTGCGGCCACATTGCTCCCGAAGCTGTCTGGGTTGATGCCCCCGTGTAGAAGAATGAGCGGCTTGCCGGCCCCGTGCACGATGTAGCACATGTGCTGGCCGTTGACGTCGGCAAATTGCGCACTCGACGTGCCGGGGGTCTCCTTGGCTTGAACGGGAACGCTCGCCCCTCGTTTCGACTGACAGGCCGCCGCACTGGTTGTCAGCACCGCGGTGGCGGTGGCAGTCTTCAGGAAATCGCGTCTGCGCATATCGGCCTCACGTGGCGCCGCACTGGCGGCTGAAAGACAGCGTCGGATGCCGTCTGAGGTGAAAATGGACTGTGGTTCTTACGCGGCTGTCCTGATGAACAGGTCGTCGAGCCGGGCGTAGCTGTACTCCATGCCGTCGGTCATGCCGGTGCAGACCGCGCGGTCGCGCGCCTCTTTCGACGCAAACGTCATATTGCACACCAGCGTCGTGACACCGTTGTGCTCGCTGAGGTCGAGCGACACGATGCAGGGATCGCCGACGGGCATGGCGAAGCTGGCATCGCCCGGATCGTAGTACTGTTCGTGCGTGATCCTCGACGGCGCGTTGATCTCGATGAACGTGCCGAAGAAGCCGAACTGGGTGCCGTCTGCCCGGCTTTTCCATAGCCAGCGATACGTGCCGCCTACGCGGACGTCCATGTCGCGCACCGGCATGTCCCAGCCGTCGTAGCCCTGCCACTTCTGCACGAGTTCGGGGTTCGTGTGGGCGTCCCACACCAGTTGGCGGGGTGCATGGAACGTACGGGTGACGCGGACTTCGCGATCACTCGGCAAGGTGACTTCTGCTGGCTTTGGCATTGTTGTTCTCCTCCGGTTTGTTGATCCGCCCGCCCGCTCAGGGACCGGACGAGCGGGCCGTGGGTCGACCAGCGCGCTATGGCTTGCGTTTCGATTGTCTGGGTCTCCCCTGGAGGTCGTCGAGCAAGGCATCGAGGCGCCGGTAGTTCTGCTCGAAGATCTCGCGGTAACGCTCGATCCAATCCACGGCTTCCGCCAGGCGCTCGGGTTCGAGGCGGCGCGGGCGGCGCTGCGCATCGACGTCGACCGAGATGAGCCCGGCGCGCTCCAGCACCTTAAGGTGCTTGGAGATGGCGGGCTGGCTGATCTCGAATGGCTCGGCGAGTTCCTGAACCGAGGCTTCCCCGGTGGCCAAACGCGCCAGGATGGCACGCCGGGTGGGATCGGCGAGCGCGGCGAAGGTGAGGTCCAGGCGCTCCGTAGCTGGCATAACCGATTGATTCTATAACTGTACGGTTATATACATCCCCGATCGGCCGCCGTCAATGGTCGAACCTGCCTCTTGTCGCGCTGGAAGAGGAATACCGCGTTCGCCGAACGTGGCTTGACCCCCGAGCCCCGACCACCAAAGCGAAAGTGCCCGGTCGATCGGACCGGGCACCGGGACTCTACGCCTCGCTTCCTCAATGGCTTACATGAATGGCTAGGGAGGGAATCGAACCCCCGACACGCGGATTTTCAGTCCGCTGCTCTACCAACTGAGCTACCTAGCCTAAGGGGCGAGCAATATAAGACCTCGCGCACCCCCTCACCAGTCGACCCCACGCCAAGGCCAGCAACCACAACAACTTGCCTTGATGGGCTCCACCCTGGCCCGACCCGGAACCACCCGCACTGCGGCTCAGAGATCGACCACCACCGGAGCGTTGATCGGTCGGTACCGGACATCACAGATGGAGGCGTTCACCGATGTGAGCTGCCCCGACCGGACGACGCCATATCCCTCGTGGATGTGCCCAAAGAGGTGGAGGCGTAGCCGGTCGAGCGCTGCCAGCCGCGCCGCCAGCGCCTCGCACCCGACCCGCCGCCCATCCCCGGCCACCTGATCCAACACTCCGTGCGGGGGGCCGTGGGTGACCAGCACGTCCACCCGGTCCGGAATCAGAGCCCACTTGGAGGCGATCTCCTCGCCGCGCTCGACGTTGAACGCCCAGTCGTTGAACCAGGGCTGCCACGGCGACCCCCACACCAGGCGGCCCTCCAGCCAGGCGGCCGAATCCCGCAGGTAGGTGACCCCGGGAGGGACCAACGCCTCGGCCCGAGCCGGTTCGCGTTCCAGCGCGAAGTCGTGATTCCCCGCGATCACGATCTTGTGGCGATGGGGAAGCGCCGCGAACCAGGTGAAGAATGCGGCCAGCTCCGAAAGCGTGCCCCGACCACTCACATCGCCAGCGTGAAGGACGGCGTCGCCATCGGGAAGGGGGCCCAGGGCTCCGTGGAGGCCGTGAGTGTCGCTGAGCAGGACCACGCGCATCGGAAAGGGGACAGGAGGTGAGCGACAGGTTGCGATGGTTGACCTCGAAGGATAGACCGCAGTCGAACCGGAAAGCACGCCAATGGTCCGCATACCGAGGCCTTGTCACGCTACGATCTCCGAAAACCTTGACAAAAGCTGAACAGCGACCGATAATTGCCTCCCCATGAAGCCCCGCACAGTCGCCGCGTTCGCCGTCGGGCTCGCTCTCGCGCTCTGGGTCGCCATCGCGGCCCTCGTTCCGCCAAGCGTTGACACCGCCACCGCCTCGCGGACCGATCTGGTCCAGGCCGTGGTGGCGACCGGGCGCGTTCGCTCTCTGTCCCGGGCCCAGCTGGGATCGATGATCCCGGCCGTCGCCACCCGGGTCCTGGTCCGCGAGGGCGATCGGGTCGCGACCGGCCAGCTGCTGGTCCAGCTCGACGACTCCGAGGCTCGCGCCCAGTTGGAGCAGGCTCGGGGCACACTCGCTCGCGCGGAAGCGACCACCGTCGCCTTGCGCGCCGTCCGCGCCGGGGCCGCGGACGCGGCTGCCCGATCGGCCGAGGCGGCGTACCAGACAGCGCTGCGCGAGTTCGAGCGCGCCCAACGCTTGTACGAGGCCGGAGCGGGCGCGGCTCAGGAGCTGGATCTCGCCCGGCAGAGCCTGGAGGCTGCCCGCGCCAACCGCGACATCGCGTTGCTGGAGTTCGGCGCGGTAACCGGTGACGGCGCCGAGGTGCGCGCGGCGATGGCCCAGGTGGAGGAGGCCCGGGCAGCGGTGGCGCTCGCGCGCGCCCGGCTCGAGCACACCCGGATCACGGCCCCAGGGGCGGGTCGGGTCCTCGCGCGCTCAGTGGAACCCGGCGACGTGGTGCCGGTGGGCCGGGTGCTCCTCACCCTGGCCCTCGACGGCCCCACCCAGCTCGTGGCCCTGCCCGACGAGCGCGATGTGGCCCGGGTGACCGTGGGGCAGCCGGCCATGGCCTCGGCCGATGCGTATCCGGACCAGACCTTCCCGGCGACAGTGACCTTCGTGGCGCCGGTCATCGACGCCGCGCAGGGCACGGTCGAGGTCCGATTGGAGGTCCCGGACCCTCCCGGCTTTCTTCGGCCGGACATGACCGTCTCGATCCGGATCGAAGTCGCCCGCCGGTCCGGCGTGGTGGCGCTTCCCGGCGTCGCAGTGCAGGACGCGAGCGCCGGAGAACCCTGGGTCCTGGCCCTTCGCGACGGGCGCCTGCAGCGCCAGGTCGTCCGCCTCGGCCTCCGCGGCGACGAGTGGGTCGAGATCCAGACCGGAGTCGCGGAGGGCGAGCGGATTGCCCTCCCGCCGTGGGACGGGTTGAAGCCGGGCCGCCGGGCTCGCGCCCGATGAGGTTCGAGGCCTTCGTCGCCCTCCGGTTCCTTCGCGAGGGCCGGACCCAGACCGCCCTGATCCTGACCGGCGTGGCGGTCGGCGTCGGCACGATCGTGTTTCTCTCGGCCCTCATCAACGGGCTTCAGGAGAGCATCATCGAACGGACGCTCGGGAATCAGGCCCACATCGTCATCCGCCCCCCTGACGAGCTGCCGCGAGTCCTCGCGCCGGACAGTGCGGTCCAGGACGTGCGGCTGATCCGGCCTCCCCAACGCCTCCGGACCGTGCGGCAATGGCAGCAGGTGGTGGACGTGGTTCGCCGCGATCCGGCCGTTGTCGCCGCGGTCCCGACCGTGAACGGCCCGGCGTTCGCCCTCCGCGGCGACGGCACCAAGGCGGTAGCGATCCGCGGACTCGACCCTGGCGCCTACTCGGCCATTGTGGACCTCCGTTCCCGCCTGGTCAGCGGCAGCCTCGAGCTGTCCGGCTTCCAGGCGGTGATCGGCGTGGAGCTGGCCCGGGAACTCGGGGTCGCGCCCGGCGACCGCCTTCGTCTCCTCGTCGGTGACGGCACCACCGCGGTATACACGGTGCGTGGCACCATCGACGTTGGCAACAAGGACCTGAACCAGCGGTGGGTCCTGATCCCCCTCCGGGCGGCCCAGACTCTCTTCGGCCTGGAGGGGGGCGTCTCGACCATCGAGATCAAGGTCCGTGAACTCTTTGCGGCGACGGAGGCCGCGGGGCGGATTCAGGCCGCCACCGGGCTCTCCGCCGAGAGCTGGATGCAGACCAACGCCCAGCTGCTCGTCGGCCTCCGGTCGCAGTCGAGTTCCAGCATCATGATTCAGACCTTCGTGATCCTGGCGGTGGCGCTTGGCATCGCGAGCGTGCTCGCCGTCTCGGTGGTGCAGAAGGCCCCGGAGATCGGGATTCTGATGGCGTACGGGACGCCTCGCCGGAAGATTCTCCGGCTGTTCCTATTTCAGGGTGGCGTCGTCGGTCTGGCAGGCTCGGTCGCCGGCGTACTGATCGGCATCGGGCTGGGCGCGTTCTTCGCCAGCCTCGCCCGGAATCCCGACGGGTCGTCGACCTTTCCCGTCGTGCTCCGCCCGGAGCTCTACCTTCGCGCCGCCCTGACGGCCACCGCCACCGGCGTGCTGGCCGCCGTGGCCCCGGCCCGCCGCGCGGCCCGGCTCGACCCTGCGGTCACGATCCGCAGTGGCTGACCCGTTGGTGGTCCTCCGGGGAGTGACCAAGGCGTACGGGACCACGGTGCTCACTCCCGCACTTCGCGGCATCGATCTCGACTTCGGCCGGGGCGAATTCGTCGCTCTCACCGGCCCCTCCGGATCCGGCAAGAGCACCCTGCTCAACCTGATCGGCCTGCTCGATCGTCCCACGTCCGGCTCGATCCGACTGGCCGGCACGGAGACGACCACCCTCGACGGCGACGGCCTGGGCCGCTTCCGGGGCCGGACCATCGGCTTCGTCTTCCAGTTCCACCACCTGCTCCCGGCGTTTACCGCGCTCGAGAACGTGGTGATGCCGTCCTTTGCCGATCAGGGCCGACTCACGCCGGCGGCCCGGGATCGCGGCGCGTTCCTGCTGGAACAGGTCGGTCTTGGCGGCCTCTTGAACCGTCGGCCCTCGGAGCTCTCCGGCGGCCAGCAGCAGCGTGTGGCCCTGGCCCGGGCGCTCGTCATGGAACCGGCCCTGCTCCTGGCCGACGAGCCGACCGGCAATCTGGACACCCGGTCGGGCGAGCAGGTGCTCGAGCTGCTGCGACGCCTCAACCTGGAGCAGGGAATTACCTGCGTGATCGTCACCCACGACGACCGGATTGCGGACCGCTGCGACCGGAACATCCACCTGGTCGACGGACTCGTGGACTTCGACCGGCGCCGTGATCCGGCGGCCCCGGCGGGGGCCTGAGCATGGCCCGCGCCGGAGCCCGCGACGTTGTCGGCGCTCACGTGTCCACCGCCGGGGGCCTCGCCAGCGCACCCGTCCGGGCCCGGGCCATTGGCGCCCGCGCCATTCAGATCTTCACCAAGAGCCCCAACCAGTGGCGGGAGCGCACCGTGGCCCCTCGCGAGGCCCGCGCCTTTCGCGACGCGGCCCGCGCCGCCGGGATCGTTGTCGCCGTGGCGCACGATTCCTACCTGATCAATCTGGCCTCGCCCGACCGCCAGCTGCGGCACCGTTCGATGCGCGCCTTCACGGCCGAGCTCCGCCGCGCGCGGCTGCTGGGGCTGGATGCCGTGGTCTCGCACCCCGGGAACTTCATTGACGACCGCGTCCGGGGTCTGGCCCGGAATGCCGAGGCCTGCACCCGGTGCCTCCGCGCTGTGCCGGGCCCGCTCCGGCTGCTGCTCGAGACCACCGCGGGTGCCGGCACCGCGCTCGGGAGTTGCTTCGAGGAACTGGCCGAGCTTCGCGAACGGATCGGCGCCGACGTGCGCGATCGGGTCGGATTCTGCGCCGATACCTGCCACCTCTTCGCCAGCGGCTACGACCTCGTCGACGACTTCGACGGGGTATGGGCCGCGTGGGATCGGATCCTGGGCCTGCCGCGCCTGGGGTGCCTCCACCTCAACGACTCCCTGAGCCCCAAAGGCTCGCGCCGCGACCGGCACGCCCTGATCGGCGAAGGAACGCTGGGCCCAGGACCATTCCGTGCCATCATGACCGACGCCCGCTTCCGCGACGTTCCCAAGGTCATCGAGACCCCCAAGGGGCCCGACGGGCGGACCAATGATCGAAGGATGCTGCGACGGTTGCGGGGCTACGCGGGAGCCCGGCGCCGTCGCCGGGCCCCGCGCCAGGGCTAGCGGTAGCGGTCCAGATCCCGCATCAGCTCGGCCATCTTCCGCTGGTGCTCCCGCCACCGCCTGAGTTCCTTCTCCCGGAACTCGCGCTCGCGCCGGGCCATCTCGCGCTCGAACTCGGCCTCCCGCTTCCTCGCCTCCCGGCGCCACTCGGCGTCGCGTCGCTCGAGCTCGGCCGCCCTCGCTTCGCACCGTTCGAGCGCGCGCCACTCCCGATCGCCGCACCGGCCCCCGACACAGGTGCCGCACCACACCCGCGGAACGCCCCGCCGGTACGCCAGCACCTCGGCGTGGCGGTCCTCGTCGGCATAGCGGAATCGGAGGTACGGTCCGTCGTCCGTCCTGGTCCGGAACTCGAGCACCGCCTCACCCCGCGGCCGGGCCGGACCTCGATCCTGCGACTGACCCAGCGCCACCGGCGGTGCGACCAGCGCCGTTCCCACAAGCAGCAACTGTGCGGATCGCATGGTTCCTCCCCGTTGACCTTGTCACCGACCACGACTCGCGAACGCCGCCGCCCAACGCATCGAGCGTGCCCAACCCCGCCCGCCTGACACAACCTGGTTCCACCCGGTGAGTTAGGCCGCGACGACCGAGTCATCGCATGGCTGGCACAGTGTCCTCGCCAGGAACACGGACGTCTCCTCCGGGAACGATTCGTGGGCCGCCCACCGGACCACCCGCGCACTATGCCAGAGGACGAATTTCGACCTGTGCGATCGGATGCGGTCCCGGGCGTCCTGAAACTGCGGGCCGGGGCTCGCAGCGTGGATCGGAGCGGTCGCCAGTGCGGATCACTGCACCGGATCCGCGCCACCCTTGCGGGTATGCCGCTTGCGGGCTCTTTACCCGCCCCCGGCTCCAGCGTCACTGCCAGGAGGATCGCCCATGCACCCCAGACCCTTGCTGCTCCTGCTCGCGCTCACCCTTGCAGCTGCCTGCGAGAAAGGCACCGGCCCGGAGGGAACCGGCCGGGTCACACTCTATCTGGCACTCCGGCCGGCCGCCGCGGCCGCGCCCGTGGTAGCGGCCGGCGGCGATGTGCTTGCCATCTCCGCAGTGCAGGTGGTGGCCCGCCGGATCAAGCTGGAGCGAATGCAGGGAAGCTGCCCCTCGGAGAACGCCGAAGACGGGAGCGGGAGCCAGGAAAGCACCGAATGCCCCGTCCTCTGGCTGGAGCCCCGGCTGCTCGAGCCACCGCTCGACGAGGCGGCCCGGGCGCTGGTCTCGGTGGACCTTCCCGAGGGATCCTACCGGGCGCTACAGCTCCAGGTGCACAAGCCAACCGGGAGTTCCGGGGATGCCCCCCTGCTGGCCCAGCATCCGGACTTCGAGGGGGTGAGCGTGCGCGTCGCCGGGACCTTCAACGGCACGGACTTCGTCTTCAACACGGCCCTCACTGCCGTCGTGAAGGTCGCCCTTGAGACCCCGGTGGAGGTCGTCGCCGGCGCCCCGGCGGTGGTGACCCTGGAAGTGGACGTCCCGGCCTGGTTCCGGAACGGGGCCAATCTGCTCAACCCGATCCAGCCCTCGCAGCAGATCCGGTCCCGGATCGAGCAGAACATCCGCCAGTCGTTCCGCGCCTTCCGCGACGCGAGTGGCAACACCGGCTCTGACTGACAGTTCGCGGGACCGGTAGGGCAGCCCGACCCGGCGGTCTGGTCAGCGCGCCGCTGCGCGCACCGGGCGGCCGGGCAGCGCGCCCGCGACCAGGCCCCCGTCCCGGACCACGAACGTGCCGTTGACCAGCACGTGCGGGATACCCGCCGACGGCGTGGTCGGCGCCTGGAACGTCGCCTGATCGATCACCGTGGCCGGATCGAAGACCGTGATGTCGGCGTCGGCCCCGACGGCGAGGCGCCCCTTGTTGCGCATCGCCGGCGCCACGCCCGCCACCCGCTCGGCCGGCAGGATGGTCATCTTCGCCAGCGCATCCATCAGCGGCAGCAGCGCCTTGTCGCGCGAGTAGTGGCCCAGCACCCGCGCGAACGTGCCGGCGCCGCGGGGATGTCCGGTGCCATTGACAAACGGCACCCCGTCACTGGCGATCATCACGCCCGGGTGGGCGATCGCCCGCTCCACGTTCTCGTCCTTCATCATGTAGATGATCACCCACCCACCCTGGGCCCGATACCGGTCGAAGCTCTCGCGGGTGAGCCGCTCGCCGGTGAGCGCCCAGGCCAGGTCGCCGTAGTCGATCCCGAGATTCCGCTGCCATCCGGGGTTGAAGAGTGCGCTCTCCAGCAGCGTCGAGGCCGCGGTGTAGGGGTAGACCTCGGTGGTGACGTCCTGTCCAGCCGATCGCGCCGAGTCGATCAGTGCCAGCGCCGCCGGGAGGTCGGGGCCGGCGCTGCTCCCCACGTGGACCACGTGCAGCGAGGCCCCGGTCGCTCGCGCCGATTCGATCGCCTCGCGGATCGGTCCGAGCCGGAACGCCCGGGTATGGACATAGACCGGCACCCCCCGCTCGGCGGCCACCGCGAACATCCGCCGGATCTCCTCGGGCGTGGCACCGGGCGTGTAGTTGATCCCGAACCCCACACCGAGCGCCCCTTCCGCCAGCCCCTGCCGGATGGCTCCGCCCAGGGCTTCGATCTGGGCCTCGGTGGCCACCTGATTGGTGCCGGCCGGCATCGGTCCCAGCTGCTTCACCAGCCCCGGGTTGGTAGGCCAGTGGCCGATCTCGACCTCGGGGTGAAAGGTCATCACCCGCGCGGTGAGGTGGCTCACCGTGGCGCCGTAGTTGACCGGCGCCTTGCCCTCCCGTGACCGGTACCAGCTGTCCACCGGGTAAACGCCCACTTCCATCTCCAGCGCGGTGGTCACGCCGTCGCGGACCTGGATCTCCATGTCCGACTGCGTCTGGCCGTGGGCGTGCAGGTCGATGAACCCCGGCGCCACCACCAGGCCGGCCACGTCCACCACCTCCTTGCCTCGCAGCGGCTGTTCCGAGAGCGCCGCAATCCGGTCCCCGTTGATCCCGACGTGCCGTGGGGCGTCCAGACCCGAGGCCGGATCCATCACCCGCCCGTTGGCGAGCACCAGGTCGTACTCCGGGCCGGTGGAACAGCCGGCGGCGACCAGCAGCAGGAACGCGACCAGGGTTCGGGAGCGGGATGCGGCCATCGCGGGATTCCTCGAGATCGGGTTGAGCGGCGGAACCGGGCAGGAACAGTATCGCCGGGCCACCCCGGGGGCCACCCGGCCACCTCCGCAGTCTTGTATTCCCGACGCGATCCCCTAGTATCGGGATCGCCCAATGCTGCCCATGAATCTTGGCGACATCGCCTGGCGGGACGACCCGGCTCGCGAGCTCATCGTCGACTTCCGCGACCCCACCAGCCCGGTCAGCTGGTCCGCGGGTCGCTTCCACGACGCCGTTCAGGGTGTGGCGCGCGGGCTCCTTGCCCGGGGTCTGGCCCCCGGCGACCGGGTGGCGATCCTCTCGGATAATCGACCGGAATTCCTCGCGGCCTACCTGGGGATCATGCGCGCGGGCCTCGTGGCCGTGCCGATCAACTTCCGCCTCGCCCGCGACACGATCGACTTCATCCTGAGTGACGCCGGGGTTCGTACCGCCTTCGCCGACGCCGAGCGCCTGCCGCTCTGCCCGCCAGGGCTCGCCCCGATCGGGTTCGACGAGCCCGGGCGAGGGGGGTTCGAGGGGTTCCTCGACTCCGGCGACTTCCCCGCTCCAGCGCCCGCTCCAGGCCAGGTGGCCAAGATCCTCTACACTTCGGGCTCGACCGGCCGCCCCAAGGGCGTCCCCCTGACCCACGACGGGCAACTCTGGGCCCTGGGCACCTGCGTCCAGCCGGGCGTCGCGGAGCGGACCGTGATCGCCGCGCCGGCCTACCACAAGAACGGATTGTTCTTCTCCATGGTGGCCCTCGCCAACGGATGGCCGTTCGCCTCGCTGCCCCGATTTGCCGCCCGACCATATCTGGAGGCGGTGGCCAGGTATCGTTGCACCCTGCTCACCGGGATCCCGACCATGTTCGCGCTCCTGGCGCGGGAACGCGACCTGCTTGGCCGACTGGACCTCCGCAGCGTCACTACGGTGACGATCGGATCGGCGCCACTCACCGACGGACTGGTCCACCGCGTTCTGGAGATCTTCCCGAACGCGACCGTCACCAACGGCTACGGTACCACCGAGGCGGGCCCGGTGGTGTTCGGCCCTCACCCCGCGGGCCTGCCGCGCCCTCCCCTGGCGCTTGGCTATCCCCACCCCGACGTGGCCTGGCGGCTGGTTGGCGGCGCCGGCCCCGACCAGGGCGTGCTGGAGCTCCGCACGCCAGCACTGATGCCCGGCTACCTCAACCTCCCCGAGGTCACCGCCGCCCGCATGTGCGACGGCTGGTACCACACCGGGGACGTGATGCAGCGCGATGGGGACGGTTTCTTCTACTTCGTCGGGCGCGCCGACGACATGTTCGTCTGCGGCGGCGAGAACGTCTACCCGGGTGAGGTCGAGCAGCTGCTGGAACGCTGCCCGGGCGTGGCCCAGGCAGCCGTGGTGCCCGTGGAGGATGAGATCAAGGGTGCGATCCCGGTCGCGTTCGTGGTCCCGGCACCGGGCGCCGTCATCGCGCCGGAGGAGGTCAAGGCGTTCGCGCTCGCCCACGGACCGGCGTTCAGTCACCCTCGCGTGGTGGAGATCAGGTCGGAGTTGCCCGTGGCCGGAACTCACAAGATCGACCGATCGGCGCTCCTCCAGGCAGCCCAGGCCGCGGTGGCAGCCAGCGGTCGCCGATCGCCCACCTGAGACCGGGGCCAGGGGGCATGCTCCTTTTCGGCTGCGCGGTACTGCTGGGTACGTCCGGCCAGGCGCCGCACCCGCCGGGTGACAGCGCCACGGCGTTCGTGGGCGCGAACGTACTCCGGTCCGATCGCGCCGGATTCGACCGCAACCAGGTCGTGATCGTCCGGGGCGACCGGATCGTCTGGGTCGGCCCCCGGCGGGCCGCCCGACTGCCGCCGGGCACCCGCCGGATCGATTCCCGAGGACAGTTCCTGCTCCCCGGGTTCGCCGACATGCACGTGCACCTCCAGCGCGAGGGCGACCTGGTCACCTACCTGGCGAACGGGATCACCACGGTCCGCAATCTCTGGGGCAGCCCTCAGCATCTCGCCTGGCGCGATCGGATCGCCCGGGGTGAGCTCCTCGGCCCGCGGATGGTGACCTCCGGGCCGATCATCGACGGGACACCGCCTTCCGTGCCCTCGATGCTGGTCCTGACCGACCCCGCTCGTGCCCGAGCCGAGGTCGAAAAGCAGCACGCGGCCGGCTACGACTTCATCAAGGTCTACAACAGCGTGCCGGCACTGGTGTACGACACCATCATCGCTGTGGCCCGCGAGCTGGGCATCCCCGTCGCGGGCCACGTGCCGTTCGAGGCGGGGCTCGCCGGGGTGCTCCGGAGCCGCCAGGCCTCGATCGAGCATCTCCGCGGATACGTCGCCGAGCTGGTACCGCCAGACGCGGCCGTCCAGCCCGGGGCGTCGCTTCGGTCCCGCAGCCTTGCCTGGAACTACGTCGACCCGGGCCGCATGCCGGCACTCGTCAGCGCCACCGTCGCAGCCGGGGTCTGGAACGTGCCCACGCTGATGGTGACCGGCGAGCTTCTCGCCCCACCAGCCCGCTGGGGCGAGCTGGCCCGGCGGTCGGCGCTTCGATACCTGGGCCCGGGCGCCGTGCCCGACCGGTCCCAGGTGCCGTACCTCGCCGACTTCACCCCGGCAGACTACGAGGCAGCGCTCGACGGCCTCGGCCCCCAGCGCGACCTGGTCCGGGCCCTCGATCAGGCGGGCGCCGGCCTCCTGCTCGGCACCGATAGCTACCTCCAGGGGTTCGCCTTCCAGGCCGAGTTGGAGGAGTTCGACCGAGCCGGCATCGATCGGTGGCGGATCCTGATGGCAGCCACCCGACGGGCCGCCGAGTTCCTGGGCGAGGCGGGAGACTGGGGCGAAGTGGCTGCGGGCCAGCGCGCGGACCTCCAGCTGGTCCGCGGCGATCCGCTCGCCTCCTTCGCGGCCCTGGCCCGCCGGTCGGGGGTGATGCTGAATGGGCGATGGCTGCCGCGGCAGGAACTCCAAACCCGGCTGGATTCGCTGGCGCGGGCCTACGAGCGAGCGGGTTCGGACGACGGAAACGCCTCGGCAAGCGCCGCCATGAACCGCCGGGCCCGCTCCGGCGCGGCCCCGGGAGAGCGGGGACCTGACTTCTCGGTTCCGGCCAGGACCTCCAGCGTCACGAACGTCGGCCCCGGGTCCCGAAGGAGCTTGGGCAGCGCGGCTGACCAGGCCGGCAACTCGCTGAACCGGAACACGGACTCCCAGCCGCATCCCGCCGCCAGCGCCCCGAAGTCCACCGGCCTCGTGCGTCCTCCGGCCCCCGCCGCGCCGGGCGTCGGCTGGCCACCGGTCACCTCGTACACTCCGTTGTGGAAGACCACCACCACGAGATTCGTTGGCCTGGCGGACGCGATCGACACCAGCGAGCCCAGATTCATCAGCATCGAGCCATCGCCGTTCAGCACCACGATCCGCCGGGCCGGTTGCGACAGCGCGAGCCCGAGTCCGATCGAGGTGGCATGTCCCATGGCGGAGGGGACGAACACCAGATCGAGCGGATGGAGCGGGCCCAGGGCCATCCAGTCGCGGGCCGGACCCATGGTGGTGATCACCACGTCGCGGTCGCTTCGCGCGGCGCGGACCGCAGCCACCGCCTCGCGGCTCGACATCCCGGGGCTCATGCCTTCCCCTCCGCGACCAGCGCCACACCGGGCCGTCCTTCTGCGAGGCAGGTTGCCAGGTGCGCGGTCATGAGGTCGAGCTGCGCCGGCTCGGTGATCAGGCGGTAGTCGAGGTGCCAGGCGTCAAGAATCGGTTCCGTGAACCTGAGGCAGGTATCGCCCGGGAGGGTCTCCTGGTTCAGGTAGCTCCGGTAGCCGACGATGGCCGGAATCGGCAGCTTCCAGTCATGGAGGACATTGCGAAGGGCGTCGCCAGACTCGAACAGCCCGGTACACTGGATCAGGACCAGCGGCCGCATGCCGCCGAGGCAGAGGCCCGCGGCTACCTCCCACGCCTCACCCTCGCGGCAGACCCGGATCAGGGTCTGGCCCGGCGCCGCCTCGATCGCGTCGCCCCAGGGACCCACCGTGCTGTCGGGCACCGTGACCACGTGGGTGACCCCGAGGTGTGCCAGCAGGTCGACGATCTCGGATCCGGTGAACATGGGCGAGGGCGGAATCTTCGCCCCGGCGCCGACGCGGTCAAGCAGTCACCCCACACCCGCTTCGCGACGGAGACCCGATGCGCGCCGTCCTGACGACCGCTCACGGTGACCGCAACTGCCTGGTCTATCGCGAGGACTATCCCGACCCCGTCCCGGGCGATGGCGAGGTGGTGGTGCGGGTTGCCGCCACGGCGCTCAACTATCACGACATCTTCACCCGGCGCGGAATGCCCGGCATCCGAATCCCGCTTCCGGTGGTCGTGGGATCCGATCTGGCCGGTGCAGTCGCTCTGGTGGGGCCCGGCGTGACCGAGTGGCGCCCTGGCGACCGGGTCCTGGTCGATCCGGTGTACCGCGAGGGCGGCCGCTTCGGCATGATCGGCGAGGTGGCCGACGGCGGCCGAGCCGAGTTCTGTCGGGTTCGCGCCAGCCAGCTGATCCGGGTCCCGGAGGGCGTCTCGTTCCAGCAGGCCGCGGCGCTGCCCCTCGCCTATGGCACCGCCCACCGGATGCTGGTCGAGCGGGGGAGGGTCCGTGCCGGCGAGAAGGTCCTGGTGCTGGGAGCCAGCGGCGGGGTGGGCGTCGCCTGTATCCAGCTGGGCCGCCTGCTGGGGGCCGAGGTCATCGCGTGCGCCGGGTCACCCGGCAAGCTCGAGCGGCTCCGGGCGCTGGGCGCCGATCACCTGATCGACTACAGCGCCGAGAATCTCGCTGCCGCGGTGCGCGAACGCTTCGGCAAGCCGCGGGTAACCGGCGGAGGCGGTGTCGACGTGGCCGTCAACTTCACCGGCGGCGACAGCTGGCTCGACACCCAGAAGTGCGTCACGCAGGGCGGCCGGATCCTCACCTGCGGCGCCACCGCCGGCTTCCAGCTCACCACCGACGCCCGCTACCTCTGGACCTTCGAGCACACCATCGTCGGCTCCAACGGCTGGAGCCCCGATGATCTCCGGAGCCTGCTCCGGATGATCGAGGGCGGCCGGCTCGATCCGGTGATCGACCGGATCCTGCCCCTCCGCGAGGCCGCCGAGGCCGAGCGGCTGCTCGAAGACCGGGAGGTCGTCGGGAAGGTGCTCCTCCAGCCCTGAGACCAGGCCCATGACAGACTCTCCCCGCCTCGACCTCTCCCCCTACCAGCGGTTCCTCGGTCTCCGCTTCGAGCGGGTGGCCGACGGCGAGGTCGAGATCCGGCTGCCGTTCCGGGAGGAGTTCCTGAGGGAGGACGGCTCTGACTGGCTTCACGGAGGCGTGGTGAGCGCCCTGATCGACATCGCCGGAGACTACGCCATCGTCACCCGGGTGGGGCAAGGCGTGCCAACCATCGATCTCAGAGTGGACTGGCTCAGGCCGGCGCGGCGCGGCGACCTGCTCGCGAAGGGGCGGGTCCTCCGAACCGGGCGAACCGTGTGTGTGGCGGATGTGGAGGTACGGGACCCGACCGGGCAGCTGGTGGCCGTGGGACGAGGCGTGTATGCCAGCCCCAGGGATCCGGACGGGTGACCGGCGCGGCCTCCGACCCTTCACTGTGGCTTCATGCCCCGAGGCGTACCTTGACCCCGTCGCGCCCGGGGTCCCGGCGGCGACCGCGCGGGCCGGGCGCCGAAAGGAGCGCCTCATGCCCGTGCAGAAGCTCAAGGACTTCCTCGACAGCCACGGAGTCCGCTACCTCAGCATCGTTCACTCGCCCGCCTTCACCGCGCAGGAAATCGCGGCCTCGGCCCACGTCTCGGGACGGGAGCTCGCCAAGGTGGTGGTGGTCAAGGTGGACGACCGATTGGCCCTCGCGGTCTGCCCAGCCTCCGAACGGGTGGACCTGGAACGGCTCGGCCGCGCCCTTGGCACCCGGCAGGTCAGCCTGGCCACCGAGGGCGAGTTCCTGGAGTTCTTCTCGGGGTGCGAGTTGGGCGCCATGCCCCCGTTCGGCCACCTCTACGGGCTCGAGACCTTCGCCTCCCGGACCCTCGGCACCCACGACGAAATCGCCTTCAACGCCGGAACCCACACCGAACTGGTCAGGCTCGCCTACCGGGACTTCGCGCGGCTGGAGAACCCGACCGTGCTGGACTTGTCCGTGCCCGGCTGACCCGGCCCGCCCGGCCTGCCGACCCGCGCCAGTCAGCTCCAGCGGACCGTTCTCACCCAGTCGCGGAATCGCGTGGGCGCGATTCCGAACCGGGCAGCGGTGCCGTCGATGTCGGCATCGTAGCCCACCCTTTCGAACCATTCCAGCATCGCCGCGTAGTCGGCGCTGACCTTCCGCACTTCCTCGATCGGAACCCGGAGGTGTCGCACTGACCGGCCGGCGGCCTCCGAGATCAGGTTGGCGACCTCCACCGGCGTCAGGGCGTCTCCCGCGATGTCGATCGCCTGACCGTTCAACTCGCCCGCCCGGTCGAACGCCAGGGCGCCATACCTTCCGATGTCGGCCACGGCGATCTGCTGCAGCCGGACATCCGGGGCGAGCCCGATCGCCAGTTGACCCTCCTTGATGCCCGGCAGGAACCAGGGCGACGCCCAGTTTTCCATGAAGAAGACCGGGCGGAGGATCACGTGCGAGGGGAACCCGAGGCTACGGACCGTCTCCTCGACCCGCCACTTGTTGTCGAAGTGCGGGATCCCCGTGCGCCGATGCGCCGACCCCACCGAGGCGTAGACGTAGTGCTGGACCCCGGCGCGGCGAGCCAGTTCTGCCAGTCGCTTGCCCTGCTCCTCCTCCCGCTCGACCCCGGCCTCCCAGGTGTTCTGGACCCCGAAGGTGCCCCAGGCTCCCCGCAGCACCCGGTCAAGGGAGCTGGCGTCGTCCAGGTCGCCCGCCACCACCTCGGCGCCCAGCGCGGCCAACGCCCGGGCCGCCGGGCTGTCAGGCTTTCGGGTCATGGCCCGGACCGGGTACTTCCGGGCGAGCAGCTCGCGAGCGATCGCACCGCCCTGCTGCCCGGTGGCACCGGTCACCAAGACCGTCCGCTTGTCTCCGTTCATGACGTTTCCCTCGCTGGTACGGCCGCTCCGGCGGCCTGATCGACGGCTCCGGCAGCCCGCACGAGCGGGACGCCGGCCCAAAGTGTCTGGTTTGGAGGATAATCGTTGAAACGACTAATTGCAACCCGATGTCTCCCCAATCGCTCCCTGGCCTCTCCCCGAAGCCAACCAGCGCTGATGTTTCGCCCGGACCCTCTCCCAGAGACCGTCCACGTCTTCGATCCTGAGCCCGAAGATCCGGCGGAGCACCCGGTCGTACTCCTTGGCCGTGCCCACCGTCCGCTCGGTTCCGCCGGCCGAGGTGAGTGTTTGCAGCACGGCCCCTCGAAGGGTCGCCAGCCCGTGCCGGGTGTGTCGCTGGCAGACCGTCTTCTGCACGAACGCCGAATCCGGTGACGTTTGCAGTTCCTCCGAACGCGCCGAGAAATCCTCAAGGCGCCACGGCTCCAGTCCGAAGTCGAAAGAGGGTGCGGAACCCGCCGGATGATTGTGCAGCACCCAGCGGTCCTCTCGTCGCTCCAGCACGAACTCCAGGAAGCCCTGGCGGTAGCGGCCCGGCACGAGGGGCAGGGGGTCCAGAAACCCGTCGCCAAATCCCACATCGGCGAGATAGGGGCGGTCCAGCATGACCAGGAGCACCAGGTGGTTTCCCCGGGCCCGCCGGCCCAGCGTTTCCCACCCGACCCCGCCTGCGAGCAGACGCACTTCGAAGCCGAGCGTCTCGAGCGCCCAGGCGAACAGTCCGTTCATCTCGTAGCACCAGCCGCCGCGGCGCCGGGTCACCAGCTTGTCGAATGCCGCCTCGGGATCGAGCGGCAACCGGCGGCCGAGATGGAGATCCAGGTTCTCGTACGGGATGGCCCGAAGGTGAGCCCGGTGCAGGGCCCGGAGCGTGACCGGCGTGGGCTCAAGCCCGCCCCGGTAGCCGATCCGGGCAAGGTACGCCGCGGTGGCGGCCGCGGTGCTCGCCAGCGGGCTCACGCCTTCACGAAGACCAGGCGGAAATGGTCCAGCAGCTCTCGCTCAAAGCACACCGTGTTGGCGCTTACCCCGGACGCGAAGGCGTGCCGAAAATCGGCGCTCCACAGATAGCGGGGCAGCAGCGAGAGCTTCAGCAGCGACTTTCGGAGGCCCGGCCGGGCGAAGCGCAGGCGCCACTGCCGGATGGTCTCGATGTAGTCCAGTCGCCCGCTGCTCTTGGACTCCAGCTCGAAGATTCCCTCCGCCGCGCGCTCGATCTGCTCCGCGCCGTAAGGCAGCCACGACCCGGGGAACTGCTTGCCCATGAGGGCCAGGTAATAGGCGTCGGAGTCTCGGGGGGCATCCAGGCTGATTTGGTCGGCCGGAATCATGTTTCGGCCGAAGACCATGGTCTGGAGGTAGAAGCGTCCGCTGGCGGGGAGCACCGCGGCCACTCGCTCGAAGAGGCCGCGGTAGATCGCCTCCTGCCGGCCGGCGCGGTACTCCTCCGGTGAGCAGAAGTGCTCGAAGGCGCCCAGGCTCACCACGGCATCGAACCCGCCGAAGGAATCCGGCGTGATGGTTCGCCCGTCCATCACCCGGACTTCGAGCCCGTTCCGCCGGCAGGCCGCGGCCTGGGCGCTGGAGAGCGTGACCCCGACCCCGTGGGCCCCGATGGACCGGGCGTAGTTGAGGAACGGCCCCCATCCGCATCCCAGGTCCAGGACCCGGGAACCCGCCCCGATCCGGACGCTTTGGGCCACGAACTCGTGCTTCCGGCGCTGGGCCTCTTCCAGGGTCAGGGAGAAGTCCCCGTCGTACTTGGCGCCGCTGAAGTCGGCCATCTCGCCCAGGCTCAGGCGGAAGATCCGGTCGATCAGGGAGTAGGTGAACTCGAGGTCATGCTGCTCCGCCATGCCGGCAGCCTCCAGGCTGAAGGGGGTGGGGTCCGGTCCTCGAACGATGCAGGCGCCAGCGCGCCAACGCGAGGGCCGGGCCCGGTGGGTACCCGGTGGGCCCGTCCGCCCGGCTGGCCACCCCGGTCAACGACGTGAACCCCTCCTCCGTAGTGTACATTCTGGACCCTTGGCGGTCAGTCCCCGAACCTGGAAGCCCTCCGCGTCATGCTGCTCTCCGACCTTTCGATCCGGCGGCCGGTCCTCGCCTCGATGGCGAGCGTGGCGCTGGTCCTCTTTGGCGCCATCGGGTACCGGCAGCTCGCTGTCCGCGAGTACCCCGATGTCGACCCCCCGGTGGTCTCGGTGTCGGTCTTCCTCCGCGGCGCCAACCCCCAGGTCATGGAGTCGGCGGTGACCGACGTCCTGGAGGAGCAGCTCTCCTCCCTGGAGGGGCTCCGCACCATGACCAGCACCAGCGCGGAGCAGACCAGCAACATCACGCTCGAGTTCACGCTGAGCCGGCCCGTGGACGTCGCCGCGCAGGACGTCAGGGATCTGGTCTCGCGGGTGCGCCGCCGGCTGCCCGAGGAGATCGAGGAACCGGTCATCACCAAGCAGGATGCCGACGCCCGCCCCATCATGTTCGTGTCGCTGACGGGCGACAACTACAACCTGCTGCAGCTCACCGAGCTGGCCGATCGGTTCGTCAAGACCCCGCTCCAGACGGTTCCGGGCGTGGCCCAGGCAACCATCCGGGGCGAGCGGCGGTACGCGATGCGGATCTGGCTTTCGGCTGCCGAGATGACCTCGCGGGGCCTCACCACCCAGGACGTGGTGGCCGCGATCCGGAGCCGGAACGTCGAGATCCCGGCCGGCCGGATCGAGTCGGACCGCCGGGAGTTCTCGATCCGGTCGATGGGCGAACTCAAGACGCCGGAAGAGTTCGCCTCGCTGGTGGTGTCCAGTTCGGGCGGCCAACTGGTCAAGCTCGGCGACGTGGCCAGGGTCGAGCTGGGCCCCGAAGACGACCGGAGCCGGTTCCGCTTCAACGGACACCCGGCCGTGGGCGTCGCCCTCAACCGGCAGTCGAAATCCAACCTGGTTGAGGTGTCCGACGCGGTGCGGGCCATGCTTCCCACCATCCGGGCCACCCTTCCCCCCGGGGTCAACCTGGACCTCGGCTTCGACTCCTCGATCTACGTCAAGCAGTCGATCAAGGAGGCCCAGGAAACCCTGGTGCTCGCGGCCATCCTGGTCGTCTTCATCATCTTCATCTTTCTCCGGAATCTCCGGGCCACGATCATTCCGGGATTCGCGATTCCGACCTCGATCATCGCGACCTTCGCGGTGATGTATTTCCTCGACTTTTCGATCAACAACCTCACGCTGCTGGCGCTGACGCTCGCCATCGGCATCGTGGTCGACGATGCGATCATCGTCCTGGAGAACGCCTACCGGCACCAGGAAGAGCTGGGCCAGAACCCCGAGTCCGCCGCCCGGGAGGGCACCCGCGAGATCGCCTTCGCCGTGATCGCGACCACGATCGCCCTGGTGGCCGTGTTCACGCCGCTGGCCTTCCTGAAGGGCGCGACCGGACGTCTCTTTAACGAGTTCGGCATCGCGGTGGCCGGAGCCGTCATCGTCTCGGGGTTCGTGGCCCTGACACTCACCCCCATGCTCTGCGCCAGGATCCTCCGGGTGCCGGCCCGCCACGGCGTGCTGTACCAGGCTCTCGAACGCGGGTTCACGGCCCTCGCGCGCGGGTATCAGCGCAGCCTCGCGTGGGCACTTCGCCACCGTCCGGTGGTCATCGGCGCGGTGACGGTGCTGCTCGCTGGCGCCGTCGCGACCTTCCTCACCCTCAAGCGGGAGTTCGTCCCCCCGGAGGACCGCGGGTTCATTCAGGTGGGCGTGGTTGCGCCGGAGGGGGCCACGCTGGCCTATACTGACGAGTACCAGCAGCGCGCGGAACGCATCCTGCTCGATACCCCCGAAGTCGAAACCGCGACCAGCATCGTGGCCTTCGGCTTCGGTGGCGGCGGGCGGGTCAACAGCGGGATCATCTTCGTCCGGCTCAAACCCTGGTCGGAGCGCGACCGGACAGTCACCCAGGTGATCCAGGCGATCCAGCCCCAGATGCTCGCGATTCCGGGAGCGCTGGTCTTCGCCAACAACCCGCCGGCCTTCGGCGGCTTCGGCTCGCCGGTCCAGTTCGTCATTCGGCACCACGACTTCGACTCGCTGGCCATAGGAATGGACACCCTGATCAAGCGGGCCCGGCAGATCCCCGGCCTGATCAACGTCGACACCGACCTCCGGGTGAACAAGCCGGAGCTGGTCGTGTCCTACGAGCGGGATCGCATGGAGGATCTCGGGGTCCCGGTGCGCGACGTGGCCGGCACCATGCAGGCGCTCCTGGGCGGGCAGCGCGTCAGCACCTTCACCCGGGCCAACGAACTCTACGACGTGATCGTACAGCTCGCGCCCGAGCAGCGCGCCACCCCCAGCGACATGTCGGGCCTCACGGTCCGGGGGCAGGGCGGGCGGTTGATTCAACTGGACCAGGTGGCTCACGTGAGCGAAACCGTTGGGCCCCGCCAGCTCAACCACTTCGACCGAATCCGGTCGGCCACGCTGAATGCCGGGCTGGCGCCGGGATTCACCCTGGGCGAGGCGATCGACTCGCTCCGGGCCCTGGCCACCGAAGTCCTCCCAGCGGGGTCGTCCACCGCGCTCACCGGCGAGTCGCGAGAGCTCGAGGAGAGCGGGACAGCCCTCTACTTCGCCTTCCTGTTGGCCCTGGCGGTGGTGTTCATGGTGCTCGCATCCCAGTTCGAGTCGCTGGTGCACCCGTTCACCGTGCTGCTGGCGGTGCCGCTCGCGGTGACCGGCGCCATCTTCACCCTCTGGATCGCGGGGTCCACCATCAACCTCTACAGCCAGATCGGGATGATTCTCCTGATCGGCCTGGTCACCAAGAACTCGATCCTGCTCGTCGAGTACGCCAACCAGCTCCGGGCCCGCGGCCTCGAAACCCTGGAGGCGCTGCTGGAGGCCGGGCGGATCCGTCTCCGGCCGATCCTGATGACGTCGGTGGCCACCGTCGTCGGAGCCACCCCGATCGCCCTCGGCCTTGGCGCCGGCTCGGCCAGTCGCCGGCCGCTCGGATACGCGATCGTGGGTGGGGTGCTGTTCTCCACCGTGCTCACGCTCTACCTGGTCCCGGTGGCGTATTCGCTGATCGAGGCCGCCCGTGCCCGGATTCGGGGCCGTGCGCCCGCGCCGCTGCCCGGCCGACCCG
>CAZFSA010000009.1:0-32593 GCA_964521535.1 uncultured Gemmatimonas sp.
GGAGCTTGCCCGGTCGGCGGCGCGGATCGTCGACGGCAAGGCCGCCCTCGCCGCGGCGGAGGCGCGAGGCGCCGAAGCGGCCGCGCTCCGGCAGCGGACTGCCGAACTCGAGCGGGCCAGTGCCGCTCTCCAGACCCGATGCCGCGAGCTTGAGGAACGGGCGCGGAACGAGGCCCAGGCCCGGACCGCGCTGGAGTCCGAGCGCATGGGGCTCGTCCTTCGAGTCGAAACCCTTCAGACCGAGTTGGCGCACGCGGCCGAGCTCGGCCGCCGGGAACTGGACACCCATCGACGAGCCCTCGCCGCCGCCAACGCCCTGGTGGAGCAGTCGCGCCGCGAGGCCGCAGGAGTGGTTGGCCGGGTCGGCGCCCTTGGCGCGGAACTCGACCGGCTGTCCCGCGACCGCGACCAGCTTGTCGCGTCGGCCACCAGGGCCGCGGCGGAGGCCAGCGAGTTCCAGGCTCGCTGCCGTGAACTGGAACTTCGCCTGCAGGCGCTGGCCGTGGAGAAGGATGCCGCGATCGGGGGGCTCGAGGCCCGGGTCGAACGGCTGGATCCGCTCCTCCGTCAGCTGGAGGATCGCGAGGCGCTCCTCCAGGCTGCGCTCTTCGAGCGGGACGAGGCCCGGCGCCTGGTGGTGCAGGCTGAGCGCGAGCGGGCCGCCAGCCAGGAAGCATGGGAGCGCGCCGAGAGTGCCGTCGTTCGAATCGCCGAGGAGCGTGAACGGCTGGCCCGCGAGCTGGAAGAGTCGGAGCGCAAGGTGGCCGAGTTGGCCCGCGACCGGGACGCATGCCGGGCCGCGATCCGGCGGCTGGAGATCGAGGTCGCCACTGTCCGGGGCGAGCTCCGGGACAGGGAGCAGCGGTTCCGCGCCCTGGCCGCCGAGAACGACGCCCTGGTGGCCGACCTCCGCCTCCGGGTCCGCGACCTCGAGGCCGACCTTGAGAGCGCCGGCCTGATCGAGCCCGACCGCCAGGCCGCGCCCGCAGGGAACGGCGCCGCCTCCGTGGACGCCGACGACCTCACGGAGATCCACGGCATCGGACCGGTTTTCGCGCGGCGCCTGGCCCGTTTCGGCGTGACCCGCATTGCCCAGATCGCCGCCTGGACCGAGGAGGACATCGAGCGCCACGGCCGATTGCTGGGCGGGCTCCCCGATCGCATCCGTCGCGACGGCTGGGTGGAAGGGGCTCGCCGGGCACTGGACCGCCGTCAGGGCGCCGCCGATTCCTGACCCCGGTCCGCCTGTCGATATATTTCGCCCATGCTGACGACCTGGCCTGCCCTCCGGGCGCGTCTCGGGGCGCCGCCATCCCGGCTCCTCCTCGTGCTGGCGCTTGCGGCGCTCGCCCCGGCCTGTGCCGGGACCCCTCGGCATTCACCCGCTCGTCCGGTCGCGGGCTCGACTCCTCCGAGCCAGGTCTTCGTCGACCCCGAGCCGGGCGAGGGCCGGCTCCGGAACATCCGTCAGCTCACCTTCGGTGGAAACAACGCCGAGGCCTACTTCTCGCGATCGGGCCGCCAGCTGATCTTCCAGCGGCAGGAGAAGGTGGGGGAGGGGTGCGACCAGCAGTACCTCATCAACATCGATGGCTCCGGGCTCCGGCGGGTGTCCAACGGGCTGGGGCGCACCACCTGCGGGTATTTCTACGCCAACGACACCCGGATCCTCTACAGCTCCACCTTCCAGCACGACCCTGCGTGTCCCCCGCCGCCGGATCACGCCCAGGGCTACGTCTGGCCCCTGGGTCATCTGGAGATCTACACGGCCCGGGTGGATGGGAGCGATCTCCGGCCGCTGACCGCGAACGGCGCCTACAATGCCGAAGCCACCGTCTCGCCCGACGGATCGAGGATCATTTTCACCAGCACCATGGACGGCGACATCGAGCTCTATTCGATGAAGACCGACGGGACCGACGTGCGGCGGATCACCCATCGCGTCGGGTACGACGGCGGGGCCTTCTACTCGCCCGATGGCAGCCGGATCGTCTGGCGAGCCGCATACCCCCAGTCCGCCGCCGATACCGCCGACTATCTTCGTCTTCTTAAGAACCGGCTGGTTCGACCGGCTCGCGTGGAACTCTGGGTGGCCAACGCCGACGGGAGCGACGCGCGCCAGATCACCCGGCTGGGCGGGGCCAACTTCGCACCCTTCTGGCACCCCGACGGGCAGCGAATCATCTTCTCATCCAACCACAAGAACCCCCGGAGCGGCCGGTTCGACCTCTACCTGATCAACGCCGACGGCTCGGGCCTGGAGCAGGTGACCGTGTTCGACGACTTCGACAGCTTCCCGATGTTCAGCCCGGATGGCCGGAAACTGGTCTGGGCGTCGAACCGTAATGGCCGGCAGGCCGGGGAGACGAATCTGTTCATCGCGGATTGGGTGGAGTAGAGGTCAAACGGCATGAAGAACTTCGGGCGCTGGCTCTGGGAGTGGGTCAAGTCGATCGCCGTGGCCCTGGTGGTGTGGTTCTTCCTCCGGACCTTCCTGGTGGAGGCGTTCCGGATCCCCTCGGGTAGCATGGAAAACACCCTGCTGGTGGGCGACTTCCTGTTCGTTAACAAGCTCCTCTACGGCGCCGAAGTCCCGCTGATCGACAAGCGGCTCCCGGCCATCCGGGAGCCGCGCCGGGACGAGATCCTGGTCTTCGACTCGGTGGAGGAGGAGGGGCTCAAGGTGGTCAAGCGCCTGATCGGCATGCCGGGCGACACCCTGATGATGGAGGCAGGCCTGCTGTACCGGAACGGCGAGCGGGTCAACGAGCCCTGGGTCATCCGCACCGACCCGTCGATCAACGCCGATCCCGCCAGCCGGGCCCAGATGCGGCGCTGGCAGCTGCCGTACTATGTTGGGGGTAGCAAGGAGAACTACGCTCCGGACCTCAATAACTGGGGCCCGATCGTGGTGCCCCCGGACTCGTTCTTCATGATGGGGGACAATCGCGACGGGTCCTATGACGGCCGGTACTGGGGGTTCCTGCCCAGGGATCACGTCCGGGGGCGACCGCTGGTGGTCTATTTCAGCTACGATCCCAATACTTACAAGCCCCTGCCGTTCTTCACCAACGTGCGTTGGGGACGGCTCTTCACGGCTCCCCACTAAAGCCGGCCCGCCGGGTCGCGGGGTCTGATTTCGGTATTTGTTCGGTGGACGGCGCGGTTCCCGGACCTGGCCCTGGCCGGCCTAACGCTTTCTTGACGTCGCTCGGGCGGACGTGATACGTTGCCCGTCGCCGTGGCGCCACCCTTCCGGGTGGTTCCGGCAGGAGGGAAACGTGGCGACCGAGCTGGGTGGCACCCAGATCAGCTCTCTGATGGAGACCCTGCCGGGGATCGCGGCCGTGCTGCGAAGCCCGGTGGCCGACGCGTTCGTGGGCGTCATCCGGGCCGCCGTCCGCCTGGCCGAGTTCGAACTCGGCCAGGCGGAAGAGATCCTGCGCTACGCGGTCAGGCGGAACCTGATGACCCAGGACGAGACCGACCGGGTCCTGGCCGAGGTCCGGGCTGCCATGGAGCGGCGGGCCGAGCGGGACCGAGGCCGGAAAGCGGCGGCCGCGACCCGGGCCAAGGCGGCTCGCGCCAAGGCCAAGCCGCTGCCCAAGGTCAAGCGGACGGCCAAGAAGCCGGCCCGCGCGGCCAGAAAAGCCTCGGCCAGGGGCCGGGCCAAGTAGCTTCGAAGGAGTTCGGGTCCGGCCACCCGCCGGAATGCACGAAGGGCCGGTCACCTGACCGGCCCTTCTCGTTCGGAGGCGTCGCCCCCCGTCAGTGGCTGGCTTTCTTGACGTTGGAGGCCTGGAGGCCCTTCGGCCCGTCAACGACCTCGAACTCCACCTGGTCACCCTCGGCCAGGGAGCGGAAGCCGTCCATCACGATCGCTGTATGGTGGACGAACACGTCCTTGCCGCCTTCCTGCGCGATGAACCCAAAGCCCTTCGCATCGTTGAACCACTTGACGGTACCTTTGGCCATGCTGTTCGACCTCTTCCGCTGGGAGCCCGCTCGGGCTCGGGACACGCGCCTGGGCCGAGCGCCCAGGAAGAAACCGCCCTACGCGCCGGGGCGCGGCGGGCGCCGGAATGCGACTGTCGTGCTGGGGGCGTGCTGCCGGAACATCGTAACGATATAGTCTGGTTCGCCGCACGGTTTGTCAATACGCCGGCCCCGCCCCTCCCGGCCCCTCCCGCGGCCGGGTTCCCGCTCCTATCATTGGGCATGGCATCCACCCCCGGCAGCCTGGCCATCCGGACCTTTCTCGATCGAGCCGAAGGGCTTGCGCACTTCGTGCTCCGGGCCGGGGAGGCGCCGCGACTGATCGCGTTCGACGACGCCACCGGCTGCCCGATGGACACCGCCCTCGCCGCGCTGGAGTGGACTCGAGCGGTCGGCATCCTCCAGGATGACGACATGGTCCAGGCGGTGCGCCTAACGAGCGAAACCGCCGCCGCCGTCCTGGAGCGGAAGCTCCCCTCCGGGCGGAACTTCGTGTATCTCGGCCCCCGCCTCGACGCCCCGCCCATGGACGTCTTCGAGGGCCGGGTGGTGTACGACGAGCCCGGCGTCAAGGCGGTCGAGTTCACCCAGAGGGCCCACGCCCTGGCCCATTTCCTTCGGGCCACCTCTGGCGCCGGGGCCGTGCTCGCCCTCCTCGGCCGGCGCGCGCCGGAAGTCCGCCATAT
This sequence comes from uncultured Gemmatimonas sp., assembly GCA_964521535.1. GTDB lineage: Bacteria > Gemmatimonadota > Gemmatimonadetes > Gemmatimonadales > GWC2-71-9 > SHZU01. The sequence goes on from CAZFSA010000009.1 coordinate 4,683, forward strand.
CCGGCGGTGGCTCCCCAACATCGTGCAGGAGCTCGACCGGCCCCGCCTCTGGGTGGGTGGGTGGTTCGCGGCAACCGCCGCCGGCTGCCTGTTCGTCAGCGCCGATGCCGACGCCGATTACCGCTACATCGAGGTTGGCCTCGAGTCGTGACCCTCCGGTGGGTGGACAGTGTGGATACACATTTCCACAGGGCGTGTCGGAGCGCTGTAACCCTTTGCATTGCGATCCATTCGAAGACCCGACTCCGACACTCTGAAATCATGTAACCCGAAGAAACATAGGCACTTGCGCTCCACGACCAGGATCATATCTTGGTTCTTGCGCGGAGCATGGCGCATCGTACCCAGTACGATGGATCGGCTCCGCGCGGCCCGCTCGGAACGGTCGGGGGAGGAGGCCGAGGTGCCCTGAGCACCGCGCTCCGACGATCCCGGTGGTCACTTCGGCGGGCAGGTGAAGCCAGTCGCGCGCTTCACCCACCCCGATCTGGCGCCTCGGGGTGCAGTGCGAAGGGTCGGTCCGCGACCCGATCCGACTCGCAGCGCCGAATGGGACGAACCAGGTGGGAGAGGCCTTCCGGCCTGGGGATCGAGACCTGGGGCTCCAGTCACCCTACCAGACGAGGCGGATCAGCCTCGAGGCGGTGACAGGAAGAAGAACGACAGCGCAAGCATCGACCTCAGGTAGTCCGCATTCTGAACGGCCGCGACAGGTCACAAGCCTGTGCGGCCGTTCTCTCGTTCAGCGCCAGGAGCCGATTCCCGGGGGTCGCGAGTTGGATCGGCGACCCGCCCGGACTCCACCCGTCAGGGTGACGCCCACCCTCAGCTGTTCTCCCTGGTGCAGGAACCGGCACCCCCTGGCCCGGATCCGGGCGTACAAGGCCGGGCGGGGTCAGTCGTCTCCACGAATCGGGGGAATCCCCCGGTTCCCGGTTCACGGTTCCACGCACCCGGTCGAGGCTTCTTCATGGCTGCTCCCTTCGCCTCCATCACCTCTGGGCGGAAACTCAGCGTCCTCCTCGCCAGCGACCGCGAGGCGGTAACCCGGGCCCTTGCCGAGGCCATTCGGGCACAGGGAAGCCAGCCCCTGGTCCAGGAAAGCGCCGACGCCGCGGCTCAGGCCCTCCAGTCCCCCGCGATCGACGTCGTTCTCATCGATGGCAGCCTGCCAGGGGTGAACTGGGATCTGGTCAGGGCGGCGCTCGCGGGCCCGGGCCGGACGGAGCCCGAGCCGCTCGACGCGGTTGAGCGGCGCCACATCATTGCCGCGCTGCGCTACACCCGGGGAAACCGCCGGAATGCCGCCCAGCTGCTGGGGATTGCCCGCTCCACCCTTCTGGCGAAGATCAGGAAGTACGGTCTGGATGGGGACCCCACGCTGGCCCGTCGTTGACGCCCTTCTGGGCGCCGCGCTCGTTCTGGGTGCGATCCTGGGATCGCCCCGGTCGGCCGGGGCCCAGCGGCCCGTCCCCGATGCGGTGGTGCGGGGCGGGACGCTCAGCTTCGACGGCCGGGCCACGGCCGGCGACTTCACCGGCACCACCTCCACGGTAAGCGGTGCCCTCACGGGGGCGACCGCCCTCGCCGGCGTGACCGGCTGGGTCGAAGCGCCCGTTGCGACCCTGGTGACCGGTAACGACCGGCGCGATCGCGACCTCAACAAGTCGCTGGAATCGGAAAAGTTCCCGACCATGCGCTTTGACTTGAGCGAGGTCCGCCCCGAATGGGAGCGAGGCGACTCCGCGTTCGTGATCCTGCGCGGCAGCCTGACCATCCGTGGCATCAGCCTGGAGCGGGAGATTCCCGCGCGCCTGGCCTTTGCGGACCAGGAGATCCGGGTCAGGGCCAGCTTTCCCCTCAACCTCAAGGACTATCGCATCGGGGGCCTCTCGAAGTTCCTCGGCGTGTTGCGAATGCACCCCGACATCGACGTCCACGTCGACCTGGTCTTTGCCCCCTCGCCCTGACCCCGCAGGGTAGCCCCCCTACTTGGCCGGCACGGTCCCCGAGTTCAATTGACCCGTACCCGCCCGAGCCGGGAGACCACCACCTGTCGCCGCGCGGCCCCCCGCACCAGCAGATGGCTGACGTTGGCCACACCCTGCGCCGCTCCCGTGGGGAGGAAGGTCGTGGTATGCTGCGCCGGGCTTATCGCCACGCCGGCCTGGGCCGGGCCCATGGCGCGCCAGACCTCGGTCGTCTCCTGGTGCCACACGGCCCGAATCACCAGGGAATCGGCGGACACCACGAGCTCGGCCGGCCGGCCCCAGGCCCGCGCCACCGCCTGCGCCCGCCGGTAGGCGTCGAGCACCTGGCCGGCGGCCGTCTCCACGCGGGCACGGTCAGCCCACCGGGCCGCGGTCCAGGTGGTGAGCGAGGCGATCGCGCCGGCGAGGGCGACCACCACGAGGAGTTCGATGAGTGTCATCCCGCGCCTCGGTCCGGGCATGCCGTACGGTAGAGCCCCGGCCCGCCGGCGTGATAACCGATTCTGCGCGAGCCCGGATCCTTTTCGCTATTATTGCGGCGCAGGACTGGCGTCGGAGCGAGCGGTCAGACCTTGGTGGCGGAGGCCGACATGGGGTTGCTGATCTTCTTGGTGGTCGTGGTGGCGCTGGTGTTCTGGATCATCGGTGCCTACAACACGCTGATCGCGCTCAAGAATCGGGTCCTGAATGCCTGGAAGCAGATCGACGTGCAACTCAAGCGCCGCCATGACCTGATCCCCAACCTGATCGAATCGGTCAAGGGGGCCATGGACTTCGAGCGCCAGACGCTGGAAGCGGTAATCGCGGCCCGGGCCAAGGCGATGGGCGCCCAGGGCGTGCGGGCCACCGCCCAGGCCGAGGGCGAGCTCACCCAGGCGCTGGGCCGGCTGTTCGCGCTGGCGGAGTCCTATCCGCAGCTGAGAGCCACGGCCAACATCGGCCAGTTGCAGGAGGAGCTGACCAGCACCGAGAACAAGATCGCGTTCGCGCGGCAGCTCTACAACGACGAAGCGACTCTCTACAACACCAGGCAGGCCCAGTTCCCGACCAACCTGGTCGCCGGCCTTGCCCGGGCCACCCCTGCCGAGCTGTGGGAGATCGAGGATGCGGCCGAGCGGGCCGTTCCCAAGGTGGACTTCGGGCTCAACCGGCCGCCAGCGGCGTGAACGGCTCGAGCCTCTTCGAGCAGCAGGCCGCGAATCGGCGCCGCTCGACCTGGCTCACGGCGGGATTCGTACTCTTTACAGCCTGGATCGGCCTGGGCGGCGATCTGGCGCTCTTCCTGGCCACCCGCGACGCGGAGGCCGGCCAGTACCGTCATGCGGTCCCGGTGATCGGCCTGTTCGCCGCGCTGGTGGCGGGTGCCATCGCCTGGTTCTCGTGGCGCCGCGGGCCGATGGAGGTCCTGCGGGCCGCCGGGGCGTGGGAGCTGATCGAGCCGGCCACGGCCGAGCAGCGGCAGCTCTGGAACGTGGTTGAGGAGATGGCCATCGCCTCCGGCCTGCCGAAGCCGCGGATCTGGATCGTTCCTGATCCCGATCCCAACGCCTTCGCCACCGGCCTGGACCCGGCGGGGGCCCATGTGGCGGTGACCGAGGGCCTGCTCCGGCTCCTCAATCGGGACGAGCTCCAGGGGGTCGTCGCCCACGAGATGGCGCACGTCCGCAATTTCGATGTCCGGCTGATGACCCTGCTGGCGGCAATGGTGGGGTCGGTCGTGCTGCTGTCGGACCTGTTGCGGAACTACCTCCGGTTCGGCGGCCGGATCGGGGGACGCGGGGGCGGACGTCGCGGTGGCAATCCCGCGGCGGCCATCGTCCTGGGCCTCTGGCTGATCACAGTGCTGGTGGCGCCGATCGTCACCCGGCTGATGGCCATGGCGGTGAGCCGGAAGCGCGAGTTCCTCGCCGACGCCACTGGAGCCCAGTTCACTCGCAATCCCCTGGCGCTCGCCAGCGCCCTGGAGAAGCTCGACGGCGCGGTCAGCGCCACCCGGGCCATCAATCGCGGCGCCGCCCACATGTGTATCGTCGACCCGGCGGAACGCCGGTTCGCCGAACGTGAGGGATTCCTCGGCATGCTCGCCAGTCACCCCCCCATCCGCCAGCGCCTCGCCCGGTTGCGGGCCATGGCGTACCAGCAAGCCAAGGCTGTCCCCTAGTCCCGCCCGCCGGCCCACGTCCCAGTGCCATTTCGCCCGGTCGTGGTCTTCCCGCTGGTGGGCCTGCTGGTCCTGGCGGTCGGCGCGGTGCTGGCCCGGCGCTGGCTTCGCGCCATGGCCCGGCAGACCCTGTTCCGTTTTCGGGCCCGGGTGGACCGCTACAAGCTCACCAGCCGCGAAACCGTGCGAGCCGAATTGCTCAGGGACCCGGTGGTGGTGGGAGCGATCGCGGATCACGCCGCCGCCCGGAAGGAGCCGCCCCAGCGGGTGGCGCATCAGGTGGAGGAATGGCTCGACGAGATCGTGCCGTTCTTCAACGTCCTGTCCTACTACAAGATCGCCTACAACCTCGCCCGGCTGGTGACCAGGCTCTTCTACCGGGTCACCGTGGAGTACCAGGATCACGAGGCGCTGAACCGGATCCCGCGGCGGGACGTGGTGGTCTACCTGATGAACCACCGGTCCAACATGGACTACGTGGTCGTGACCTACGTGCTGGCCGGCGTGGTGAGCATCAGCTACGCCGTCGGCGAGTGGGCGCGGACCTGGCCGCTGGAGTACATCTTCAAGAGCTTCGGGAGCTACTTCATCCGGCGGCGGTACCGGGAGCCGCTCTATCACACCGTCCTGGAACGCTACGTTCAGCTCATCACCCGCAACCGCGTCACCCAGGGGATTTTTCCCGAAGGCGGGTTGAGTCGCGACGGCACCCTCCGCCCGGCCCGGATCGGGCTGCTGGACTACCTGGTGCGCACCCTCAGAGATCCGGCGTTCGACGGCGACATCTGGATCGTCCCGGTCGGGATCAACTACGACCGGGTCCTCGAAGACCGAACCCTCACCAACGAGCTGGTCGAGGGTGCGCCCCGGTGGTCCCGTCCCCGTCAGTTCGCCGCCCTCCTCGGCTTTCTGGCCGCCAACCTGGGCCGGCTGGCGACCTTCCAGCGCCGCCGCTACGGCCGGGCAGCGGTCTGCTTCGGAACGCCGATCTCAACCCGGGAATGGTTCGATCGGGAGGCGCCGGGGGCGCTGGATCTCCCCCGCGCAGAGCGCCTGGCCGAGGTGGCCCGGTTCGCCGAGGCGATGATGGCCCGGGTCGGCGAGCTCGTCCCCGTGACCCCGGTTCCGTTCGTCGCGGCGGGGCTCCTCTCGCTCGGCGGCAGCGTCGTCACCGAGGCGTCGCTCCTGGCGCGGCTGGAGGAGCTTCGCGGCCGGCTGCGCTCGTTCAACGCCCGCATCGTTCGCGACGAGCTGCCGGTCGGGGAAGTCTGGGCCCGGGCATGGAGAACCTTCCGTGCCCGGCGCTGGCTGGCGCGCGAAGGCGCCAATCTGGTGGTCTTTCCGGGGGCGAGACCGCTGCTCGAATACTACGCCAACTCGATCCGGCACCTGTTGCCGGCCGAGGTGCGCTGGGAGCTCTCGCCCGCTGCCACTCCCGATCCGTCGCTCCCGAGGCTCCGGCTCCAGGACTGACGACCGGACGGTTCAGCCCGCCCGCGCCTCCGCGGCCGCCAGCAGCTCGTCGGCCAGGGTCGCGGGATCGAAGGGGACGGTGACCGCCCGGTCCGCTCCCGCCGCCAGGGCGCCCGCCGGATCGCCGTCCACCAGCGCCACGACCCCATAGCTTCGTCCAGGGTCGAGTCGGAGCCCCCCGAGACCGTCGGACGGGTCGCTGGTGCCGACCACCGAGAGGACCACCAGGGTCACACCCAACTGTCCTGTTGCCCGTGCGGCTTCTGCGGCCGAGCCGGCCCGCTCGACGGTAAAACCCGAGTGCCGGAGGACCAGCGCGGTGACCCGGGCGGCCTCCTCATCGGCGATCCAGAGGATGGCGCGCCCCCGGTGGGGCAGGGCGGCTGGGGAACCCGGCTGGAGGCTGATCATCCGGAGGCCGGCCAGGTAGTCCTGGCTGGTCGCGTCCCGGAGCTTGCCGGCGCGTTGAACGATCTCGGCGATTCGGCCCAGGCATTCCCGGATCGCCGTGACCGAGGCCCGCTGGGAGTCGGTGAGCCCCGGGTCGGCGGCCAGGAGCTCCACCTCGGCGGTGGCGCCCATCAGCGGGTTGTTGAGCTCGTGGTGCAGGGTCACTGTCATCTCGCCGATCGCCGCCAGGCGCTCGGCCCGGACCAGCTCCTGCTCCACCGCCGTCTGTGCCAGGCGGAGCGCCCGGGTCCGGCGCACCCGCTCGACGATCTGTGGCAGCAGCGCTCGGAGCTGGCCGTCCTTGGCCACGTAGTCTTCCGCCCCTGCCCGGAGGGCGGCGGCGGCCAGGGTCTCGTTGCCCGCACCGGTTACCATGATCACCGATGGCGGATCGGGCCGGCTGACGAGGTGGGGGAGGAGGGCGATCCCGGTGGTATCCGGGAGCTGGTGATCGAGAATCACGAGATCGGCGTCCAGGGCAGCGACCCTGGCATCGGCGCCGGAGGACGCCGTGGCGATGCGCTGGTAGCCTGCCCCCTGGAGCAGGTGACGGACCAGCGCGGTCATCGCCGGGTCGTCCTCGACGATGAGCGCGCGGAGCGACGCGACCTCAGCCACGCCCGTCGTCGAGGAAGATCAGGGCCTCCCGCCGGCCCACGACCGACTGGAGCGCCCGGTGCACCTTGGGGTCGATGACCGTGCCCACGAGGTCCCGGAGCCGCTCGATGGCGAGTTCGGGCACCATCTTTTCCTGGTAGGGCCGGGAGGTGGTGAGCGCATCGTAGATCTCCACCGCCCCGATGATGCGTGCGCCGAGGGGGATCTGCTCGCCGGCCAGGCTGTCGGGATAGCCCTTGCCGTCCCACCGCTCGTGGTGACTCCGCACGATGTCGATGATGTGCCGAAGATGGCCCAGCGGAGCCAGGATCTGCGAGCCGGTGACCGGGTGATGCTTGACGTGCTCGAACTCCTCGTCGGTCAGGGGGCCCTGCTTGTTCAGGACCTCTTCCCGGGTTCCGATCTTCCCGATGTCATGAAGCCGGCCGGCGGTCCGGATCACCTCCACCTCCTCCTCCCCGAGCCCCATTTCCGCGGCGACGGTGGCCGCGAGGTCGGCCACCCGGGCCGAGTGACCCCGGAGGTAGGGATCCTTGGCCTCGAGCGCGTTGACCAGCGCCTCGAGGGTCGCCACCGAGATCCGCTCCAGATTGGCCCGCTCCATCCGCAGTTCGGCCGTCCGGATCGCGACCTCCTCCTTGAGCCAGTGGTTGATCTGCTGGCTCTCGATCAGGGTGTCGCGGCGCCGGAGGGCCCGCTGAATGGCCCGGAGCAGGTCGCTGAGGTCGACCGGCTTCGTGAGGTAGTCCATCGCGCCCCGCTGCATGCAGAGCGCGGCGCTCGCGGCGTCGTTGACGGCCGTCAGCATCAGGACGGCTGCAGTAGGCTCGGCTTCGAGGATCCGGGGCACCAGATCCACCCCGCTGGCGTCGGGGAGCCGGACATCGAGCAGCACGCAGGCGATCTTCTGCTGCTGGAGGGCCTCGATCGCGGCCGCCCCGTCCGCCGCGGTGCTGACCACGAACCCCTGTTGCGAGAGGAACCGCTTCAGGGCGCCGCGAATCGGCTCCTCGTCGTCCACGACCAGAATCCCGACCGGGGGCTTGGTCGTGGTCCCGGGAGGGGAGAAGGGCGCGGTGGCGGTTGGCTCCACGGGAGCGTTCCGGGTCTGGGCCTAAGTGCCTGAATCTGGGACGGTTGACGGGTGCCGGCAAGAGGCCTGAGTTGGTCGGCCGGCCTCGCTCCGGGGCTCAGCCGACGAACTCAACGGCCACCCTGCCCGGGATCAGCCCCGCCTCATGACCCCGGTCGAGGAGCAGCTGCACGGCCTGCCGGCCCCGGGGCCCGTAGTCGACGGTCCACTGGTTTACGTACATCCCCACGAAGCGGTCGGTCTTCTCCGGGCTCAGGCCCCGGCTGAACCGTCCGGCATGGACCAGGGCCGGGGCGCGGTGGGCCAGCGCGTACTCGATGCTGGCCCGCAGGTCGCGGGCGATCTGGGCGATCACGACCGGACCGAGGTCTCGCCGCACCGCGTTCCCGCCGAGGGGAAGGGGCAGACCGGTCTCGGCCAGCCACCAGGCCCCCAGGTCCACCCAGAGCGGGAGGCCCTCGTCCTGGTGGGTGAGCTGGCCTTCGTGGATCAGGAGGCCGAAGGGCACCTCCCCGTTCCGGACCGCGCCTTCGATCAGGTCGAACGGCATCACCACTGGCTCCACCTCTGGCTGGTAGAGCTGGAGCGCCAGCCAGGCGGTGGTCAGCGTTCCCGGAATCCCGACCTGCTGACCCCGAACGGCCTCTCGAGGGTCCCCCGCAGGTGGCGCGGTGGACACCAGCCGCGGCCCGTAGCCGTCGCCCATGGAGCAACCGCTCCCGAGCAACGCGTACCGGTCGGCCAGGTGGGCGTAGGCATGAATCGAGACGGCCGTGACCTCGAGCTCGCCCCGGAGGGCCCGGCGGTTCAGGGTCTCGATGTCGGCCAGCTCGTGGACATACTCAAGCTGGCCGGTATCGATCCGGCCCTCTGCCAGGGCGTAGAACATGAAGGCGTCGTCGGAGTCGGGGCTGTGGGCGACGTGGATCTGCATGGTGCTCACCTTCGCTGGTTCGCCAGCGCCCGGGTGCGAAAATCCTCGAGAATTATCTGGTGCTCGGCGTATTCGGTTCGGCCGGCCGCCTGCTCCCGGTCCCAGGCGCCGAGGAACGCGGAGTAGGCCCGCTGCAGGCCGGCCAGATCGTTCTCGGCCTCGGCCACCTCGCCCCGGATGACGGCGCCGAAGAGGTGCCCCGGGACCTCGGCCTCGATGGTGTCGGCCAGGGCCCTGGCCTGGGCCAGCTCACCCACGACGAGGTGGATCATGGCCGCGTGGTAGCGGGCGTCGATGTCGATCGCGTCGAGGAGGGCGTAGGCGCCCAGCGCCATCGGGGCAAAGAGAGCGACGGTGTCGGGCTGCTGCCGTTCCGCGGCTCCCACCACGCGATCGAAGAGCCGATCGAAGCGCTCCCGCGGCGACATCCCGCTGATATCCGGTCCGCGGACCGGTCCCGCCCCCCCGATGGCCCCGGCGGCAGCCGGGGGCGACGAGCCGGCCGCCTCGGGGGAGGGCTTTCGCATCTCGTAGATCACGAACCCCACGGCGACGAGGCTGACCAGGGTTGCCACGGCCCAGGCTCGGCGCTCCTGGCGGACGGGGATCCGGGGCAGGTGGCTGCGGCCGCAGCGGTGGCAGAAGCGGGCTCCGGCGGCGAGCGGGGCATCGCAGGCTTCGCACCGACCGCCCGCCGGGGCGCCGCACTCGCCGCAAAAGCGACCCGCGGCCGGCGCGCCGCAGCGGGGACAGCGTGCCATCGGGGGAGACGACATGGGGCCGAAAGGTAGGCCGCTACCCGGGCGGAGTCGATGCCGCCTTGTCCCTCCCCGCAGGTGCCGCTACCATCCAGAGCACCTCGCGGAGTCCGCTTCATGGCCTCATCGTCGACGGCAGAACTCCCCGACGTTCCGGGTGCCCGGTTCCTCGGCGATCTGGCGCGGGGCGGCGTGCAGTGGCGGGTCTACTTCGAGACCAGAACCGACACCCAGCCGACCCGGGGGCGGGTGCATTTCGTTTCGGACGGCGCGCAGCGGTCGACCGGATGGATCTTCGTCGAGTGCTCGGAGCAGGATCTCCTCCGGCGGTTTCACGAATTCAGCGCGCTGGAACTCTGGCGGTTGCTCGAGAGTCTCGCCTGAGCGGCGCCGCGGGTCGCCGCCGGCGCCCGCTGGTCGTCCTCGCCACGGTCGCCCTGGGTCTTGGCGGCCACGGGTGGCTTTGGGCGCAGGCCGGGTCGGATTCAGCCGGTGCGGACCCGCACCGGATCCGGGCCGTCGAGATCCGGAACTGGGACGTCTTCCCACCCCACGAGGCCCACGGGCTCATTCCCCGCCTCACCAACGGCTTGCACATCACCACCAGGCCGAGTGTGGTGCGCCGCGAGCTCCTGGTCAGGCCGGGCGAGATCTACGACTCGGCCCGGGTGGCCGAGACCGAGCGCAACCTCAGGGCGCTCCGGGTGTTCCGGCGGGTCCGGGTCGACTCGGTCCGGACCGACTCGGGTCTGGTGCTCCGAGTGACCACCCAGGACGCCTTCAGTACCAGAGCCGACTTCGCCTTCAGCCGGTCCGGCAGCGGCCGGCGGGGGCTGACGTGGTCGGCCGGGGTGCAGGAAAAGAACTTTCTCGGCACGGCCACCTTTCTCGGTGTCCGCTACCGCGACACGCCCGACCGCTCGGCGGTCCTCTTTCAGGGCCAGCGCCAGCGGCTCTTTCGCAACAGCGTGGGCGTCTCGACCATCTATGACCGCCGGTCGGACGGTCACCTGGGGTGGCTCAGCGTATACCTTCCGTTCCTGTCCTCCTCGTCCACGTCCGCCTGGTACGTCAGTGGCGAGGAGCGGCGGGAGCGGGTGCTCCGGTACTTCGAGGGCGCGCCGGACCCCGGGGAGATCCTCCAGCGCCGGTTCTGGCTCGCGAGCGGCGGCATGAGCTTCGCGCCGGTGGCGACCCCCCGCACCTACCTGCGCTGGGGGATCGCCGGCCAGCTCCGGCGCGATGACTACGCCGAGCAGGCCCGCGTCGACACCCTGGGGCGATCGGTATCCGGCGCCGTGGGCGCCTACGTCCAGTGGCGGAAGGCCCGCTTCCTGGTCAGCGAGGGCATCGAGGGTTTCGGCCGCGAAGAGGACGTCGATCTGAGCCTGGTCCTCCACGCCGGGCTCTACCTCACGCCGGCTGCCTTCGGGTATCGCGACAACGGCCTGGTGCCGAATGTCTCGGTGCGGGCCGGCGCCGGATTCCCTGGCGGCTTTGCCCGGTTCGGGGCCTCGGCCCTGGCCCGGATCACCGAGTCGGGCTGGATCGACTCCGGCTCGGTGCATCTCGGGGCGATGGCCGTGCTCAAGCCCGCGCCCCGGCAACTGGCAGTGGCATTTGCGGGGCACGGATGGCAGAAGAACCCGATGCCCGGCGCGGAATTCGACCTCGGTCTGGTTCTCGGCCCCCGGGGCTTCGGCCAGCACACCTTTACCGGCGACCGGGCGTTCTTCCTGTCCGGCGAGTACCGGTACACCATCACCGACCAGTTGCTCCGGTCAATGGGCCTCGGTCTCGCTGCCTTCGCGGACTACGGCGGGGCCTGGTATGCGGGCTCCCGCCGGCGGACCGGCTACACCGTGGGTCTGGGTCTCCGGTTCGGGGTGACCATCGACACCGGCCTGGAGCCGCTCCGGGTGGATCTGGGCCGGGTGGGCGGAGCCGGCCTGGCCCGGGACCGCTGGGAGTTGGCCATCGGCAAGGGTTTCGTCTTCAACAGCACCACTTTGCGGCTCGATCGGTAGGCGTCCGCATCCGCCAGCACGGAGCAGTCCGATGATCAGGTCCCTCTCCGGCCATTCCCGCCCGGTCCGCGCGACCTCCCTGGCGTGGGGAACGTCCCTGGCGATGCTGGGTGCCGGGCCGGCGCTGGCCCAGCACCCGTTCGCCACCGGCGGCGACTTCGATCCCCGGGTGCCGACCCCGGCGGCGGTACTGGGCTACGAGGTCGGGGAGCGATTCACGCCCCATCACCTTCTGATGCGCTACCTCGAGCGCCTGGTAGGGATGAGCGGGCGGATTCGGCTCGACACGGTCGCCCGGACCGCAGAGGGCCGCGAGGTGATGCTGGTCATCGCCACCAGCGAGCGGAATCAGGAGCGGCTGGAGGAGATTCGCCAGGACGCCCGCCTGGTGGCGGCGGCGGACCCCGCCCGGCGGGCCGAGGTCCGGACGGCCGCCGAGCGGCTCCCCGCGATCGTCTGGCTGGGGTACACGGTGCACGGGGGAGAGGCGTCGGGAGTCGAAGCGGCCGTCGCCCTCCTGTACCAGCTCTCCGCCGGACGCGACAGCCTCACCCGGATGGTGCTGGATGGCACGGTGATCCTGATCGACCCGGTCCAGAATCCCGACGGCCACGAGCGCCACGCCCAGGATGTGAGGCGCCGGCGGGGCGCGGGGCCGGTGCCCGATCACCCGGCCGCGATGGTCCACGCTGGCACCTGGCCCGGTCCCCGCACCAGCCACTACTACTTCGACCTCAACCGGGACTGGTTCATCCACTCCCATCCGGAGACCCGGGGCCGGGTCGCCACCTTCCTCCACTGGTGGCCCCACGTGGCGGTGGATCTCCACGAGCAGGGCTCCGAGGCGAGCTACTTCTTCGCGCCTCCCATGGAGCCGATCAACAAGAACGTCCACGCCTCCATCCTGAAATGGTGGGACATCTTCGCGGCCGCCAACGCCGCCGCGTTCGATGCCCACGGGTGGCCCTACTTCCGGCGGGAGGGCTACGACGAGTTCTACCCCGGCTACGGCGTATCCTGGCCGATCCTCACCGGTGCGGTGGGCATGACCTACGAGCAGGCCTCCAGCCAGGGCGGAGCGGTGCGCCGCCGCGACGGCACCGTGCTCACGCTCCACCAGGCCGCCCACCATCACTACACCGCCGCCTGGGCGACCGTCGTCACCTCCGCCCGACGGGCCCGCGAGCGGGTCCGCGACTACCTCCACTTTCGGGAAACCGCCGTGACCGACGCGGCCCGTTATCCCTTCCGGGCCGTGGCGCTGGAACGCGACGGCGACGGGCGCGCCGACTCGCTGGTCCAGCGGCTGGCGGGCAACGGAATCCAGGTGCACCGGCTGACGCGGGAGCTGACCATCCCGGCCATCGCCTACGGCGAGCCCGCAGCCCGTGCCACCAGGCTGGAGGCCGGGACCTACCTGGTCGATCTGGCCCAGCCGCAGGGGCGGCTGGCCAAGGCCCTGCTCGAGCCCGACGCCGAGCTCGACTCCGTCTTCATCCGGGAGGAGCTGGAGAGCCGACGCACCGGCCGCGCCAATCGATTCTACGACATCACGGCGTGGTCGCTTCCGTATCTCTTCCGGGTTCGGGCCTGGACCCTCGGCACCGTGCCCCCGGGCGCAGAGCGGGTGGAGTGGATCGCCTCGCTGCCTACACCGGTAGGCCGGGCCAGCGCCGCCTACGCCTTTGAGCCGGGCCCGGAGTCGCATCTCCGTCTGCTGGCCAGCCTCCTGGCCTCGGGAATTCGGGTCTGGTTTGCTCCGCGCAGCTTCGTGGTGGACCGCGGGTCCTTTCCGCGCGGGGCCTTCCTGGTTCGGGTAGCCGCCAATCCCGACCGCCTTCATGACCTCATGGCCAGGCTCATCACCGAAACCGGGGCGCGGGTCCTGCCCCTGGCCACGGCGGCTGTCGATGCCGGCACCGATCTGGGCAGCAACAGCGTGTTCTTCGTCAAGGCGCCTCGCGTTGCGCTGGTGGGCGGGCCGCCGATCTCCGGCAACTCCTTTGGCTTCGCCTGGTACGCCTTCGACCAGCGCCTCGGGTACCCCGTCACCACCATCGATGCCATGGCCCTGGCCGACGCGCTCGATGCCTTCGACGTCGTGGTGCTTCCCGGCGCCAATGGCGCCCAACTGGGTAGGGTCCTGGGCGATGGCGGCCGGGAGCGCCTGGGGCGCTGGGTTCGAGACGGGGGCACCCTGATCACCATGGACGGGGCCAGCGCGTGGGTGGCCTCCGAGCAGGTCGGTCTGTCCCGCCTCCGGCTCCGGCGGGATACGGCCCGGGCGGACAGTGCGGGCGGGGCCCCGCTGCCGGCCTTCGTTCCCGGCGCGATCGCAAGGGCAACGGTCGACACCCTCTCGCCCCTGCTGGCGGGAGTCGCCAGCCCCGAGATGCCCGTTCCCGCGATGGGCGGCACCATCTTTGTTGTTCCCAACGACTTGCGCGCTGGCGAGGCGCCGGTTCGCTACGCCCCGGTCGATCGGCTCCGGCTGGCAGGGTATCTTTGGCCGGAGGTGCCGGCGCGGTTGGGTGGCGCACCGTATCTTTGGACGGAGCCGGTGGGTCGCGGCCGGGTCGTCGCGTTTGCGGTCGACCCCAACTTCCGCGACCTCTGGCGGGGCCTTCTGGCGGTGTTCGCCAATGCCGTGTTCCTGGGGCCGAGTCTGCGGTAACCCTGGTCACGCGGGATTTGTGTACCGCCTGGGAGGCCTGGCGATTCAGCTTGCGAACGGCCGGAGCCAGTGGCAGTTTCCCGGTTCCGGCGCCGTAGCCAAGTGGTAAGGCAGAGGTCTGCAAAACCTCCATCCGGCGGTTCGAATCCGCCCGGCGCCTTCCAAACCCCCCAGAGGGAAGGGGGTGGGGCATGAGGGACGGCAGTCGCATGGTCCGCTGGACACTCGGAGTCGCCGTCGGGTGGGGCCTGTCGGTGTGGGCGCCAGCGCCCGGCTTGGCCCAGGACAAGCGGGCCTCGATCGCTGGTCGGGTGGTTTCCTCGGCCGACAATTCGCCCGTTGGCGGGGTTCGGGTCACCCTCCTCTCCCAGCGCAAGTCCGCCACCACCGACTCGGTTGGTCGGTTCCTCTTCGACAACCTGAAGCCCGGCGCCTACCAACTCGAGGCGCTGATGCTCGGCTTCGCGCCCCTGTCCGCGCTCGTCAGGCTGGAGGAGGGCGAGCACAAGGACCTCGAGTTCCGGACCGACAGCGTCGGCCAGTTGCTCCCGACCATCTACGTCGATGGTGAGGTCCAACCGGAGCGACTGAGGGAACTCACCAAGTTCGAACGCCGGATGGCGACGGGCAGTGGGCGGTTCATCACCCGGGAGCAAATTCTTCAGCGAAAGCCGATGCGGATTCTGGACCTGATCCGCTTCCTGCCCAACGTACGGATGAACTGCTACGGGCTCGGGTGTCAGGTCCGGCTCAACCGCGACCCCCGCAACTGCGGCCCCGCGGTGTTCGTGGACGGGATTCCGACCTCGATGGCTGTGCTCGAAGCCACCAATCCCAACGACGTGCACGGCATCGAGGTCTATCGCGGTCCGTCGGAGACCCCGCCGGAAATCAACAACGAGGCGGCTCGCTGTGGGGGTGCGATCGCCCTCTGGACCCGGCGCGGGATGGATCCGTGAAGGCCGGGGAGGTGCAGGTCATGCGGTATCTCATGATGACAGCCGCCCTGGTCGCCGCGTTCCCGGCGACCGCTCCGACCCAGGACGGCACCGGGATCATCAAGGGTGTGTTCAAGGTCAACCGGAGCGGCCGGCCGATCGAGGGGGCACGGGTGGCCCTGGTCGGCACCGAGTTTCTGGTGCAGACCGACCATCGCGGAGAGTTCGAATTCCCCGCGCTCATGCCGGGCCGATACCTGGTGCGGGTCTCGGCCATCGGGTACGCCACCGTGTCTTCCCCGATCGAGCTCAAGCACCGCCAGACCGTGGACCTCGAGGTTCTCACCGACGCCGAAGCCGTACGTTTGCCCGAGCTCAAGGTCGAGGAGACCCCGAACCACGGCCCGGTCGACTGGCTCCGGCGAAAGTCGGAGGGACGGGGCCGCTATGTCACCCGGGCCGACCTGGAGAGGCGTCAGGTGGCGACCGTGCCCGACGCGCTCCGGATGCTGCCGGGCGTCCGGATCGAGTGCCGCACCAGCCAGGTCTGCTTTGTCCGCATGGCCCGGGCCCCGCGGGGCTGCAACCCGGCGTTCTTCATGGACGGCATTCCCTCCGACCCGGCCATCGCCTACCTCACCCCGGTGCACGAGGTCGAGGGGATCGAGGTCTATTCCGGGCCGGCCGACACGCCCCCGGAGCTGGAGAGCGCCCAGGCCCGCTGCGGGGTGGTGGTGATCTGGACCCGGAGCCCGCCGCCCCGCCGTCCCCGGGAGAAACAGCCCAAGGCCGGGCGCCCGGTGGTCGACTCCCTGACCATCCCGCCACCGGATACGGTCGAGATTCGGCGTTTCTAGTCGGGCCCCTGGCGGGACTGCCCGATCCAGATAAGTTGCCCACCCCGGGCCGGCCCGCCGACCCTGGGGAGTCGCACCCGCGTTCCGCGGGACATTGCCGTCAGCCATTTCCGGAGCCAGCCGGTGACGAGCGCCGCCGCCAGGGGCATGCCCCTGCATACCAAGATCCTCATCGGCCTCCTCGCCGGCGCCACGGCCGGCGTCGCGGCCAACCTGTTCTGGAAGGGCAATGCCGCCCTCACCTGGCTGGTTGACACGGTCACCC
Organism: uncultured Gemmatimonas sp.; assembly: GCA_964521535.1. Lineage (GTDB taxonomy): Bacteria > Gemmatimonadota > Gemmatimonadetes > Gemmatimonadales > GWC2-71-9 > SHZU01. The sequence goes on from CAZFSA010000009.1 coordinate 20,922, forward strand.
AGCCGGTGGGGCAGATCTTCCTCCGGATGCTCTTCATGGTGGTGGTGCCCCTGGTGTTCACCTCCGTGAGCATGGGCGTGGCCTCCCTGGGCGACATCCGGCGGGTGGGCCGGATCGGCGCCAAGACCCTGGGCTTCTTCCTCACCACCACCACCGTCGCGGTGGTGATCGGCCTCGTGATCGTGAACCTGGTGCGCCCCGGGGACGGCGTCGATCCGGCGGTGCAACAGGCGCTGATGGCCGAGTACGCCGGTGAGGCCGGCCAGCGGGTGGCTGCGGCGGAGCAGGTCTCCTTCGGGGTGAACACCTTCGTCAACATCGTTCCCCGGAACCCGGTGGCCGCCGCGGCCAGCGGCGACATGCTGGGGCTGATCTTCTTCTCGCTGATCTTCGGGATCGCCCTCACCTTCGTCTCGGCCGAACGGGCGGCGCCGGTGATGCGGCTGCTGGAAGGCATCGGCGACGCGGTGATCGTGATGATCGGCTTCGCGATGAAGCTGGCCCCCATCGGGGTGTTCTGCCTGATCTTCTCGGTCACCGCCAAGTTCGGATGGAACCTGCTCCAGTCGCTGCTGGTCTACGTGGTGACCATCCTGGGCGCGTTGGCGCTGCACCAGTTCGGTGTAATCGGCCTCGCGGCCCGGTTCCTGGCGGGGATCAGTCCGGTGAAGTTCTTCAAGCGGGCCGAGGAGCTGATGATCACCGCGTTCTCCACCAGCAGCTCCAGCGCCACCCTGCCCACGACCATCCGCACCGCCGAGGCCAAGTTCGGGGTCCCGAAGGAGATCGCCGGGTTCGTGCTGCCGGTGGGGGCCACCATGAACATGAACGGCACCGCGCTCTTCGAGGGGATGACGGTGCTCTTCCTGGCCCAGGTGTTCGGCGTGCACCTCACCCTCGGCACCCAGGTGATCGTGGTGGTGATGGCGGTGATCACGGCCGTGGGTGTGGCCGGCGTGCCGGGCGGCTCGATCCCCTTGCTGGTGATGGTGCTAGGCATGGTGGGGGTGCCCGGCGAGGGGATCGCCTTGATCCTCGGCGTGGACCGGATTCTGGACATGTGCCGGACCGTGCCGAACGTGACCGGGGACCTGCTGACCAGCCTCTGGGTGACCCGGAGCGAGGGTCTGGCGCTTCGGCCGCCTGAGGAGATCTAGCTAGGGCCAGGCGCCCTGTCGGTCAGGTAGGCTCAGGTCGGCTGATCTATTGTGTGATCACGCCTGACGTACTACCGTGGGAACGGATGTAACAGGAAACGGCCCATGCCCCGATCCCCGCTGGCAGTGGTACTCGCGCTGTCGGCCTGCGGAGTAGCCGAGCAGGCCGGTCCTGTCCCCCCCCCCGGTCGGCCCGGAACTCATTGCGGTCTCGGGAGTTGCTGCTACAGGGCAGGTAGAACCGGGTAGCCTCGATGAGGCCTTCCTTGGCATTGCAGGTCGGGCGCCCTCCTTCGCCGGAGCGTTTCTCGAGGGTCAGGTAGTGGTGGTCCTGGTGACCGACACGACCGCGATCCCGGCCGTCGCCAGCGCCTTCGACGACGCGGTCCGCCGGAGTCCGGAGTGGAGCGATCTGGACCTCTTTCGGAATCTCCCGCTCTCGTTTCGGGGCGCGCGGCGGGGCTGGGCTAAGCTCTATCGGTGGCGCCGGGCGTTCGACGACCGAATGCCTGCCGCGATGACGTACAGCGACATCGACGAACGCTCCAATCGGATCGAGGTCGGGATCGACGACGTCACGGCAACGGCTGCCGTGCGAGCGCTCTCCGAGGACATCGGGATTCCGGAAGCTGCCTTCCTCGTGCAACCATCGGCCAGGGCGCGGCCGCAACCCCGGTTGCGTGGCCCGTGGGTTGACAGCTTGATCGGGTATCGGCGTCCGCCGTTGGCCGGGATGCAGGTCGAACTTGCCTATCGAAAGATCATCAACGGGGTACCGGCATCAGTCACGGGGTTCTGCACCCTGGGTGCGAATGTTGTTCTGGTCGGATCGCCAGATCCGCTGTTCCTGACGAACTCCCACTGCACTCAGTCGCTCTTCGAGGTCGACTCCCTGGGCGGCAACCCCCGGTGGTACCAGCCGAGCAACCTGCCTCCTGGCCGGTCGTACCCGGACACCCTCCCGCCGATTGCCATCGGCGACCACACGGATCCGGGGTTGTTTGCCGGTGGCGCTTGCCCGGCTGGCAAACTCTGCCGGTGGAGCGATGCTGCCCTGGTGAAGTATCTCGACGGGAGCAATTGGCTGGGCGGCTGGATCGCGTATCCCATGGAGACGGCCCCGTGGCCGTTCGAGTTTGGCCTCGCGCTTGAGATCGGCCTGGGCGTGCCGACTCCGCCCGGGAACCAGATCTACAATGTAGCGGCCAAGACCGGATTCAAGATCGGCCAGCGCGACCTGGGGCGTACCTGCGCCACGGTGCCGCTCGGTGCGGGCTACGACGACCCACCTCCCCCCAACGCGGTGCTGCTCTGCCAGAGCTACATCAACCACATGCCAAACGGCACGGGTGACAGCGGCGGGCCGGTTTTCATGTGGGTTGGGTTCTTGCCGGCGCAGGTCAAGTTCATGGGCCTTCATTGGGGCGCCGACGGCCCGTCCCCCACGGTGTTCAGTCCGGTCTCGGGGATCAAGAACGACCTGGGCACCTTGAAATACCACCTTCATTAACCGAGTCCGTCGTGGCTGGCCCGCCATCGTTCCCGCGTTTGCTCGTTGTTGCCGGGTTGTTGATGTTTCCGGTCAGTTGTTTCCATTCCGATCAAACTCAAGGCCCGTCTTCCCCGGCGCCGGTTCCTCCCACCCCACCGGTCACCCTGATCGTGAGCCCGGTGCTGGACGACGGGCGCTTGCGGGTCGGCGGGTCGGTCCAGATGACGCTCACGACCAACGCGACCATCGACTCGGTGCGGTGGACGATCGCCGATACGTCGATTGCAGTGGTGTCCCCGACGGGGCTGGTCACCGGGCGGGCGGTGGGGGAGTCGGGCCTGACGGTGAGAGTGTTCCACGAACGGGTGCGTCAGATTTCCGCGGTCTTGCCGCTTCGAGTCATGCCCTAGGCTCGCCGTGATCTTGCCTCTTGGCGGCTTCACTCATGCCATGAGAGCTATTCAGGGGGGCGCTGGGTCGCGGCGGGCCCCGGGTGCCGACGCCCCGGGAAACTGGATGCTGCGCGGTGCCCCTCGGTGGCAGGTACGGACCCACCACCGCCCAACACGGTGTTCCTCTGCCAGAGCTTGATCAATTTGAAGTACCACTTCCCCTAGGGCGGGAGGGAGACATGTCTCGCCGACGAACAGTGACCTGGCTGGTCGGGCTTCGAGGGCTGGCCCTCGCCGTTGGTTGCGGTCAACCCGATCAGACCTCGCCGTCCGTCCCGCCCCCGGCAAGACCGTCGATTCCCTCGCTGACCGTGGGCCCCGTGCTGGACGACGGGCGCTTGCGGGTCGGCGGGTCGGTCCAGATGACGCTCACGACCAACGTGACCGCCGACTCGGTGCGGTGGACGATCGCCGATACCTCGATTGCCGTGGTGTCCGCGACGGGCCTGGTCACCGGGCGCGGGGTGGGGGAGTCGGGACTCGTGGTAAGAGTGTTCTACGAGCGCGTTGGTCTACTCACCGCGGTCCTGCCGCTTCGAGTCGTTCCCTAGCCTGGCTGTACCTGCGGCAGGCAGTCGGGGCCTCGGCGTATCGGTGTCCGACGAGCGGGTCGGCCATCGTACCGCGGCAGCCCGCCCTCCGGGGTACTCCAGTAAGATGCTTAGGGAAGCATGAGATGCCTTGCGAGCGCTTTCACTGCTGGTGGTGCGCCGTCGAGGAGTCCTGCAGCGCCCCAGCCTTGGCGTCGATCCGGTCGAGCAGGGCCTGGTACGAGGCCGCGAACTTGGCGACCCCGTCTGCCTCCAGATACCCGGTCACCTCGTCCAGGCTCACCCCCGACGCCTCCACGGCCTGGAGCCGGGCCGGCGCCGCGGTCATCGCCTCGCGGATTCGCACCGCGGGCTGCCCGTGATCCCGGTAGGCATCGAAGGTCTCGGGCGGGAGGGTGTTGACCGTATCCGGCGCGATCAGCGCCTCGACGTAGTAGACGTCGGGGTACCGCGGGTCCTTGGTGCTGGTGGAGGCCCAGAGTGGCCGCTGGGGCTGCGCGCCCGCCGCCCGGAGCCGGGCCCACCGGGGCGTGGCCAGTGACTCCTCGAAGGCCGCGTAGGCCATCGCCGCGTTGGCGATGGCGGCCTGCCCCAACAGCGCATCCGGCGCGCCGACTGCTCGAAGCAATTGATCCACCCGCGTGTCCACCCGGCTCACGAAGAAGCTCGCCACTGACGCGATCCGGTCCACCGGCAGGCCCTGCGCCAACCGGTCTTCCAACCCGCTCATGAACGCGTCGATCACCTGGCGGTACCGACCCACCGAGAAGAGCAGGGTCACGTTCACGTTGATCCCCGCCGCCACGGCCCGCCGGATCGCCGGGAGGCCGGCGAGGGTGCCGGGGATCTTGATCATCGCGTTGGGCCGGCCCACCTGGGCCCAGAGCCGTTCCGCCTCCACCACGGTCCCCTCGGTGTCGTGGGCCAGCGCGGGCGAGACCTCCAGCGACACCAGCCCGTCCCGGCCCTGCGTGACGTCGTAGGTGGGCCGAAAGAGATCGCAGGCGGTCCGGACGTCGGCCACAGCGAGCAATTCGAAGATTCCCCGGGCATCGGCGCCCGCCGCCGCCTGCGCGATGTCCGCGTCGTAGTCGGTGCTTGCGGCCACCGCTTTTTCGAAGATCGTGGGGTTCGAGGTCATCCCGAGGAGCCCGTCGTCGCGAATCAACCGCTCCAGTCGGCCCGAGGCCATCAGCTCCCGGGTGATGAAATCGTACCAGGGGCTCTGCCCCAACTGACCCAGCCGGACCAGAGGATTCTCGGCCATCACCGGCTCCTTTCGCGCGCCCGGCGCACTGCCTCGGCCACCCGCTCGCGGGTAAAGCCGAATTCCTGGAACAGCCGCTCTCCAGGCGCCGAGGCGCCGAAGTGGTCGATGCCCAGCGTTTCGCCAGCGTCGGTCACCCACTGCCGCCAGCCGAACGTGGTGGCCGCCTCCACCGACACCCGGGCCCGGATGGCCGGCGGGAGGACCGTCTCCCGATAGTGCCGCGGTTGCGCTGCAAAGATCTCCCACGACGGCAGTGACACCGCTCTGGTGGGAAACCCGCTGGCCGACAGCTCACGAGCCGCCGCCAGCGCCAGCGCGACTTCGGATCCGGTGGCGATCACGATCGCTTCCGGCGCCTGGTCCGGGTCGAACACCACGTACCCGCCGTGCCGGGCCAGCGACACGTCGGGCATCCGCGCCAGGCCGGGCACCTTCTGCCGGGTCAGCACGATCGCGGTGGGACCGTCGTGGCGATCCAGGGCCATCCTCCAGGCTTCAGCCGTTTCGGCCGCGTCCGCAGGTCGAATCACTGCCAGGTTGGGGATGCTGCGGAGCATCGCGAGCTGTTCCACCGGCTGGTGGGTGGGACCGTCCTCGCCCACGCCGATCGAATCGTGGCTGAAGACGTAAATCACCGGGAGGTGCATCAGCGCGGCGAGCCGGATCGACGGCTTCATATAGTCGGCAAAGACCAGGAAGGTGGAGCCATAGGGCCGGATGCCGCCGTGGGCCGCCAGACCATTGAGTGCCGCAGCCATGGCATGCTCCCGGATGCCCCACGCCACGCTCTGTCCTGCCCCACCGGGTCGGAAAAGCTCGGTGCCCTTGATCAGAACGCCGGTGCTGCCGGCCAGATCGGCCGAGCCACCCACCAGCCAGGGGACAGCAGTCGAGAGCGCCTGAAGGACCTGGGCCGAGGCCTGCCGGGTTGCCAGATTGTCCGAGGAACCGAACCCTGGAACCGCCGCCTCCCAGCCGATGGGCAACAGGCCGGCCAGGCACCGGTCCATCTCCTGGGCCAGCGCCGGGTGCTCGGCCTGGTAGGCCTCGCGTCTCGCCTTCCAGTCCTCCACCAGCGCCGCGCCGCGGGGGCCGCACTCGGCCATCAGCTCGCGCGCCTCGTCGGGCACGAAGAAGGGCTCCGGCGGCCAGCCGAGCACCGCCTTGGTCCGGGCCACCTCCTCGGCGCCGATCGGAGCCCCGTGGGTTTCGGAGCTGCCGCGCTTGGTGGGAGCCGGATCGGCGATCACGGTCCGGAGCACGATTAGCGTCGGCCGGTCCTCCACCGCCCGGCTAGCGACCAGGGCCGCGTCGATCGCCGTGAGGTCGTTGCCATCGGGGACCCGGAGCACCCGCCAGCCGTAGGCCTCGAACCGCCGGGGCACGTCCTCGCTGAAGGCGAGATCGGTGGGGCCGTCGATGGTGATCCGGTTATCGTCGTAGATCAGCGTCAGCTTGCCGAGCCGGAGGTGACCGGCCAGCGAGGCAGCCTCGCTCGCCACCCCCTCCATCAGGTCGCCGTCGCTCACCAGCGCCCAGGTGCGGTGATTGATGATTTCGTGTCCGGGCCGGTTGAACCGGTGCGCCAGGAACCGTTCGGCCATCGCCATCCCGACCGCGTTGCCCACCCCCTGACCCAGGGGCCCGGTGGTGACCTCGACGCCGACCGGGTGTCCCCGCTCGGGGTGTCCGGGGGTGCGGGAGCCCCACTGGCGGAAGGCCCGGATCTCGGAGAGCGGGAGCGGGTAGCCGGTGAGGTGGAGCAGGGCGTACTGGAGCATCGAGGCATGCCCGCAGGAGAGCACGAACCGATCGCGGTCCGCCCAGTCCGGTTCGGTGGGCGCATGCTTGAGGTGCCGGGTCCAGAGGACGAAGGCCGCGGGCGCCAGGGCCATCGGCGTCCCGGGGTGGCCCGATCTGGCCTGTTCCACCGCATCCATTGCCAGGACGCGGATGGTGTTTACGGCCCGCCACGCGCGGGCGTCGAAGGGGGAGTCGGAGGACATGCCTGGGGCAGTGGAGATGGCGGGAGCCGACAGGGTCTCGCTCCTTCCAGCGGCGGGGACACGCGGTTGCGGGCCGGCGGAACGGCCGAAGAATAATCGCGCTGCGGATGGCTCCCAAGCCGTTGGAGGTGACGGCGGCCGCCGAGCCGACTACATTTCACCGTGATGATCGGAGTTGCGTGTGGGTAGACCCTCCCGCCGCGGCGGTGCTGCCACCGCCCCCCGGGTGTCGAAGCCCCTCCGTCGAACGGGCAGCAAGTCCTACCAGGGTCACCGTGAAGCGCTGATGGCCATCCACGGGCCGGTCTGCGCCTATTGCGGCGAGACCTTCCGACCCGAAGAGATCACCCTGGATCACGTGTACCCGCGGCGCGGGCAATCGGCCTACGACCGGGCGGACAACCTGGTCCTGGCCTGCAAGACCTGCAACGCGGCCAAGGCGGACATGCCGTTCCTGGCCTTTATCCTGGCCCGGCGCTCGCGCGGGGTGTTCCTGCTGCACTACGGCGAGCACCTGTCCGAGGGGATCAAGGACACGGTGCGGGGGTTGGTGGAGAAGCCGCTCTAACCCGATCTACCCCGGCTATCCCAGCGCTTCGGCGACCAGCCGGGCCTGTTCGGTGACGTGATCGTCGTGGTACCCCTCAGCCGGGCTGGCCCGCTCGGGCCGGCCAGCGTACCGAAGAGAAGTCCCCGGCGCCAACAGGGCCTGGAGCCGCGGCGCCACGAAGCTCCACGCTCCCATGTTGCGCGGTTCCTCCTGGCACCAGACCACCTCTCGCGCCATTGAATACCGGGCCAGGACGGCGGCCAGCTCCTCCTCGGGGAACGAATACAGCCGCTCCACCCGGACCAGCGCCGGTCGCTCGGCCTGCTGCCGCTCCGCCTCGGCCAGCAGGTCGTAGTACACCTTGCCGGTGCAGAGCACTACGCGAGAGATCTCCGGCGCCCGGGTCCCCGCCACCGGGTCGTCCAGGACCGGCAGGAAGCCGCCAGCGGTCAGGTCCTCCAGCCGGGAGGATGCCTGCGGCAACCGGAGCAGGCTCTTCGGCGTGAAGATGACGAGCGGCCGCTGCCGGCTCCGGCGGGCCTGGCGTCGAAGCAGGTGGAAGTACTGGGCCGCGGTGGTGCAGTTGGCCAGCCGGATGTTCCCTTCGGCCGCCAGCTGGAGGAATCGCTCCATCCGGGCACTGGAATGCTCCGGACCCTGCCCCTCGTACCCGTGGGGCAGGAGCAGCGTGAGCCGTGACGTCACTCCCCACTTGGCCCATCCCGCGGCCAGGAACTGGTCGACGATCACCTGGGCGCCGTTGATGAAATCGCCGAACTGCGCTTCCCAGAGCACCAGCACGTCGGGGGCGGCCGTACTGTAGCCGTACTCGAAGCCCAGAGTGGCCAGCTCGGACAGCGGGCTGTTGTGAACTTCGAAGGACGCCAGCGCGCCGGGGAGTCGCTGCATCGGGCAGAGCCGGTTGCCGGACACGGCATCGTGGAGCACCAGGTGCCGGTGGCTGAAAGTGCCCCGTTCGGTGTCCTGACCGGTGAGCCGGATCGGGATCCCCTCGGTCAGCAGCGAGGCGAAGGCCAGGGCCTCGGCGTGTCCCCAGTCGATCCCGCCGTCCGGGCCCATCGCGGCCCGCCGTCGCTCCAGCTGGCGCCTGAGTTTGGGGTGTACCGTGAAGCCCTCCGGGAACGCCAGCAGCTGCTCATTCAGCGCCTCCAGCAGGTCGGCGCTGACCGCGGTGGGGGGATGGTCGGTCCGCAGCACCCGGGCGGGCGGGGCCTCCCTCACCTCCGGGTGATTGAGCGAGGCCTTGAAGCTGTGCTGCAGCTCGACCAGGTGGTCATACGCGGCCTGATAGCCTCGCGAGACGGCGTCGGCGGAGAGCACCCCTTCCGCCGCCAGCGCCCGTCCGTACAGCTCCCGGACGCTGGGATGGCCCTTGATCAGCTCGTACATCCGGGGCTGGGTGTAGCCCGGCTCGTCGCCCTCGTTATGGCCGTGGCGACGATATCCCACCAGGTCGATCAGGACGTCATTCCGGAACTTGTCCCGATACATCATCGCCAGCCGCACCGCGGCCAGGCAGGCCTCGGGGTCGTCGGCGTTCACATGGATGATCGGGATGTCGAAGCCCTTGGCCAGGTCCGACGCGTACCGGGTGGACCGGGCGTCGATGGTATCGGTGGTGAAACCGACCTGGTTGTTGGCGATGAGGTGCACGGTGCCACCCGTTCCGTAGCCCTTGAGGGCCCCGAGATTCAGGGTCTCCTGCACCACCCCCTGGCCGGCGAAGGCGGCATCGCCGTGGATCAGGACCGGCAGCGCGATCGAGGCGTCGTGGTACCCGCCCCCGCCTTTTCGCTGCGTCTGCCGGGCCCGCGCCCGGCCGTCCACCACCGGTCCCACGAACTCCAGGTGGCTCGGGTTGTGGGCCAGCGTCACGGTGATGGTCCGGCCCGACGGTGTCGCCACCGCGCCTTCGGCGCCTCCGTGGTACTTGACGTCGCCGGTCCCCTCGTCTTCGCCCTCGGCGCCGGGCTGCTTCCCCTCGAACTCCGCGATTACCGTGGCGTAGGGCCGACCCACGGTGTGGACCAGGACGTTGAGACGCCCGCGATGGGCCATCCCCAACACCAGCTCCCGGGCACCCTGCTCCGCGGCCAGCTCGATCACCAGATCGAGCATCGGCACCATCACGTCGAGGCCCTCGATCGAGAACCGCTTCTGTCCCAGGTAGGCCTTGTGGAGGAACTTCTCGAAGGCGTCGACCTGGGCCAGACGCTGGTACAGGGCGGTTCGCCGGGATGCCTCCAGCGGGGACCGATGGGCGCCGGACTCGATCTGCTGCCTGAGCCAGACCCGTTCCTCGTGGCTGGAGATGTGTTCCACCTCGTAGGCCATGGTTCCGCAGTAGGTCTCCTCCAACCGCGGCAGGGCCTCGGCCAGGGTGGCGCCCGGGACCGCGATTCTGAGCACGGCGGCGGGAATCCGCGACATCACCTCCGGCGTGAGATCCAGCGCGGCGGGGTCCAGCGCCGGGTCGCCGATCGGCGGGGTGCCCAACGGGTCGAGCCGGGCGGCCAGGTGTCCGTGGGTTCGGAAGGCCTTGACCAGTCCCATCGCCGCCGCGACCTGGGCCAGCTCCGCGGGTGCTGGCGCCCGAGTCGCCGCCGGCATTGGAATGGCCCCGCTGGGCCGCGCGCGGGGCGGGGCCGCCGGGGCCGGTTCCGTCGCGGTACCCGCGATCCCCAGGTCGGACGCCACCCGCCCGTAGAACCCGGCCTGGTCCTGGAGCAGTCGGTCCAGGGTGGCGAGGAACTCGCCCGATTCGGCCCCCTGGATCACCCGGTGGTCGTAGGTGCTGGTGAGCATCATCACCTTGCTCACCCCCAGCTCGGCAAGCCGCTCGGCGGCGAGGCCCGTGAATTCGGCTGGATACCCGATGGCGCCCACGGCGATGATGCTGCCCTGGCCTGCCATCAGCCGCGGGACCGAGGCCACCGTACCCAGGCCGCCCGGGTTGGTGAGGGTGATGTTGGCTCCCGCGAAGTCGTCTGGCAGAAGCCGATTGTTTCGGGCCTTGTCGACCATGGCTTCGTAGGCGGCGAGGTATTCGCCGAAGCCCATCCGGTCGGCATGGCGAAGCACCGGCACCACCAGCCCCCGCGACCCGTCCTTCCGCTCCACGTCCACCGCCAGGCCCAGGTGAACTCCATCGGGGTCGACCCGGTGCGGAACGCCGTCAACCGACAGGAACGAGGTCCCCATCACCGGGTGCTGGTGCGCGGCCTGAACCAGCGCGTAGCCGATCAGGTGCGTAAACGACAGCTTCTCCGCGCGGCCGGCGGCCCGGAGCGCGGCGTTGAGCCTGGCCCGCTCAGCCTCCAGCACCCGCACCGCGATCTGCCGGAAGGTGGTGGCGGTGGGAACCGAGAGGCTCTCGGTCATGTTGGCGGCGAGCCGTGCGGCGGGGCCCCTGAGCGGTACCGCGCCCGGCGCCGGGGCCGCAGCGGTTGCCGCGCCGTCGCCGGCCACGGCCTTCCCGTTCCCGGGTGCCCTCGCAGGGCCGTTGCCACTCGACGGGGGCGGAACCTCGCCGATTCGTCCTGATTCGAAGAGCCGGCGCCATTCCGGCGCCACCGACGCAGGGTCCCGAAGGAACTCCTCGTAGATCGCCTGCGCGAAGCCCGCGTTGGCGGTTTCGAAGACGTTGGGGTCGCTCAAGTGCTCTGCCATCGATCACCGTTCCGGTCGGGGGGAAGATAACTCCCGCCCCCCGGGCACGGTGCCGATCGCCTCGCGATGCCGCTCCAGCTCCAGGGCGATCCGGGCCTCGTCCCATCCGAGCTCCCGGGCCATGAGGCCCACCACCGGCGCCACGGCAGCCTGGCCGGCGTCATCGGTCTCGTACGCCAGCGCCAGGCGCCGGAGCATCACGTCGTCCAGCCGCCGGGCGAACTCGTGCCGGACGGCGTGGACCACCTCGGCCCCGATCGAGGGGTGATGGGGATGGAGCGGCTCGCTCAGCGCCGGCAGTTCGTCAACCAGCGCGATCACCCGCGCCGCGTCCGAGCCATGGTGCCGGATGAGGTGTCCGGTCGTGGCCTCGGCCAAACCGCGGGCGCGGCCAGCCGCGGCAAGCGCCCCGGAGTCGAAGGGCTCTCCGCCGGGGAGCGGTCGGATGGCGCTCAGCCGCTCGGCGTCCCGAAACGCCTTCAACGCGAAGAAACTGTCGACGCT
>CAZFSA010000009.1:32603-54655 GCA_964521535.1 uncultured Gemmatimonas sp.
GGCGTCCCGGCCGCCGGGCCGCTGGCCCAGAGCGAGTTGCGCCCGGTCGACCAGTTCCGCCGCCATTCGCCGGAAGGTCGTCAGCTTGCCGCCGGCAATGGTCAGCATCCCCGCCGGCCCGGCCTGGATCACGTGCTCCCGCGAGCGGGCCCCGGGGCTTGCCCCGCGCCCGGCCCGCCCCGCCCGGCCTGCCTGGACCAGCGGCCGGAGCCCCGCCCAGGTGAGCGACACGTCCTCCGGGCCCAGCCGGGCCTCGGGGAAGATCGCGTTCGCCGAGCGCAGCAGGTACAGAACGTCCTCGGGGGTCGCCGCCACCCGTTCCGGTTCGGCCGGCGCGTCGGTGTCGGTGGTCCCGATGTAGGAGCGGTCGGCCCAGGGGAGGACGAACATCACCCGGCCATCGATCGGGCTCAGGAACGTGATGCCATGCGCGTGGCCGATCCGCTCGCGGGGCACCAGCAAGTGCGAACCCCGGGTGGGGCGCAGCAGAGGGGTGGCCCCGGGGTCCTCAAGGCGACGCACCGTGTCGGACCAGGGGCCGGTCGCGTTGACGACTACCCCGGCGGCCACCGTCGCCTGCGCTCCGGTCAGCTGGTCCTCCACCACCGCTCCCGACGCCCGCCCCTGGACCAGATCCAGCGCCGTGACGCAGGCGTGGTTCATCACCAGTGCCCCGAGCGCCGCCGCCGCCCGGACCGCGGCCAGCGTCAGCCGGGCGTCGTCGCACTGCGCGTCCCAGTACAGGGCCCCGCCGCGCAACCCTCGCTCTCTCAGGCGAGGTTCTTCGGCCAGCACGCCTCGCTTGCTCAGACGCCGGTGGCGCGGCACATTACCGCGCGAGGCCAGGAGATCGTACAGGGTCAGTCCCAGTTCGAGCTTCCAGCGGGGCACCCGGTCGGCCCGGTACATTGGGAAGACGAATCCCAGCGGCCGAACCAGGTGCGGCGCCAGGCTGAGCAGTACCCGGCGCTCCGCCAGGGACTCGCGCACCAGGGCGAACTGGCGGTGCTCCAGGTACCGCAGTCCGCCGTGTACCAGCCGGCTGGACCGGGAACTCGTCCCCCCGGCGAAGTCGTGCCGGTCCACCAGCGCGACCGAAAGACCGCGGAGCGCCGCCTCGCGGGCGATCCCGGCCCCGGTGATCCCGCCGCCGATCACCAACAGGTCGAATCGCCGGCTCGACAGTTCGAACACCGTGGCACGCACGGAAGGGTGCATTTCTGGCAATCGATCCGTCCGTTTCGACACTGGGCTTCGACGCCCGTCCCAGCTACTGGTTCACGTCCCACACCGCCTGGATCCCCCGCGGCGCCCGGGTTCTGGATCTGGCCTGCGGGAGCGGACGCCACGCCATCGCGGCGGCCGCCCTCGGAGCCCGCGTCGTGGCGCTGGACCGCGACCCTGCTCAGCTCGCCCTGGCCCGGGCGGAGGCCGATCGCCGAGGCCTGGCCATCGAGTGGATCGAGGCCGACCTCGAGCAAACCTGGCCCGACCTGGGGACGTTCGATGTCGTGCTCGTCTTCAACTACCTCGACCGGGCCCGCATGGATCGGATCCTTTCCGCCGTGGCCCCCGGCGGGGTGCTGATCATGGAGACGTTTCTCGAAGTTCAGCGCCATCTCGGCTGGGGCCCGACCAGCGACGCCCATCTCCTCCGCCTGGGCGAGATCACCGCCCTGGTGGCCCCCCTGGAGGTGGTCCATGCCCGCGAGGCCTACGAGCCCGCCGACGAGGCGCAGTGGGCCGCGCTGGGCAGCGTCCTGGCGCAGAAAAGAAAGTAACCCGTGACCGTGCCGCGCCATCGGCAGCCGGTGCTCGTGGCCGGCCTGCGAACGCCGTTCGCCAGGGCGGGGACCCTGCTGAAGGACGTGCCAGCCGTCGAGCTGGCCCGATTCGCTGCCAGAGAGTTGATCTACCGGAGCGGGATCGACCCCCGCCTGGTCGACGAAGTGGTGTTCGGGCAGGTGGTGCCGTCGGTGCTGGCGCCCAATGTGGCCCGGGAAGTCGCCCTCCTGCCCCAGCTGCCACGCACCGTTCCGGCCTATTCGCTGAATCGCGCCTGTGCCTCGTCCGGGCAGGCCATTGCCGTGGCCCACGACGCCATCGCCCTCGGCCACGCCGACGTGGTGCTCGCCGGGGGGGTCGAGTCGCTGTCGGACGTGCCGATCCTGCACTCCCGGCGCTTCGCCGAGATTCTGGTCGCCGCGAGCCGCGCCCGATCGCTGCCTCGACGACTCGCCATCCTGGCCCGAACCCGGCCTCGTGACCTGGTGCCCGTCACCCCGGCCATCGCCGAGCCGTCGACCGGAGAGTCGATGGGGCAGTCGGCGGAGAAGATGGCCAAGGAGAACGGGATCTCGCGCGAGGAACAGGATCGATACTCGCTCATGAGCCACCAGCGGGCGGCGGCGGCCACCGCCGACGGGAGGCTCACGGCCGAGATTGCCCCCTGGTTCGGCGGTCCGGAGATGGACCAGGTCGTCACCAGCGACAATGGGATCCGCGCTGACACCAGCCTGGAGAAGCTCGCGGAACTCAAGCCGGTGTTCGATCGCCGCTACGGCTCGGTCACCGCTGGCAACAGCTCCCCGCTGACCGACGGGGCGGCCGCCGTGCTGCTCATGGCCCGGGAGCGGGCCGAAGAGCTTGGCATCGAGCCAATGGCCGCGATCCGGAGCTGGGCTGTGGCGGCGGTCGATCCTGGATGGCAGCTGTTGATGGGTCCGGCGTTCGCCGTGCCCCAGGCCCTCGAACGGGCCGGGGTGACCTGGCGGGATCTTGGCTTGGTGGAGATCCACGAGGCGTTCGCCGCGCAGGTCCTCTCCAACGCCCAGGCCTGGGCCTCGCGGGCCTGGGCCGACCGGCTGGGCCTCGCCGGCCCCGTAGGCGAGGTCGACTGGGACCGGACCAACGTGATGGGCGGCTCGATCGCGATCGGCCATCCGTTCGGAGCCACTGGCGCCCGGCTGGTGACCACCCTCGCGAACGAGATGCGGCGACGGGACGTGGAACTGGGTCTGGTCTCGATCTGCGCCCAGGGCGGCATGGGCTTCGCCCTGGTCCTGGAGCGCGCGTGACCGGGTCTCGCTTCGCGGTCCGTCCGGTCGGGGGCGTCGCCGTCGTCACCATCGACGTCCCCGGCGAGCCGGTCAACACCTTTGGCACCCCGGCCACCGCCGAGTTCGAGACCCTGCTCGACCGTCTGGAGCAGGATCCGGCCGTGACCGCGGTGGTCCTGATCAGCGGCAAGCCGGACAGCTTCATCGCTGGCGCCGATATCAAGGAATTCACCCGGATCGACAGCGCGGAGGCCGGCGAAGCGATGAGCGCGGCGGCGCACCGCTTCCTGGATCGGGTGGAGCGATTCCCCAAGCCGATCGTCGCCGCGATTCACGGCGCCTGTCTTGGCCTGGGCCTGGAGTTGTCCCTCGCCTGTACCTGGCGGGTCGCCACCGATCACCCGAAGACCCAGCTGGGTCTTCCCGAGGTCCAGCTTGGCGTCCTGCCAGGGGCGGGTGGCTGCAACCGCCTGCCCCGTGCCATTGGTGTCCGGGCGGCACTGGACATTATCCTGGCCGGCCGGAGCGAGCGGGCGCCGAAGGCCTATCGCCTCGGCCTGGTCGACGAGCTGGTGCCCCCCAGCATTCTGGAGCGCACCGCGGTCGACGCGGCCCGGCGGCTCGCTCTTGGGCCCCGCCGGCGGCGAAGGTCCCGGGGCGGGCTCCCGGGCCTCCTCCTCGACCGCAACCCCATCGGCCGCCGACTGGTCTATCGCACCGCGCTGGCCCAGGTGCAGAAGCGAACCCGGGGCCATTATCCCGCGCCGATTCGGGCGTTGGAGGTCGTACGGACCAGCCTCGAGCGGGGCCTGACCGCCGGGTTCGCCGCCGAGGCGAGGGCCTTCGGGGAGCTGGCGGTCTCGCCGGTCTCGCGGGAGCTGGTTCGGATCTTCTTCGCCACGACGGCGCTCAGGAAGGACGACGGTGTCCCCCAGGGCATCAACGCCCCGCCGGTGCGGGAGGTAAGCAGGCTCGGGGTGGTCGGCGCCGGCTTCATGGGGGCGGCCATCGCGGGAACGGCGGTCACCACTGCCCAGGTCGAGGCCCGGCTCCGCGACGCCGACTTGCCGCGCGTGGGGCGGGGGATCCGGGCCGCGATCGGCATCATTCGTTCGCAGCTCGATCGTCGCCGGATCACCCGGTTCGAGTACCAACGGCTGGCGGCATTGGTGAGTGGGAGCGTGGACCTCACCGGGTTCGATCGCGCCGACCTGGTGGTCGAGGCGGTCTTCGAGGACCTCGCAGTCAAACGGACCGTGCTGGCCGAGGTGGAAGCGGTCATCCCGGACGAGGCGGTGTTCGCCTCCAACACGTCCACCATTCCGATCACCCGGATCGCCGAGGCGGCGCGCCGACCGGAGCGGGTCCTCGGGATGCACTTCTTTTCCCCGGTGGACCGGATGCCGCTGCTCGAAGTCATTCCGGGCGAGCGGACCGCGCCAGCTGCCATCGCGACCGCGGTCCGCTTCGGGCGCCGCATGGGCAAGACCGTGATCGTCGTGGCCGATCGCCCCGGCTTCTGGGTGAACCGGATTCTCGCGCCCTATCTGGGCGAGGCCGGGCGGCTGCTGCTCGAAGGCGTGCCAATCGAGGTTCTGGATCGGGTGATGGTCCGGTTCGGGTTTCCGGTCGGGCCCATGACCCTGCTGGACGAGGTTGGCCTCGACGTGGCGGTGAAGTCGGCGGCGGTGATGTCCGAAGCCTATGGCGACCGGATGGCCCCGGCGCCGTTGCTGGGGCGACTGCTCGACGCTGGTCACGTCGGGCGGAAGGCGGGCAAGGGCCTGTTTCTTTATGCCAACGGCAAGAAGGGGGAGCCCGACCCGCGGGTCTACCGGCTGGCCGGGGTTGCCCCGCTCGCGGCCGTCGACGAATCGGCGGTCGAACGGCGCCTGGTCCATGCGTTGCTCAATGAGGCGGCCAGAGCCCTGGACGAGGGCGTGGTCAGGCAACCCCGGGACGGGGATATTGGCGCGGTGTTCGGCATCGGGTTCCCGCCATTCCGCGGCGGCCCCCTCCGGATGATCGACCACCTTGGTGCCGAGGCGATAGCGCGGACCCTGAGCGACCTGGCCGCCCAGTTCGGGTCCCGGTTTGCGCCCTGCGAGGCACTGGCGGCGCGTGCCGCCAGTGGGCAGCGGTACTACGAGGACTGATCCCGGCCCCGATCCGCCGGTTCTCTCCGACTGTGGAGGGCCGCCGCCTGGCTCCGCCGCTGGATCCCCAGCTTCTCGAAGATGTTGTGCAGGTAGTTCTTGACGGTCTTGGGCCTCAGGTTGAGGATCCGGGCGATCTCGCGATTGGTTCGCCCCTCGGCCACCAGGGCCACCACCCGCCTCTCCTGCGGCGAGAGTGCGGGCGCCAGGCCAGCCTTGTTGGCCGTCGCGACGTTGCGTGCCACCCAGTCCACCATGCCGGCCCGGAGCTTCGGGTCGAGGATCGATTCTCCCGCCGCCACTCGTCGAAGGGAGTCGATCAGGGGGGCTCTGCCGATCTCCTTGAGCAGGTATCCCTGGGCCCCGATCAGGATTGCCGCCCGAACCAGCTCGTCGTCCGCATAGGCCGAAAGGAAAAGAACCCGGGTTCCCGGCAGCTCCTCCAGGATCTGTCGCCCCGCCTCGATCCCGCCGGCTTCGGGAATGCGGACGTCGAGCAGGGCCAGGTCAGGCCTGAGGCTCCTCGCCAGCTCGACCGCGGTCTCGCTCCGGTCCGTCTCTCCCACCACCTGAAAGCGGCGGTCCTGGGTCAGCAGCGCGACCAGGCCGAGCCGGACCACGTCGCTGTCGTCGGCGAGCAGGACTCTGGTGGGTCCGGGGCTCATCGCCGGCCTTCGTCCACCGGAAGGTCCAGCCGCACCAGGGTTCCGTGTCCGGGAAGGGTCTGGAAAGCGATCTGGGCGCCAATGTGGGCCGCCCGGCGGGTCATGGAGAGCAGCCCGAGGCCGCTTCCGGAACGGGTCCCATCGAGTCCGCGGCCGTCATCCTCCACCTCCAGGCGGATCCTGGGCCCGTCGTCGAGCAGACGCACCACTACTCGGGAGGCTCCCGCATGGCGAACGGCGTTGGAGACCGCTTCGCGGGCGATGAACGCCAGCTCGCTCTGGTGGGCGCCTGCCACGCGAACCACCGCCCGCCGGTCGATGTCCAGGACGATCGCGGGGCCGCCAGCCACCTCCAGCCCGCGGAGCAGGCCGCTGAGCGCCTCGCTCCATCCGGCCGGCTCCGGAACCGCCCCCGGGCCGTCGGTGATGAACCGGCGCACCTGGCTCATCGCGTCGCGGACCTGGGTCACGGCCCGGTTCAGGTGGGTCCCGGCCTCGCTCCCCGAATCCGCCAGGGCCGCCCGCGCAGCCTCGATGCTGAGCCCCACCCCGTAGAGCGATTGCAGGATCCCGTCGTGGAGGTCGGCCCCCAGCCGCTCCCGCCATTCGATCACCCGATGCAGCGCGTTCACGCTCATCCTTAGCTCGAGCGCGACCTGCCGGTCCGCGGTCACATCGATCCCGATCGCGAGGACGCCCCCGGCTTCGGGGCCCGACCGGATGGGCAGGAGGTGGACGTCGAGCCAGACCGTCTGCTGCTCCGCGATCCGGGCCGGGACTTCCACCACGGTCGGCCGACTCTCCGCCGAGACCCGGGCCACCAGGGCGGCGAAGTCGGGTCCGTCTCCCGGCGGCAGCAGTTCCGCCACCGGCCGCCCGACGTAGCTCCCGGGTGGGTCGGATCCCCGGGTGCGGTTGAGAAACGTCAGCTGGCCGGAGGCGTCGATGACCGCCACGTAGAACGGGGCGTCTTCCACCAGCGCCGCCCAGCGTGGTGTGCTCAGCGCCGCAAACTCGGGTGACCGGGACGGCATCGGGGGAATGGTGGTCGACGGGACGGTCGCCAGCAAGAGTCCGCCCCACCGAGGTGCCGCCGGCACCCCCCGTCCTGGGCATGTCCGCCAGCGGGACGGGTTGTCCCACAGCCGGACAGTCGTCCGGTCGCGGGTGACCGGGGTCGGGACGCGCAAGCAATTGCCCGGCAGCGACATGGGCCGCGTGATCCCCGTCGGCACGGAAGTTTCCTTGACAGCCGCCCGAACAGCCGCAACGGGCCGCGCTTCGGGAGAGACGCTGGTGGACATTGTTCGAGACCGACCCAAGAGCCGGAAGAAGATCATCCTGATCGGGGTCGGAGTGGCCAGTCTGATCGGCGTGTCGGTCGCCCTCGCGAACCTTGACCCCGCGGCGCCCACGGTCGAGGCGGGGACGATCTACACGGATTCCGTCGTCCGGGGCGAGATGGTCCGCGAGGTCCGGGGTCCGGGCACCCTCGTTCCGGTGGACATCCGATGGATCTCCGCGGTCACGGCCGGGCGGGTCGAGAAGTTGCACCACCTGCCTGGCGTGACGGTGGATCCGGAGACGGTGCTGCTCGAGCTGGCCAATCCCGACGTGCAGATCCAGCGGCTCAACGCCGATCGCCAGCTGACCGATGCGGAGGCCCAGCTGGTGCAGCTGCGGACCAACCTGGAGAACAATCGCCTCAATCAGGCATCCGTGGTGGCCCAGATCCGGCAGGAAGCGGCCGATGCCCAGCGGCGGGCCGAGGCGGGGGCGGAGCTGCTCCGCAAGAACCTGATCGTGCCGCTCGACCAGCAGCAGGCCCAGGATCGGTCGGCCGCGCTGCTGGAGCGCCTGAAGATCGAGGAGCAACGGCTCCAGATCCTGTCCGCCACGATCCAGGATCAGATTCAGGTGCAGGAGCGGCAGGTGGAGCGCCTGCGATCGATCGCGCAGTTCCAGAGCAGCCTGGTCAATTCCATGGTGGTGCGGGCCGGCGCGCGGGGTATTCTCCAGGAGGTTCCCCTCCAGGTGGGGCAGTACGCGCTGCCGGGGACGGTTCTCGCCAAGGTGGTGCCCACGCCTATCCGGCTCAAGGCCGTACTTCGGATTCCGGAAACCCAGGCCAAGGACCTGGCCATCGGCCAGCGGGCTACGATCGACACCCGAAACGGTCTCGCTCCCGGCCACGTAGTACGCATCGACCCGGCCGCGATCGGCGGGACCGTCACCGTGGACGTGGCGCTCGATGGGGAGCCACCTGCCGGCGCCCGGCCCGATCTGAGCGTGGATGGCGTGGTGGAGATCGAGCGACTCGACCGGGTGCTGCACGTGGGCCGCCCGCCGTTCGCCCAGCAGAACAGCCCCGGTACCCTCTTCAAGCTGGTGGGCGGCAACTACGCCGAGCGGGTGCAGGTCCGGTTCGGCCGGACGTCGGTGAGCCGGGTAGAGATCGTGGAAGGCCTGGACGTGGGCGACCGGATCATCATGTCGGACATGTCCCGGTGGGACAACGTAGATCGGGTGCGCATCAAGTGACCGCAACGAGACGACCCTTCAACGACTGGCCTCGCTCATGACCGCTCCGGGTGAAACGCTGATCGCTCTCGAAGGCATCAAGAAGGTCTTCTACACCGACGAGCTGGAGACCCACGCGCTGGCCGACATCCATCTGGAGATCGCCAAGGGCGAGTTCGTCTCCATCTCCGGTCCGTCGGGCTGCGGCAAGACCACCCTGCTCTCGATCCTCGGCCTGCTCGACACGCCGACGAGCGGGAAGTACACCCTTGCCGGGCACGCGGTGGAGAGTCTCACGCCCTCCGAGCGGGCCCGGGTCCGCAATCGGCAGATCGGCTTCATCTTCCAGGCCTTCAACCTGATCGGCGACCTCACCGTCTACGAGAACGTGGAGCTGCCCCTCACCTACCGGGGCATGCCCGCGTCGGAGCGCCAGCAGCGGGTCACGGCCGCGCTGGAGCGGGTGGGCATGGCGCATCGGATGAAGCACTACCCCGCGCAGCTCTCCGGCGGCCAGCAGCAGCGGGTGGCGGTGGCCCGGGCTGTGGCCGGCGATCCGGCCATCCTCCTGGCCGACGAGCCCACCGGCAACCTGGATTCCCAGAACGGCGAGGCCGTCATGGAGTTGCTCCGCGAGCTCCATCAGGGTGGGGCGACCATCTGCATGGTGACCCACGATCCCCGCTACGCCAAGTGGGCCGAGCGCGAGATCCACCTCTTCGACGGCAAGGTGGTCGAGGAGGAAGCGGTCACCCACTAGGCCGGTCTCCTCCGCGCCTGGGCCCATGACGACCTTCCTGCTCGATCTCCGGTACGCCGTGCGCCAGCTGCTCCGGGCGCCAGGCTTTGCGCTGGTCGCGGTGCTGACCCTGGGGCTCGGGATCGGGGTCACCAGCACGCTCTTCAGCCTGATCAACTCGGTGTTCCTCAAGCCGCGCGGGGTAGCCGAGCCCGAACGGCTGGTGGACATCTACATGCGGTCCCAGGAATTCCCCTCCGGAGCGGTGTCCTTCCCCGACTACGAGGATCTCCGGACGGAGAGCCGTTCGCTGAGCGGAGCGGCTGCCTACCGGCTGGGGACCCTGGGCTATGGTGCAGCGGACGGCATCCGTTCGGTGTGGACCGAAACGGTCACCGCCAACTACTTCGAGGTGCTCGGCGTGCCAGCGGCGTTGGGCCGGACCTTCGCGCCCTCGGATGACCGGGAAGGTGCCGCCCTCGTGGCCGTGGTGAGCGAGCGGTTCTTCCGGCGGGACCTCGGGGCCAATCCCGCGGCGATTGGCAGGACCATTCTTCTCAACGGCCAGCCCTTCGAGGTCGTGGGCGTGGCGCCGGGGAGCTTCACCGGCATGGTGCGGGGCCTGGTTCCCGAGGTCTGGATTCCCTCCGCGGCCACCTTGGCGCTCTATCCCGGCACCACCCAGCGGATCGACCGGTCCAACCATTCGTACTTCGTGAAGGCGCGCCTGGCGCCTGGCGCCCGGTTCGAGGAGGCGCGCGGCGAGGCGGACGCCATCGGCCGGCGGCTGGCGGAGATCCACCCGGAGACCAACCGGGGGCTCACCTTCGCCGCGTTCCGGGCCGAGAGCGTCGTGCTCAACCCGATGGTCGACGGGGCCGTGACCGGGGTAGCCTTCGTCCTGATGGCGGTGCCCGTGCTGGTGCTGCTCATCGTCTGCGCCAATCTTGCCACCCTCCTCCTGACCCGGGCCACCGGTCGCCAGCGAGAACTGGCCGTCCGCCTGGCCCTGGGCGCCGGGCGCGCGCGAGTGATCCGCCAGCTGGTGACCGAGAGCGCCCTGCTCGGGTTGCTGGGCGGAGCCGTCGGACTCCTCGTCTGCCTCTGGGCCGGTCAGTTGCTGCTCGCCTTCCGGCCGCCGCTTCCCCTCCCCCTGTCCCTCGACGTGGGGGTGGACGTGAGGGTGCTGGTGTTCACCCTGATCGTGGCACTCCTCACCGGCGTGGGATTCGGAATGGTGCCCGCCCTGCGGGCCACCAGGAGCCAGCCGGCGCAGGATCTGCACGAAGGCCGTGCGGGTGGAGGAGTCCGCGCCCCGCGTCTCAGGGCGGCGCTGGTCGCCGGTCAGCTGGCGGTGTCGGTGTTGCTGCTCGTGTGCGCGGGCCTCCTGGCCCGCGGCCTCGCCGGGGCCGCGCGTCTCGATCTCGGGTTCGACCCCGCCCGGACCGCGACGCTGTCGGTCGACCTCACCTTCCACCGGATGGACGCGGCTGCCGGGCGCCGGTTCCTGATGGCGGCGTTGGACCGGATCCTGGTCCTCCCGGGAGTCAGCGCCGCCTCGTTCGCCAACCGGCCACCCGTCGACCTCAACGTCTCGGCCGATGAAGTCCTGGTGGAGGGACGGTTGCTCGGCGCGGACGAACGAGCGCCCTTCGTGCAAAACGCCTTCGTGGGGCCGGGCTACTTCGCGGCCATTGGCGCCCGGGTGGAGCGGGGTCGGGAGTTCACCCGGGAAGACGGGGTCGACGCTCCCCAGGTGGTGGCGGTGAACCGGGCGGCAGCCAGGCAGCTGTGGCCCAACGAGGACCCGATCGGCAAGCGACTCCGGACCGGCGTCGGCGATCAGCAGCCCTGGCGGGAAGTGGTGGCGGTGGTCGGCGACATCCGGGTCAATACTCCCGGCGAACAACCGACGCCGCAGCTGTTCTTCCCGCTGCTCCAGCGCTACGAGCCCTATCAGACGTTCCTGGTGCGAACCAGCGGGGATCCAACCTCCGTGCTCCCCCTGGTGCGCCGGGCCGTGACCGAGGCCAACCCCGAGGTAACCATCCTGAGCACCGGATTGCTCGCCGATCGGGTGGCGGCGGGCCTCTGGCCCGCCCGCTTCGCGGCCACCCTCCTCGCGGGGCTCGGACTGGCGGGGCTCGCGATCGCCTCGCTCGGCCTCTACGGCAGCGTGGCCCACGCGGTATCGCAACGCACCCGTGAGCTGGGCGTTCGCGTGGCCCTCGGGGCGCACCCCCGGGACGTCCTCTCGCTGGTCCTGCGGGAAGGCATGACCACGGTCGCCCTCGGCCTCGTCGCAGGCCTGGTCCTCGCCGGACTCGCCAGCCAGGCGCTTCGCGCGTTCCTCTACGGGGTGAGCCCGTGGGATCCGGCCGCCTTTCTGGCCGGCCCACTGGTCCTCGCCCTGGTCGGGCTGGCGGCCTGCTACGTTCCGGCCCGACGGGCCACCAAGGTCGACCCGGTCGAGGCGTTGCGGAGCGAGTGACCCCGGAAACGGAGCGAACGGTCTTGTGAGCCTTGTCCGACAGGATCTTCGAGTGGCGTTGCGCAGCCTGGCCCGCGCGCCGGGGTTCACGGTCGTGGCGGTCCTCTCGCTCGGGGCGGGCATCGGGGCCGTAACCGCGATCTACAACTGGACCGACCGCTTCCTCCTCCATCCGCTCCCGATGGTGCCGTCGGTCGAGCGCCTGGTGCAGCTGGAGACTCGGGGCCCCGGGGGCTCGACCTGGGGGACGTCATACCCCACCTACCGCGACTGGGCGGAACGAAGCCAGGTGTTCGAGGCGATGGCGGCCCTCGACATGGAAGCCGTGGGCGTCAGGTTCGACGAGGGCGTGGAGCGGGCCTGGGCCCTGGTCACCACCGATACCTACTTCGACCTCCTCGGCGTTCGGGCCCGTCACGGGCGGACCTTTCATCCGGGCGAGGAGGCCGCCGCCGCCCCGGTCGCCGTCCTGGGGCACGACTACTGGCAACGGCGGTTTGCCGGAGACCCAGGGGTCGTGGGTCGCACCATCGCGATCAACGGCCACGGATACGAGGTCGTCGGTGTGCTCCCGCCCCGGTTCGGCGGGAGCATCATTGGCCTCAACTTTGACCTCTACCTCCCGATCACGACCTACCCCATCCTCCAGCCCGGCGTGAACCTGGAGGCCCGGGGCTCCCACTCGCTCGGCGTCCTGGCACGCCTCAAACCCGGTCGGACCCGGGCGCAGGCCCAGGACGACCTGGATCGGGTCGGGCGGGACCTCGAGGTCCTGTACCCCGACCATGCGACCAGGGCGGTGGTCGGCTTGATTACGGACCAGGGTCCGCCGGCGGTCATGAAGCCGGTGTTCCTCGCCCTGTTCGGCGTCACCGGCTTGGTGCTGCTGATCGCCTGCGCCAACGTGGCCAATCTGCTGCTGGTGAGGGGGATCGCGCGGCGGAAGGAGATCGGCGTCCGGGTGGCACTCGGCTCCAGCCGGCCGCGCCTGGTCCGACAGCTTCTCGCCGAGAGCGCCATCCTGGCCTTGTCGGGCGGTGCCCTCGGGCTGCTGCTCGCCTATGCGGGGCGGGGCGCCCTGATGGCGCTGGTGCCGCCCTCCCCGTTCCCGATCGGGATGGACTTCGCCTTCAACTGGCGGGTGGTGACCGCCGCGCTGGCGCTGTCGGCGGGGACCGTGGCGTTGTTCGGCCTGTGGCCGGCGCTCCGGGCCTCCCGGCCGGACCTGGTCGGCGTCCTCAAGGACCTTCCTACCGGAGCGGCGGATCGGTCTCCGGCACGCGCCGTCCTGGTTGGCACCCAGGTGGCGCTCGCGGTGGTGTCGCTGGCGTGCGCGGGCCTCCTCCTCCGCGCCATCGAGCGCAGCCGCCAGGTCGACACCGGTTTCCGTGACCCGGCCGGGCTTCTGCTCGTGGACACCGAGCTTCGGGCCGCGGGGCTCGGCGACACGGCGGGCGTGGCGGCCGTGGAGCTGGCGTTGGAGCGAATCCGGCAGGTACCGGGAGTGGAACGCGCCGCGGCCAGCTCCTTCGTCCCGCTGAGCTGGACCTGCTGCAACTCGTCCATGGTCCGGGTCGATGGCTACGAACCGCGGCGCGACGAGAACCTGTCGATCGTCACGGCCGTGGTGACGCCGGACTACTTCGAAGCGCTCCGGATCGAGCTGCTCGAGGGTCGGACGTTCGCGGCTGCCGACCGCGAGACGGCCGCGGGGTTGGCCATCGTCAATCAGGCCTTCGTGCGGCGGTTCTGGCGTGGCCAGGCGGCTCTCGGTCGCCAGTTCCACCAGGCTGGTCGCGAGTTGACCGTGATCGGGGTGGTCGGCGACGGCAAGGTCCGCGACCTCACCGAAGCGCCCATTCCGGTTGTCTACCGGGTCCTCGGCCAGAGCGTGGTTCCCGCACTGACCTTCCACGTCCGCGCGGCCGCCGGCAATCCGAAACTCCTGACGGAGGCCCTCCGCCGCGAGGTCCGCGCCGTGCATCCCGACCTTCCCTTCGTGGGCGCCCGCACCATGGAGGAGAACATGCTGCAGGCGACCATCGGCCAGCAGATCGGATCGCGGACCCTGGCGGCGTTCGGCGCGCTCGCGCTGCTCCTCTGCGCGGTGGGACTGTACGGGGTCATGGCCTATTCCGTGAGCCAGCGAACCCGCGAGATCGGGGTTCGGGTGGCGCTGGGGGCGGCTCGGGGAGACATCACCCGGCTCGTGGTGGGGCAGGGACTTCGGATCACCCTCGGCGGGCTCCTGGCCGGCGGACTGATGGCGCTTGGCGCGGGGCGGCTGATGCAGGGACTCCTCCTCGGCATGAAGCCCGGCGATCCCCTTACCTTCGGGGCCGTGTTTCTCTTGCTCGGGGTCGTCGCGGTGGCAGCCAGCGCGATCCCGGCCCGTCGCGCGGCGCGGCTCGATCCGGTGCGGTCGCTTCGGGCCGACTGATCGGGCCGGCCGGCCGTTGAGCCGGGCGCGGCGCACCCGGTATTCTTCCCTTCATTGCCCCGAGCCTGGCGACGTCATCGCATGATCCGCCTTTCCGGCATCGAGAAGTACTTCCAGACGGGCCCCACCCGGACCTACGTGCTGCGACAGGTGAACGCCGAGATCCGACCTGGCGAGTTCCTCACCATCATGGGCCCCTCCGGGGCCGGCAAGTCCACCCTGCTCGGGATCCTGGGAATGCTGGACGCCGCGTGGAGCGGGGAATACTGGCTGCTGGACCACCCGATTCATGGGCTCAAGCCCCGGCAGCGGGCGGAGCTGAACAAGGAATACATTGGATTCGTCTTTCAGCAGTATCATCTGATCGACAGCCTCACCGTGGCCGAGAACATCGAGACCCCCCTCACCTACCGGAGCTACTCCCGCTCCGAACGACAGGCGATGGTGGCCGATATCCTCGACCGGTTCCAGATCGTGGGAAAGAAGGACCTCTTCCCGAACCAGCTCTCGGGCGGCCAGCAGCAGCTGGTGGGGGTCGCACGGGCGGTGGTCGCGAAGCCCAGGCTGATCCTGGCGGACGAGCCGACCGGTAACCTCCATTCGGAGCAGGCCCGGGAGATCATGGAGCTCTTCACCCGGCTCAACCGCGAGGGTACCACCATCGTCCAGGTGACTCACTCCGAGGAGAATGCCCGCTACAGCCACCGGGTGATCCGACTCCGCGATGGCTGGGTGGTGGGCGAGGAGCGGCCCGCGTGACCGCGCCGGGCACGCCGCCGGTGGTGCTCATCGCCGACGATCAGCCCGACGTGGTCGAAGCGCTTCGCCTCCTGCTCAAGGCAGAGGGGTATCGGACCCTGACCGCCCATGTGCCGGAGGGCGTCTTTGCCCTGCTCGACCGCCACGCCGTCGACGCGGCCCTGATCGATCTGAACTACACCCGGGATACCACCTCGGGTCGCGAGGGGATGGACCTGCTGTCCCGTGTCCGCACCCTGGACCCGACGCTGCCAGTGATCGTCATGACGGCCTGGGGAAGCGTCGACAAGGCGGTCGAGGCCATGCGTCTCGGGGCCCGGGACTTCATCGAGAAGCCCTGGGACAACGCCCGTCTCCTCGCCACCATTCGGACCCAGGTGGAGCTCGGCCGGGCGCTGCGGGCGGCGAACCGGCTGGAACAGGAGAACCGCGAACTCCGGCGGGAGGGCTTCCCCGTCCTGATCGCCGAGTCGTCGGCGATGCGACCGATCCTCCAGGTGATGGAGCGGGTGGCGCCCAGTGACGCCAACGTCCTGATCACCGGCGAACACGGGACCGGCAAGGAAGTGGTGGCCCGCTGGATTCACGCGGCGTCGAAGCGGAGCGCCCGGCCCCTGGTGATCGTCAACGCCGGTGGCCTCCCCGAGGGGGTGTTCGAAAGCGAGCTCTTCGGCCACGTCAAGGGCGCCTTCACCGATGCCAAGGCCGATCGCGTCGGCCGGTTCGAGATGGCCGATGGCGGTACCCTCTTTCTCGACGAGATCGCCAACATCGGTCTGCCCCAGCAGGCCCGGTTGCTCCGGGTGCTGCAGACCGGCGAGCTGGAGCGGGTCGGGTCGTCGCAGACTCGCAGGGTGAACGTGCGCGTCATCGCGGCCACCAACGCGGATCTGCGCGAACTGGTCCAGGCCGGACGCTTCCGCGAGGATCTGCTCTTCCGACTCAACACCATCGAGATCCATCTCCCCCGGCTCCGCGACCGGCGTGAGGACATCCTGCCCCTGGCCCGGCACTTCCTGACCCGTCACAGCCAGCGCTACGGCCGACCCCGCCACGGATTCAGCGACGAGGCGGCCGCCCTGCTCTTGCGGTACGAATGGCCCGGGAACGTCCGGGAGCTCGATCACGCCGTCGAACGCGCGGTGCTGCTCTCGCAGGGCGACGTGATCCAGGCCGCAGACCTCGCACTGGCCCCGGTCGTAACGCTGGCGCCCACCGGCGATCGCAGCCTCGAGGAACTCGAGCGGGGAGCCATCCGCGAGGCCCTCGAGCGCCATGCCGGCAACGTGAGCCTCGCCGCGAGGGCCCTGGGCCTGAGCCGCTCCGCGCTCTACCGACGCCTGCAGCGACACGGCCTGGGTACCAGGCGGGACTAGGACCGCCGGCACCGGATGCGACTCGGTCACGACCGGACCGTCCTGGCCCTCGCCCTCCTCGCCGGCTTTCCGGCCCTGGTGCTCGCCGCCTGGCTTCTCTGGAGAATGCCCTGGACCGACCTCGCCCGCTGGACCCTGCTCGCCGTCCTGGTCGCTGCCTGGCTCGGTGCCGCCCGCGCGGCCCAGCTTCGGGTAACCAGACCCCTTCAGGTGATCGCCAACATCCTGGCCGGCCTTCGCGAAGGGCACTTCACCCTTCGGGCCCGGGTCGAGGGAACGGATGGCGACGTTCTGAGCGCCGTGGGTCAGGAGCTCAACGCCCTCAGCGAAACCCTCAAGGAACAGCGACTGGGCGCCCTCGAGGCCAGCGTGGTGTTCCGCCGTCTCATGGAGGAGATCGACGTCGCCGTGCTCGCCTTCGATACCCAGGGCGAACTCCGGGTTGCCAACCGGGCGGCCGAACGCCTCCTCGGCCAGCCAAGCGAGCGGGTCCTCGGCCGTACCGCCTCCTTCCTGGGGCTGGCCGAATGTCTCGAAGGCGACACCCCCCGAATCGTCGATCTCTCGCTGCCAGGGACCGGCGGCGGCAGATGGGAGCTCCGACGCCGGAGGTTTCGGCAGGGCGGCCTGCCGTTCGACCTGGTGATGCTCACCGACATCGGCCGGGTGCTCCGGACGGAGGAGCGCCAGGTCTGGCAGCGGCTGGTCCGGGTGCTCAGCCACGAGATCAACAACTCGCTGGCACCGATCAAGTCCGTGGCCGATACGCTCGCCCAGCTCCTCGACCGGAGTCCGAGGCCGCCCGACTACGAGGAGGATCTCCGCGCCGGCCTGTCGGTGGTTGCTGCGCGGGCGGATGGGCTGGGCCGGTTCATGGCGTCGTACGCAAGGCTGGCCAAGCTTCCCCCGCCGACGCTTGGGCCCGTAGACATCCCCGCTCTGGTGGCCCGCGTGGCTCAGCTGGAGACCCGCCGGCCGCTGCAAGTACTACCGGGGCCCCCGGTCACCGTCCTGGCCGACGCCGACCAGCTCGAGCAGGTGCTCATCAACCTCTGTACCAACGCGATCGAGGCCGTGGCCGAGACCGGTGGCGCGGTAGACCTGGGCTGGTCCCTCACGGACGGTGCGGTCGAGATCGTGGTGCGCGACGAAGGCCCCGGCCTCGGACCGACCACCAATCTCTTCGTGCCCTTCTTCACCACCAAACCCAGCGGCTCGGGCATCGGTCTGGTCTTCAGCCGCCAGGTGGTGGAGGCCCACGGCGGGCACCTCACCCTCGTAAACCGAACCGACCGTCGCGGGGCCGAGGCCCGGATTGTGCTGCCGGTACGCGGCGTGCCCGGCCAATGAAATCCGAGGTCACGCTGGCCGGCTACATGGCGCTGCACGAGCGCGCGGCGGCGTTCGGCGGCGCCGACGGGCACGCGTACTCCTGTGCCCTGCTCGTCGACGACGCGCCCGACGCGCGAGGTCTCTACGGCGCCGCGTTGCTCTTTGTCCGTTGGAGCGAGGCCGGGGACCGGCCGGTCGGCCACGTGGAGACCGACTACCTCGCCTGGGGCCGGACCCGGGCCGAAGCCGAGGAACGGATCGGCTCGCTGTCGCTCTACGACGTCAAGGCGGCGCTGGACGACGCCATCCGGCGCCGGGAAGAAGACCCCGCATGAATCGGCCCGGTACGGTGCTGGCCCGGGAGGGCGCCATCTATCGGGTCGCCACCGACGCCGGAGAGGTCACGGCGGTCCTCCGCGGGACGGTCAAGCGCGGCGACCGCGACCGGGTGGTGGTGGGCGACCAGGTATTGCTGGACCGCCCCGACCGCATGGGCACCGCGCGGATCGTCGCCATTCAGGATCGCCGGAACCTGCTTGCCCGCCGGACCCCGGGTGGGCGGAAGGCCCGTCCCATCGCCGCCAACCTCGACCGGGTGTTCGTGCTGACCGCGGCAGCCGATCCCGATCCGGTCCCGGAGCTCACCGATCGGCTGCTGGTGATCGCCGAGGCCAACCACATCCCCGCCGCCGTCGTCGTCACCAAGATCGATCTGGCCAGTCACGCCGATCTCCAGCGTCGCTTTCGGCAGGCTGGCTACCCCGTGTTTCCCGTGAGCATCAGGACCGGCGAGGGCATCGAGCCGCTGGCCGCCGAGCTGGCGGGCCATACCAGTCTCCTGACCGGCCCGTCCGGCGTCGGCAAGTCGAGCCTCCTCAACCGGCTCCAGCCCGGCCTGGCGCTCCGGACAGCGGCAGTGTCCGAGCGCATCGGCCGCGGTCGCCACACGACGGTGACGGCAGTGATGGTCCCGCTCGACGGTGGGGGCTTCCTGGTCGACACACCCGGATTCAGCGACGTGGGCCTCTGGGGGGTCGAGCCGCGCGACCTGGCCCACTGCTTTCCCGAGATGCGGCCCCTGCTCGAACGCTGCCGGTTCCCGGATTGCCGCCACCTGGCCGAGCCCGACTGCGCCGTGCGGGCCGGCGCGGAATCCGGCTTGCTCGACGCCGGCCGCTACGAGAGTTATCGGCGGCTGCTGAAGGAACTCCAGGGGGCCCCCAGGCACTGGGAGTGACCCGCGATCCCGGCGGTTGGCGGTCGTCAGGGCCGGCGAGTCCAGCGGGCGGCGTCGCGCCGCTCCACCTTGACCATCATCCGGTCAAACGCCGCATCCAGGTCGATCCCTTCCCGGTTCGCCATGCAGATCAGCACGAACAGGATGTCGGCCATCTCCATGCCGAGGTCGCCCTCGGCCTCCTCGGGCTTCTTGGTCTTCTGCCCGAAGCGATGGTTCACCTCCCGCGCCAACTCGCCTACTTCCTCGGCCAGGCGGGCCAGGTTGGTGAGCGGATGGAAGTAGCCTTCCTCGAACTGGCGGATCCAGGCGTCGACCCGCCGCTGGCAATCCGTGAGCGACATCGGCCCCCCTGGCCCCTCACCCGCCCAGGGCGCGAATCAGCGCCTTGCAGAAATGGGGGAGGTCGGCCGGCGTGCGTGAAGAAATCAGATTGCCGTCCACCACCACCGGACTGTCCTCCCAGATGAGTCCGGCATTCACCAGGTCATCCCGGATCGCTCCCACGCTGGTGCCCCGCCGGCCGCGGACGATCCCCGCCGAGATCGGCACCCAGCCGGCGTGGCAGATGAACGCCACCGGCTTGCCGGCGTCGTGGATCGCGCGGGTCAACGCCAGCACCTTGGCCGAGCGTCGCAGGATGTCGGGGGCGTAGCCGCCCGGAATCACCAGGCCGTCGAACCGGGAGGCCTCCAGTCCCTCCACGCTGGTGTCCACCGTGACCGGGTAGCCCCGCTTCCCCTGGTACGTCGCCTCGCCCAGGCCTGCCACCACGCAGCGGGCCCCTTCCTCCTCGAGCCGGATCTTGGGATACCAGAGCTCGAGATCCTCGTACCAGTTGGCGGCGAAGAACAGGATGGTCTTCCCGGTGAGCGGCATGGGCGTCTCCGCGACGGAGCGAGGAGCGGATGCGTGGGAGAGCGGAAGGAACACGGGCGGCAGCCCCGGGGCAAGGCCGGCCTGGCCCGCGGCTCGCCTTCCCGCGCCGATCGACGTACCTTCCGTCTCCCCGCGCCACCGGGCGCAGGGGCTGTCCCGTCATCCGCCTTCGCGCATGCGCTCCCGCGACCAGATTCTCGGCAATCTCGAAACCATCTATCGCGAGGCCTACGACCGGGCCCGGGCCGACGAGGATGGCGGCCGAATGGCCGAGTTGGACTGCGCCTATGTTCGCGACCAGCTGATGCTGGAGATCCTGCTCGATATCCGGGACCTCTTTGCGGTAGCGCCTGCCGCGCAGAAGGCCGGCGGCAGCGCCATCGAGAAGCTGGAGGCCCTTCGGAAGCTCACCCGGCTCCGGTAATCGGCAGGGTAACGGTGCTCCGCCATCGCCGGTGTCCGCGGCTCGTCCCGCTGCTGGCAGTTCTGGGCGCCGGGTGCGCCCCGGCCGGATCCCCGGCCGACCTGGTCGTTTTCGGTCCGGTCTGGACCGGAGACGCCGCTCGCCCGGCCGCCCCGGGGATCGCGATCCGGGGGGATTCGATCGTCGCCCTGGGCGACAGCGCCGGCCTCGCGGCCCTGGTGGGTCCGGCCACCGAGCGGGTCGACGCTCCCGATGGTCTGGTCCTGCCAGGGTTCATCGACAGCCACGTGCACCTCTTCTCGGGAGGCTTTCAGCTGGCCAGCGTGGATCTCCGGGACGCGGCCACCCCGGAGGAGTTCACCCGGCGGATCGCTGCGTTCGCCGCCACCCTCCCCGCGGGAGAATGGATTCTCGGTGGTGACTGGGACCACGAACTCATGCCCGGCGCTGCCCTGCCTGACCGTCGCTGGATCGACTCGGTCACGCCCGATCGCCCGGTGTTCGTCAATCGGCTCGACGGCCACATGGCGCTCGCCAACACCGCGGCCCTCCGGGCCGCTGGCGTCGACCGTAACACCGGGCCGGTCCCTGGCGGCGAGATCGTTCGTCGCGGCGACGGCGAGCCCACCGGTGTGCTCAAGGACGAGGCCATGGGGTTGGTGCTGGCGGCGGTGCCGCCGCCGTCGGCGGAGCGTCTTGATTCGGCGCTGGCCCGGGCCCTCCGACACGCTGCGTCGCTCGGTGTCACGGCGGTCTCGAGCGTGAGCACCTCATGGGAGGAGGTGGCGTCCCTTCATCGGGCCCGCGCCGCCGGGACGCTCACCCTGCGGGTGTCGAACTACCTCCCCCTCGCTGCCTGGCGCGCGGCTGCCGACAGCCTTGCGGTCCGAGGCCCCGGCGACCTCTGGATTCGCACCGCCGGCGTCAAGGGATTCGTGGACGGGTCCCTCGGCTCTACCACGGCGCTCTTCGACCGGCCCTACGACGACGCCCCCGGAACCCGGGGACTCTTCGTGACGCCCGAGGATTCCCTCCGGGCCTGGATCACCCGGGCCGACTCGGCCGGCCTCCAGGTGGTGGTGCATGCCATCGGGGACCGCGCCAACAGCTTGCTCCTCGACCTGTTCCAACAGGCATCCGCGGAGAACGGACCCCGGGACCGGCGATTCCGGATCGAGCACGCCCAGCATCTCCGTCCCGGGGATTACCCCCGGTTCGCCGCGCTGGGAGTGATTCCGTCGATGCAGCCCTATCACGCGGCCGACGACGGCCGGTGGGCCGAGAAGCGCATCGGGCCGGCTCGGATCCGGAGCACCTACGCCTTCCGTTCGTTGATCGACGCCGGGGCCCGGCTGGCCTTCGGTTCCGACTGGACGGTGGCGCCGCTCGATCCGCTCCTGGGCATCGAAGCCGCGGTCACCCGGCGTACCATCGACGGGCGTAACCCGGGCGGTTGGGTGCCGGAGGAGAAGATCTCGGTCGACGAGGCCCTCACCGCCTACACCGTGAACAACGCCGGAGCCATGTACCTTGAACACGCGGTCGGCCGCCTCGCGCCGGGGATGAAGGCCGACCTCGTCGTCCTCGATCGCGACCCCCGCGCCGTCGCCCCGGAGGCAATCCACGAGGCCCGGGTCCTTCTCACTGTCGTCGGCGGCCGGGTGGTCTACCGGCGGCCCTGACGCCTTGGCGCCCTCGCATCGGGCCGCGGGGCGCGTGGGCCTCGTCCTCCTCGGGGCCCTGGCCTCGGGCGGCGTTCCTGTGGCCCTCACCTGGCTGTCGACCCGCAGCAGCGCGGATTCCCGAGGCGCCGTCCTTCTGCTGATGGCGGTGGTGGAGGCGCCGATCGCCGCCCTGCTCGGAGCGGTCGCCACCGGACTGCTGTTGCGCTGGTGGCCGGCCGTGGTGCGTCGGCCGGCCATTGCCGTCGCGGCGGCGGCAGCCTGCGCCGCCGGCCTGCTGGGCGGGGTCTACC
>CAZFSA010000010.1:0-54417 GCA_964521535.1 uncultured Gemmatimonas sp.
GAGGCCGGCTGGCGGGCGCGGGGGCCGATGACGGAGCCGCGGCTGGCGCGGGGGCCGGGGCGGTCGCCGCCTGGGAAGCGTCGGTCTCCAGCCGAGCCACCACGGTCTGCACCGGAACGGTCTGGCCCTCCTGCACCAGGACCTCGGCCAGCACGCCCGCGCTGGGCGCCGGAATCTCGGCGTCCACCTTGTCGGTCGAGATCTCGAAGATGGGCTCGTCGCGCTTGACCTCGTCGCCGAGCTTCTTGAGCCAGCGGGACAGCGTCCCCTCGGCGATCGATTCGCCCATCTGTGGCATCACGACATCAATCCGAGCCATGGCACCTGATCTCCATCGGGCGGGCGCCGGGCCTGCCCGCGTTGGTCCACTGTCCAGTCGGTGTCAGTACGCCGCCATCCAGCGGCAGGCCTTCACAATATCCTCGGTCTGCGGGAGCACGAAGTCTTCGAGCGTCGGGGCGTACGGCAGGGGCACGTCGTGCGCGCACACCCGGCGGACCGGGGCGTCAAGCCACTCGAACGCCTGGTCGTTGATCCGGGCGATGATCTCGGCCGCCACCCCGCCAGTTCGGGTATCCTCGTGCACCACCAGCGCCCGGCTGGTCTTCTTGACCGACGCCATGATCGCGCCGTCGTCGAGGGGCAGCAGGGTCCGGAGGTCGACCACCTCCACCGACAGCCCGTCTTCCCGATCCAGCCGGTCGGCCGCTTCCAGGGCCTTGTGCACCATCGCCGAGTAGGTGATCAGCGACAGGTCCCGGCCGGCGCGGGCGATCCGCGCCCGGCCGATCGGCACGAGCGCGGCGTCGCCCTCGGCCACCTCCCCCTTCACCCGGCGGTACAGGTACTTGTGCTCGAAATAGAGCACTGGATCGTCGTCCCGGATGGCCGCCTTGAGCAGGCCCTTGGCATCCTCGGCGGTGGCCGGAGCCAGGATCTTGAGCCCGGGCGTATGAAGGAACGCCGCCTCGGGATTCTGGGAATGGAACGGCCCGCCCCGCACGTACCCGCCCGCCGGCCCGCGGATCACCAGGGGGGTCCGGAGATCGGCCCGATAGCGCGCCGTGGCGACGTAGTTGGTGAGAATGCTGTAGGCGCAGGAGAGGAAATCGATGAACTGCATCTCGCACACGGGCCGGAGCCCCATGTGGGCGGCGCCGGCCGCGGCGCCCACGATCGCGGTTTCGGCGATCGGGGTGTCGATCACCCGCTCGGCGCCGAACCGGTCCAGCAGGCCCTCGGTCACCTTGAAGGCGCCGCCGTAAACCCCGATGTCCTCACCGAGCAGGAAGACCCGTTCGTCACGGGCCATCTCCTCCACGAGCCCTTCCCTGATGGCTTCGAGATAGGTCCGCTGGGCCATCAGAGCCTCCGGTACCACTCGAGCTCGGCGGCCGGAGGATCGGCCAGCACGCCGTCCAGCGCCGTCGCCGGGTCGGGCAGCGGCTCGTCCTCGCAGCTCGCCACTGCGTCGTCGAGCTCCCGGGCCACCCGGGCATCGATGGCGGCAAGATCGGACCGGGTGGCCCAGCCCTCCGCCGTGAGCCGGCGCACCCAGGAATCGATCGGGTCGCGGGCCTCCCACATGGCCAGCTCTTCCGCCGACACGTACGACTGGTTGTCGTGCTCGGCGTGGCCTTTGCGACGATAGGTCAGCAGCTCGATCAGGGTAACGCCGCCGCCCGCGCGGGCGCGCTCCACGGCATCTCGGGTGGCCTGGTAGACCGCCAGCACGTCGTTGCCGTCGGCCTGCACCCCTGGCACCCCGTAGCCTGCGGCCTTCTCCACCAGCGCCCGGACGGCCGTCTGCTTCACGAGCGGCGTCGAGTAGGCGTAGCCGTTGTTCTCCACGATCACGACCAGCGGGAGTCGTTGTACCGCCGCGAAGTTGAGGCCTTCATGGAACGCGCCGGTACTGGTCGCGCCGTCGCCGGCGTAGACCAGGCCCACCCGATCCTCCCGGCGGACCTTGAAGGAGAGCGTCACCCCGCACATCACCGGCACCATGTCGCCCAGATGCGAGATCTGACCCAGGAATCCCCGCTGCAGGTCGTTGAAGTGGATGTTGAGCTCGCGCCCGCGGGTCGGACTCGCGGCCTTGGCCATGTACTGTCGCAGCACCTCGACCGGCGTGGCCCCCTGGACCAGCATCGATCCCAGGTTCCGGATCAGCGGAGAAAGGATGTCACCCCGCCGGCGGTCGAGAGCGTAGGCGCTGCCCACCGCGTCGGCCTCCTGGCCCAGGGAGCGGAACAGGCCGCCGATCACCTTGGTCTGGCGGTAGAGGTTGACCAGCCGCTCCTCCAGCGAGCGGGTCAGGCGCATCCAGTAGTACAGCTCCTGGAGCTGGGCCCGGGTGAGGCCGGCGGCCAGGGCGGATGAGGTGTCGGCAACGGTCATCGAGCGGCCCGGCCCGGAGCTAGTATGCCCCGCGGAGCTGGTGAGCGGGCTCGGCCAGGGTGTGGACCACGGCCAGGAACCGCTTGGCGAACTTGTCCAGCTCGCTCTCTCCGGGCTGGTTGGTTTCGATGGTGACCAGGGTGTAGTGCCCCCCTTCGGCTTGTGCGGTGACGGAGACCGCACCCATGGTGCTGGCAAACGCCCGCCGCCGACGGCCCTCCTCGGTGGGCTGCATTCGCTCGCCGAACCACTCGGCGGCCCGCGCAATCACCAGGTCCGGCGGCACGGAGGTTCGGTGGAAGTATTTCATCGCGGCTACTCCTGCTGGTACTCGTAATACTCCACGCCCAGATGGGTGATCTGCTCTTCTCCCATCAGCCAGCGCAGCGTGTTCTTGAGCTTGGTCTGCTGAATGAACAGGTCATGCTCCGGGTAGAGCCCCGGGGCGACCTGCGGGCTCTTGAAGTAGAACGAGAGCCACTCCTGGATCCCGCTGAGGCCGGCGCGCTGGGCCAGGTCGAAGAACAGCGCCAGATCCAGCACCAGGGGCGCCGCCAGAATCGAGTCCCGGCAGAGAAAATCGACCTTGATCTGCATCGGGTAGCCCAGCCACCCGAAGATGTCGATGTTGTCCCAGCCTTCCTTGTTGTCACCCCGGGGCGGGTAGTAGTTGATCCGCACCTTGTGATAGAGCGAGCCATAGAGCGTGGGATAGAGCGCCGGCTGGAGGATGTACTCCAGGACCCCCAGCTTCGACTCCTCCTTGGTCTTGAAGCTCTCGGGATCATCGAGGACCTCGCCGTCCCGGTTTCCCAGAATGTTGGTGGAGTACCAGCCCGACACCCCGAGCATCCGCGCCTTGAACATCGGCGCGAGCACGGTCTTGATCATGGTCTGGCCGGTCTTGAAGTCCTTGCCGCCGATCGCCACTCCGCGCTCCCGGGCCAGGGCCTCGAGCGCGGGAATGTCGCAGCAGAGGTTGGGGGCGCCGTTGGCGAAGGGGACCCCTTCCATGATGGCCGCGTAGGCGTAGAGCATCGACGGCGCGATCGCCGGGTCGTTGGCGTCCATCGCCTGCTCGAAGGCCGCGAGGGTCTGGTGCGCCGGACCCGGGGCGATGAAGATCTCGGTCGACGCGCACCAGACCATCACCATCCGGTCCACTCGCTTCGCCTCGCGGAAGGCTCGCAGGTCCTGCCGCAGCTGGTCGGCGAGTTCCCGCTTGGTGCGGCCCTGCTTGACGTTGGTGCCGTGGAGCCGCTTGACGTATTGCTGGTCGAAGACCGCGGGCATCGGCACGATGCCCCGGAGGAACTCGGCGATCGGCTCGACGTGCTCGTGGCGATCGAGCACCCCGGCCTTGAGGCAGGCCTGATAGGCGTCGTCCGGAATCGGATCCCAGGCGCCGAAGACCAGATCGTCGAGCGCGGCGAGCGGCACGAAGTCCCGGATCAGGGGGGCCCGTCCCTCGGTCCGGCGTCCGAGACGGATGGTCGCCATCTGGGTGAGCGAGCCGATCGGGGCGCCCCGCCCCCGCCGGGCATTCTCGACCCCCGCGATGAAAGTCGAGGCGACGGCGCCGAGGCCGACGCACAGGACGCCCAGCCGGCCCTCTGCCGGGGCAATCTGACGAGGAGTTCGCTCTGCCACGACCGATCCTTGCTTGCTAGAGGTTGAACCGCGCCGGACGCGAGGCACGCGGACGCGCCCGTTCCCGTCAGGCCCCGCCGGTCACCCGATGCACGTACCGGAACCGCTGGACCACCGTCACCGTCGACAACAGGGCGAGGACCACCACGACCCCCTGGAGCACGGCCACGCCGAGCGCGCTGCTCCCGAAGGCGACCGACGTCACTCCGATACCCAGCAGTCGTTCCGCGCGCTGCACGATGCCCACCTTGCACTCCAGGCCCAGCCCTTCCGCCCGGGCCCGGGCATACGACACCAGCATCGCCGCCAGCACCGCCACCATGCAGGCGATGGCCGACCAGAGCCGCCCTTCGACCCCCGGCGCGGTCAGAAAGAAAACCGCGATCCCGATGAAGGTGGCCCCGTCGCCGACCCGGTCGAGGGTGGAGTCGTAGAACGCGCCGAAGCGCGAGACCATCCCGCCCCGGCGCGCCACCTCGCCATCGAGCGTGTCGACCACCCCACTCAGGAGCAGCAACGCCCCACCCCACCGCACCGCGCCCAGGGCGTAGAACACTGCCGATACCACGACCAGCAGGACCCCGATGGTGGTGATGGTGTTGGGACGGACTCCACGACGGAGCAACCACCCCACCAGCGGGTCGACCAGGCGGAAGAACGCGCGCTCGAGCGATTTCGTGACGAGCTTCACTCGTCTCCCGGGGTTGGCCGGCCTGACAGCGGGCCAAGTAACTTGGCCACAATGAGTTACAGCCTTGGATAATACCGCGACGCCGGCCCGGAAGCAACCGGCCTCAGTCCCGGTAGATCATCACCGCCTGGCGCCTGGACTCGAATGCAGCCAGGGCCGGCCGCCAGGAAGCCACGATCGAGTCGGGGTCCACCCCGGCCTCGATGGCCAGGCGAAGCGCCGGGCCGCCGGCCAGCCGGTCGAAACTGCGGCTCAGAAAACCGATCTGCTCCCGGTGGACGGCCCGTACGGCAGCGAGGAGTATCAGTGCCGTTCGGGTGGGGTCGTACCGGCGGCGGTCAGTGAGGCGGAGCCGGATCCCGAGCAGCCTCGTGCCGGCAAACTTGCCGTCGCCCGGCGCGAGGGGCGTGAAGGCAACGCCCTCGAACCGGACCCCTTCCGGGCCGGCCGCTCGAACCCGGGCCAACACCCGAACCGTGTCGAGCCAGGGAGCCCCGATCTGGCTGAAGGGGGCGTCGGTACCCCGCCCTACCGACAACGCCGTTCCCTCGAAGAGGCAGAACCCGGGATAGTGGAACAGGCTCTCGGCATTGGGCAGGTTGGGACTCGGGGCGACGAACGGCAGGCCGGTATCGAGGAGGTCGTCGGCCCGGCGCCACCCGGCGGCGGGCACGACGCGAAGATCGGCGCCGATGGCGAGCTCGTCGTTGCCCATCCGGGCCAGCTCGGCCAGGGTGAGTCCGGGCCGCATCGGCACGGCCAGCGGTCCGACGAACGACCGCGCCTGGGGCTCCAGTACGTTCCCCTGTACCAGCCGGCCCCCGATCGGATTGGGCCGGTCGAGGATCACGACCCGCTTGCCCTCGCGGGCCGCGGCCCGCATCACCTCGAGGGTGGTGGAGAGGTAGGTGAAGTAGCGCGCCCCGACGTCCGGGAGGTCGACCGCGAGGAGGTCCACCGGGCGCAGCATCTCGGCGGTGGGCGCGGTGCGGTCCCCATAGAGGCTGTAGATTGGGAGACCGGTGGCCGAGTCGACGGTCGACGCCACCGGTTCGCCGGGGGCCGCCGTGCCCCGGAACCCGTGCTCCGGGCTGAAGAGCGCCACCAGCCGGACGCCGGCCTGCCGGAGTCGCTCGATCGCGTGGGTGC
Source organism: uncultured Gemmatimonas sp. (assembly GCA_964521535.1). Lineage (GTDB taxonomy): Bacteria > Gemmatimonadota > Gemmatimonadetes > Gemmatimonadales > GWC2-71-9 > SHZU01. The sequence goes on from CAZFSA010000010.1 coordinate 5,891, forward strand.
CGTGGCCATCGATCGCCGCGCGGTTCGCGACCAGGCCAACCCGGCGGCCGGCGACGAGATGCGCGCTGTCGGCCAGCAGCACCTCGATACCCGGTCGAACGCCGCGAGGGTCCGCGGGGTGGAGCTGGGCCAGCATCAACAGAATGGGGATCGCGTGCGTCATCGGTCGTTGCTCGTAGCTGTCTGCCTGCTGCTCGGCGCCGGTGCGTCGGCGCTGGCCCAGCCTCCGAACGACGGCCCGGCATCGCCTCGGGTCCGTCGCCTGCTTCGCGAGCTGCCGCTCGACGCGCTCGCGGCCCAGCTGGTCATGCCGTGGATCGCCGGGAACTATGCCGCCTTCGACGCCCGCGCCCTGGAGCAGGCGGTGAGCTGGGTCGACTCGCTGGGGGTGGGCGGCATCGTCGTCTCCATCGGCTCACCTCTCGACATCGCCGCCAAGGTCAACTTCCTCCAGTCCCGCTCGCGGCTGCCGCTGCTCGTGGCCTCGGACCTCGAGGGCGGGTCCGCCTTCCGGTTCGACGGCGGGACGCCGTTTCCCACCAATATGGGCGTGGCGGCCTCGGGCCGGGAGGACGACGCCTACCTGATGGGCCGGATCTCGGCCCTGGAAGGGCGGGCCGTGGGAGTCCACCTCACGTTCTCGCCCGTGGCCGACGTGAACAACAATCCGGCGAACCCGATCATCAACACCCGGTCGTTCGGCGCCGACCCCGCGTCCGTGGGGCGACTGGTGGCCGCGAGCGTCCGCGGGATCCAGTCGGCCGGGATGATCGCCACGGTGAAACACTTTCCGGGGCACGGCGACACCGACGTCGACTCCCACCTGACGCTGCCCCTGATCGCGGCCAGCTGGGATCGCCTTCGCGCCGTTGAACTCCCGCCCTTCCAGGCGGCCATCGATGCGGGCGTGGGCGCGGTGATGACCGCCCATGTGGCGCTGCCGGCGCTGGAGGCGGACAGCCTCCGGCCAGCGACCCTCTCCAGGCCGATCCTGACCGGGCTCTTGCGCGACAGTCTGGGATTCCGGGGTCTGGTGGTGACGGACGCCCTGGACATGGGCGCACTGGTCTCGCGATTCGGCCCCGGGGAGCTGGCGGTCCAGGCGCTGGAGGCCGGGGCCGACCTGCTGCTGATGCCGACCGACCCCGCCGAGGCCGTTCGCGCGGTGGCCGGGGCGGTCCGGAGCGGGCGGGTCCCGATCGAGCGCCTGCGCCGGAGTGCGGCGCGGATCCTGACGCTCAAGGAGGAGCGGGGACTGTTCCGCGACCGATTCGTGTCGCTCGACCGGCTCCCGACGGTGGTGGGGCGGCGTGAGTTCCAGGACAGCGCCCTGGCGGTGTCGGCCCGGGCGCTGGTGCTGATCCGGGACGCCGACAGCGCCGTGGAGCCGATGCGCCGCGCGCCCCGGACGGTATCGCTGATCAGCTACAGCGATAACGCCGGCCTGGGCGCAGTGCTTGCCTCCGAACTTCGCGAGCGCGGCCATCGCGTGGCAGCGGCCATTCGGCTGGTGCCCGCCAGTGGCCCGGCGAGCTACGATTCGGCGCGCGCGGTGCTGGATGCCGCCCCGACTGCGATCGTCGCCGTCTCGGTGCGGGCCGCCAGCTCCCGCGGCACGATTGCCATGCCCGCGGCCCTGGCCGCGCTGCTGGAGGAAAGCGCCGCGCGCCGCCCGACCGTGCTGGTCTCGTTCGGATCGCCATACCTGCTGAGCCAGGCGCCCTCGATCCGATCCTATCTCCTGGCCTGGACCGGAAACCCGCTCACTGAGGCCGCGGTCGCCAGGGCGCTGTCGGGCGCGGCGATCACCGGGCGGTCGCCGATCGACCACCCGCCCTTCTTCGCGATCGGCGATGGGCTGGTTCGGCCTGAGGTGCCGCGGGCCGCCACGGAGTCGTCGCCTCTGAACCGGCGATGAGCAGCTGGCCGAGTCGCGCCCGCTGGGAAGTTGGCATCCTGGCGCTGGCGCTGGGATGCGGTGGCGGGACGGTGCAGCCGGTGCCCGCGCCGGCCTGTGGCCCCATGCCCTGCAACTGGGCTGCTCTCCAGCACACCATCGACTCGGCGGTGGCGGCCGGGGCCGCGCCGGGCGCCGTGATCGGCGTGTCGGTCGGCGGAGCGCGATACTACCACGCGGCCGGGCGGCTCGGCGCCGACCAGCCCACCCGACCGGACCAGCGCTCGGTCTACGACCTGGCCTCGCTCACCAAGGTCGTGGCGCTCACCACGCTGACCATGGTGGCCGTCGACGAGGGGCGGCTGGAGCTCGACGCCCCGGTGGCCCGCTATCTCCCGGCGTTTCGCGGCCCGGGCAAGGAGCTGGTGACGGTTCGCCACCTGCTCACCCACTCGAGCGGACTGCCGGCCCATCGCGCTCTCTGGCAGGAAAGTCCCGGCCGCGACAGCGCGCTCGCGCTGGTGCTGGCGACCCCGCTCGACACGACCCCGGGGGTTCGCACGGTCTACTCCGACCTCGGAGCGATCACCCTGGGGCTGATCGTCGAGCGGGTGCTTCGTGACAACCTGGCGTCCCTCGCGGACCATCTGGTGTTCCGGCCCCTGGGGATGCGCTCCACCCGGTTCCGACCTCCGCGCTCCTGGGCGCCCCGGCTGGCACCAACCGAACTCGACCCGTGGCGCGGCCGGGTGGTTCACGGCGAAGTGCACGACGAGAACGCGGCGCACCTCGGGGGGATCTCGGGCCATGCGGGCCTTTTCGGCAGCGCGGAGGACCTGCTGGCCTTTGGCGAGTGGCTGCTCCGCCGGCGGCGGGCCAACGCCCTCGTTCCCGGCGAGCCATCCCTTTCCGCGGCCGTGGTCCGCGAGTTCACCACCCGCCAAAGGCTGGTACCGGGATCCAGCCGGGCGCTGGGATGGGACACGCCGGGGCCGGGCAGCAGCGCCGGAACCAGGCTCTCCGACTCCTCCTTCGGACATACCGGCTTCACGGGCACCTCCATTTGGATCGACCCCGAGCGGGAGCTGGTAGTCGTGCTGCTGAGCAACCGGGTGCATCCCACCCGCGACAACCCGCGCCTGGCACCGCTCCGGGCGCTGGTCGCCGACCGCGTCGTGGGTACCCTGGAAGGCGATCTCCGTTGACACGGTTCCGGGCGATTCCTAGCTTTCGAGTCGAGATTCGTGAAGCCGGCGGCGGCCGTCCGGCGCGGCGACACGTTATGGGAGTGGGCGATGAGTACCAGCGAAAAGACGACCGAGGGGGTTGCGATCCACCTGACGGAGGCTGCCGTTCAGGAAGTCCTCAAGTTCATGGGGGCGGAAAGCGTGGCCCCCGAGGTGGGCGGCCTGCGCGTCAGCGTGATGCCGGGCGGATGCTCCGGGTTCAAGTACAGCCTGAACATCGAAGACCAGCCGCTCGACGACGACATCGTGCTGGAGGCGGATCGGGTCCGGCTCTTCGTCGATGGCTTCAGCCTCCCGTATCTCAACGGGACCACGATCGACTACGTGACCTCGATGCAGGGCTCCGGGTTCACGTTCTCCAACCCGAACGCCACCGGCGGCTGCGGGTGCGGGAGCAGCTTCACGGCCTGAGGCGGCGGACCCCAGATTGATGAGGGGTCGGGCCGTGGGGCCCGGCCCCTTCTGTTTGTCTTTCAGCTCCTCCGGAGTTCCCGCCGCCAGCGCGACCAGACCAGGCCGAGCAGCAGCACCAGCGCGACGAGCGCCATCCCGCCGGTTACCAGGCCGGCCCGGGCCCGGAAGGTGTCCCGGGGCATCTCGCGGAAGTCGTTGCGGGCCAGGTTGGTCGCCAGCTGCCGCGAAAGCTCGGCCGCCGGGAGGCTCACCCTGAGTGGCACCAGCCCGCGCCAGCTCCGAAACGTGAGCCGGTTGCCCAACGTTATGACCAGCAGGTCGCGGTCGGCGTACCACGACAGGTCCGCATCGCCACCCGAACTCTGTCCTCGGAGCCCGATCCGCTGGCCCAGGGGCGAGGTCTCGATCGACCAGCCGTAGCCGAACCACGCGTCCTGGCCCTGGGTAGCGAGCGGGGCAAACATCTGCTCCAGCTGCCCGGGCGAGACCACCGTTCCGTCCAGCAGCGCCCGAAACCAGCGGAACAGATCACCGGCTGTGCTCACCACGCCTCCGTGGCCCCATTCCGCCCAGCCTGCGGGAGCCTCGGCCGCCCCTTGCTGGCGCACGCCGTTCCGATAGCCGGTGGCGACGGGGCGGTCGCGCCAGCGCGACTCGCCGGTGAACCCGGTGGCGCCGAGCCCGATCCGGTCGAAGAACTCACGGCGCAGAAAGTCGGGAAACTCGCGGCCTGATGCCTGCTCCACCACGGCAGCGAGGAGCGTGTAGCCGGCGTTGGACATCGCGAATCCGGCGCCCGGACGGAAACGAAGGGGGGCGTCGAAGATCGCCTGCAGCACCTGGCCTCGAGACACCGGGGGCATCGCCCCAACATCGGGATCGGCCGCCAGACCGCCGGTATGAGTGAGCAGCTGATGAAGGGTGATCCCGCGCTTGTCCGCCGGGGCGTCCGGAAGGAAGCGGCCCAGGGAGTCAGCCACCGACAGGCGGCGGGCGGCTTCGAGGCGGAGGATGGCCGCCGCGGTGAAGACCTGGGCCAGCGAGCCAAGGTCGACGGCGGTCTCCACGGTCATCGGAGCGCCGCTCGTCGAGTCAGCGAGGCCCGAGGCGCTCTGAAGCAGGACCTCGCCGCCCTGCGCGATCAGCACCACACCGGAGAACCCGGATCGCCCGACCCGCTCGAGGAAATCGGCCACGCTGGCCCGCGGGAAAGAGTCCGGAATCCCGACCGGGGAGGGCCCCGCACCGGCGGTCGAGAGAAGTCCGACCAGCGGCAGAGCGGCCAGTTTCGCCAGCGGCATGCAGGGTCCTTTCGCGGAGCACTCGGACTTCCCGCCGACCATTCTGGACCGGCCAGCCGGACGCGTCAACATCGGGACTGCATTGCCCGATCCATCGGGGCGCAGGATCTTTGGGGCTTCCCAGCCTTGAGGGCTCGTGCGCAGTCTCGACCTCGCTGTGGTCGCGGTGTACCTGACATCGACCCTGGGCATCGGCCTCTGGGTCACCCGCCGCCAGCGGACCGCCAGCGACTACTTCCTGGGGTCCCGGGACCTCCCTGCCTGGACGGTGATGCTGTCGATTGTCGCCACCGAGACCTCGGCGCTCACGGTGATCTCGGTTCCCGGCATCGGAGCCCGCGGCGACCTGACCTTCCTCCAGCTGCCGCTCGGCTACCTGCTGGGCCGCGCGGTGGTGGCCTGGTGGCTTCTGCCGGGCTATTTCGCCGGCGCCCAGGATACCGCCTACGTGCGGCTGGAGAGCCGGTTCGGACCCGGAACCCGGCGGCTCATCTCGGGCGCCTTTCTGGTCACCCGGTTCCTGGGCGACGGCGTCCGGGTCTTCGCCGGCGCCATTCCGCTCGCGCTGGTCACCGGCTGGACCGTGCCAACGGCCATCGTCGCGATGGGGCTGGTGACGATCGTCTATACCTGGTTCGGGGGCCTCAAGGCGGTGGTCTGGGCCGACGTGCTGCAGCTCGGGATCTACATGGCGGGCGGCCTGGCGGCGCTGGGGATTGCCTGGCAGATGGCCGGAGGCGCCGGCCCGTCGCTGAGTTCGGCCCTGGCCGCTGGCAAGCTCCGGGTGTTCGACTTCACCATCAATCTGACCTCGACCTATACGCTCCTGGGCGGGCTGGTGGGCGGGGCCCTGCTCTCCGCCGCGTCGCACGGAACCGACCATCTCATTGTCCAGCGGCTCCTGGCAACCCGTTCACTGGCGGACGCCCGGCTCGCGCTGGTGGGATCGGGCGCGGTGGTCGTGCTCCAGTTCCTGCTCTTTCTGCTGGTGGGCGCGGCGATCTGGGCCGCGGGCCAGGCGCCGGACGGCGTGGCCGCCGATCAACTGTTCCCGGCATTCGTCACCCGCCACCTGCCGGTGGGTGTGGCGGGCCTGGTGATCGCAGGAATCCTGGCGGCGGCGATGAGCACGCTGAGCTCGTCGATCAACGCGCTGGCCTCCGCCGTGACCCACGATTTCTACGCCGCGCTCTCGGGCCAGCGGGATCCGACGCATCTGATGCGGGTGGGCCGATGGTTCTCGGCGGGATGGGGCGCGGGCCTGATCGGCGCCGCGCTCGGCTTCCACGCCTACGCGTCCGGCGCCGATACACCGGTCGTGGTGCTGGCGTTGTCGATCGCCTCGGTGACCTATGGCGCGCTCCTGGGCGCGTACATCCTGGCGGGATGGCGATGGGCGACGGGCCAGGACGTGGCCATCGGTTCCCTGGCCGCGATGGCGGTGATGCTGGTCGTGGTGTTCGCAGGGCGCCTCGCCTCGGGGGCGGCTCCCTGGCTCGCGCCGGTGGGCCAGCTCGCCTGGCCCTGGTACGTTCCGCTCGGCACGGCTCTCACCATTGGCGGCGCCCTGGCCAGCAGCGCCGCCCGGTCCTGGAGGCCCGCATGATCGTGGTCGGGGTGGACGCCGGCGGAAGCCGGACCCGAATCAGAGTGTGGCGGGATGGCACTTCCCTCGGCGACCACACGGCCGAGGCTGCCGCGCTGCGACCGGGCCGCGCCCTGCAGGCGTCCGGGATCATCGCGGCCAACGCCAAGTCCGCGCTGGCTCAACTGGGGTTGATCGGGGCGGACGCGCTCGTGGTGGGCGTGGCCGGGGCCGGTCGAACGGCCGATGCGGACGCCCTCCGGGTGGCGCTTCGAGGCGAGTACGTGGCGGAGCGGGTGATGGTCACCACGGACGTGGCGCTGGCGCTGGCGTCGGCGCCGCCTGAGGTCGCCATCGTGCTGCTCGCCGGGACCGGGAGCATTGCCCTGGCGCGGGGCGCCGACGGGACCCTGGTGCAGCAGGGCGGCTGGGGCTGGCAGATGGGGGACGAAGGAAGCGGATACTGGATCGGGCGCGAGGGGTTGGTCGCCGTGGGCCGGGCGCACGATGGCCGCGCTCCGGCCACCGGGCTCACCACCGCCCTGGAGAGCGCCACGGCCTCCCCGAGCGTGCGCGAACTGGCCGGCTGGGCGGCAACGGCATCGCCGCGTGAGGTGGCAACGTTGGCGGCGGTGGTGGTGTCCGAGGCCGAACGAGGCGACGCCGCCGCTCAAGCCATCGTGGCGCGGGCAGTGGAGGAACTCACCGGGCTGGTCCAGGGGGTGTCGACCCGGCTCCGTGGCCCGGAGGGAGCGGTCGCGCTGGGTGGAGGTCTTCTGGGACCCGACCGTCCGCTGCGCCAGCGAGTCGCGGCGGCGCTGGAGCAGGCGCGAATGACGGTCTGGCCGGCGCCGGTGGACGCCCTCCAGGGTGCGCTTACGCTGGCGGCCGGGGCGACTTGAACCCGATGCGGCGATGGCTGGCGTCGCAGAACGGCGGATTGGCGGTGTGACCGCACCGGCACAGCGACACTCTCTCCCTGGGCACCTCTTCTCCACCTTCCTTCCGCACGACGACCGCCCCCGTCACCCGGAGGGGGCCGTCGGGAAGGGCCTCGATCACCACGGTCGGCAGGGCGGCACCCCGAGCAGGCGGCTGCCCGGCCCGGACCGCTTGAAGCGCGCCTGAGGGGCACCGGGCCACCGCCGCGACGATCTCGTCGGCCGGGGCGCCCTCCAGTCGGATCCACCGCCGCTCAGCCACGTCGAAGACCGCGGGCAGCGTCCGGAGACACACGCCGGAATGGATGCACACCGCCGGATCGAAGCTCACCACCAGCTCGTCGGTGTGATAGACCTGGAGTCGTCTCGATCGATCGACCGGTTCCGTCATGCCTCGGATCCTTGTTGCCTGACATCGAGCGGCTCCCCACGCCATCGGGCGGCATCAGGCCGCCCGGCGTCGAGCCCGACGGCCTGCCGGTACCGGCGCGCAATCGCTTCGAGCTCGCCGGGGGTAATCACGTCATCCACGTTTCGGAATCCCTGGGGGGCCCGGTCCCCGGCCAACGCGAGGATCCGCTCCGGCCCGTGCTCCCGAAGGGCGAGGGTGAGCGCCGCAGTCAACGGTCTCCGATGGGCGTCGTACTCGCCCAGCGCCTCCTCGACCGACGGCGCCCGGGCAAGCCGTTCGGCCAGCTCGGAGGCATCGAGGATGGCCTGGGTGGCGCCATAGGAGCCGATCGGGTAGGTCGGATGAGCCGCGTCGCCCAGCAGCGTAATCCGACCGAAGGACCACTGCGGCAGCGGGTCGCGGTCCACCAGCGGGTACTCGAAGACGGTTCGGGCGGCCTCGAGCAGGCGCGGAACGTCGAGCCAGTCGAACCGCCAGTCGGCGAAGGCCGCGTGGATCCGGCCAGGATCCGCGTGCCGGCTCCAGTCTGTCGGCGGCGCCACCTCGGTCTCGAGCTCGGCCATCCAGCTGACCAGCGACCGGCCGTGGTCCTGATGGGCCTTCGAGATCGGAGCGCAGACCAGCTTCTGCCGCTCGCGGCCGGCGATCACGACAGTCCGGCCGTCGAGAAACGGGAACCCCTCGCTCAGCGCTCGCCACAACGTCCGGCCCGCAAAGCGGGGCGGATCCTCATCGGGGTAGATGCCGCGACGGACCCCGGAATGAATGCCGTCCGCACCGATCAGCGCGGCGCCCCTGGCCGGTGCGAGCTCGGCACCGCTTTCCCGATCGACGAACCGCGCCACCACCGCATCCCCCTGGTCGACGAAACCGTCCAGGTGATGCCCCGTGAGAATCGCGTCCCGGCCCAGCCTGGTCTCGACCGCACGGAGCAGGATCATGGTCAGCTCGCCGCGGTGGATCGAGAACTGCGGAGCGTCGTGGCCAGCATCCCGACCCAGGGGCTCCGTCCGGATGCGCTGGCCCAGATGGTTGCAGTAGACCAGCTCGGTGGCCTCGATGGCCGTCTCGGCGAGCTGGCCGGAGAGCATCAGCCGGGCGAGGACCCGGGTCGCCTGCGGGAGCAGATTGATCCCGACCCCGAGCGCCCGGAGCACCCGATCGCTCTCGAACACCCGCACCTGGAACCCGGCCTGATGCAGGGCGAGAGCCGCGGTGAGCCCGCCCACCCCGGCGCCGACCACGAGGATCGGATCCGCCGGCCGGGTCATGGGCGATGGCTGCCGGGAACGGGGCGACTCGCCCCAGACGAAACCATGGCTCCCCCGGGCCTGAGCCGCGGCCGGGGGCCGGGCAGCTCAGAAGGTGAGGGTGACGGTAGTGGTTCCCGGCACCGCCAGGCCTTCGGCCGAGCGCGCCGGTCGGAACCGGTAGTTCCGCATGACGTCCTCGAGCTTCCTGGCGAAGCCCCGATCCGGCGGCTCGGGATTGAACGCCACCCCAAGCACTCGGCCGTCGGCGGACACCTGGAAGGTAACCGCGATGCTGGTACCTCGCAGACCGCCGGGCACGTCCGGCGGAGGAAGAATGAGTTGGCGCGGCTCCGGCGGGCGGGCCGTTCCTCCACCGCCCGTTCCCGGGCCACGCCCGGCCCCCACCCCGGAGCCGGAGCCGGCACCGGCGCCCGATCCGGACCCTGACCCCCGCCCCGTCCCCTCGCCCGTCCCTGAGCCCGTGCCCCGGCCCTCTCCGGAGTCGGCCTGCTGCGGTGCCGTGTCGACGGCCGCAAGCACCGGCTCCGGTATCGGCGGTTCGGGGGCCGGAGACTCCACCACCGCGGGCGGCCGTGCCGGGGTTAGCGGCGGTGGTGGCGCCGTCCGTGGGGCCTGGAGGGCCACCATCTGGACCGCCCGGCCACCCCCTCCGCCCCCACCGCCTCCTTGATCCGCCGAGACCAGGTCACCAGCCGGAGCCCGAAAGGCGAGCTCGGGACCAACCCTGACCACAAGCACCACCAGAAGCAGGTGCAGGACCAGGGAGACCAGGGGGCCAGTGGGAGATCGGCGCGATCGGGACAGGCCGGACCCGAAGTGGGCCGGAACCGGCGGCGACGCGGGACGGCGGGTTTCCATCATTCAGGGCCAACGGGGCGCACCCGGAAAAAGATTCGGGCCGCCCCGAAACGAAAGGGGCCGGGCGATCGCCCGGCCCACTCGTGGTGCTCGTCCTGTGTGGGGCTAGGTGCCCTTGGGCGTGAATCCGATCACCTGCACACCGGCCCCGCGAACGATATCCATGGCCTTGATCAGGTCCTGGTAGGTCCGGTCGGGGTGCGACTTCATGAAGATCAGCTTGGCCGGCCGGTTGTCGTAGATCGCGTGAATCTGCGCGTCCAGCTGTCCGGGCGGCACGGGCTGCCCGTTAATCTCGTAGTTCCCGTCCTCCAGGATCATGAGCACGATCTGGCTGGAGGGCCCGGATGACGCCGCCGTGGTGGCCGGCGGAACCTGCACGTCGATCGCCATCCGGGCCAGCGGCTGCGAGATCATGAAGATGATCAGCAGCACCAGCAGGATGTCGATCATCGGGATGACGTTGGGCTCCGAGTTGACTTCGCCCTGGGGGGCGCCGGTCGACATGCCCATCGGAAGTCCTCCTTGGTTACTTCTTCTTCGTGTCGAAGATGCTGCCCGTGGCCTCGACCTCGGTGATCGCCGCCATCACTCGGACGCCGGCCTGCCGTGCGATTTCCACCGCATCCTCGATCTTCGAGTACTTGAGCCCCCGGTCCGCGCGGAAGTAGAGGATCTTGTCCTCCTCCCGCGCGGCGTAGATGGCCTTGAGCTGGTCGGGCAGCACGTCCGCCGAGATCGGCATTCCGTTCAGGAAGTAGCCGCCCGACTGGTCGATCCCGAGGATCACCTCGTTATCGCCCTCGGGGCGCTGGTCCAGGTTCTCGCCCTTGGGCATCGTGGCCTGGAACCCGCTCGCGATCAGGGGCGTCACGATCATGAAGATGATCAACAGCACCAGCATGATGTCGATCATCGGGATGACGTTCGGCTCCGCCTTGACCGCGGTCCGGCCGGCGGTATTAGCTGATATGCCCACTGCCGCTCACCGCCTTCTGCGCCTGGAACTCCTTGGTGAAGATCGAGCGGCCGAACTCGCTCCCCACGCTCTTGATCAGGTAGTCGATCAGTTCCTTGGAGCTGTAGGTCATCTCGACCGAGAGGTACTCGATCTTGGTGGTGAAGTAGTTGTAGAACCACACCGCCGGGATGGCCACCAGCAGGCCGAGCGCGGTGGTGATGAGCGCCTCCGAGATGCCGCCGGCGATCCCGGCAAGGCCGCCCGAGGCGCCGCCCACCGACATGGCGTTGAACGCCGTCACGATGCCCATCGTCGTCCCGAGCAGCCCGACGAATGGCGCCGTGGCGCCCACCGTGGCCAGGACGCCCAGGCCCCGCTTGAAATCCGAGAGGGTGATCAGCATCTGGCGCTCGACCGCCCGCTCCGCCGAGTTGATGTCCGCCGCGGTGATCACGGCCCGATCGCGGAGGAGCGGCTTGACCTCGGCCAGCGCCCCACCCAACACCTTGGCGACGTGGCTGCCCTGGTTCTTCTCGGCGAGGGCGATGGCCTGATCGAGCTGCTCTTCCTGAATGGCCCGCGAAAACTGCGGGGCGAACTTTCGGGTCGCCGACGTGCTACGACCGAACTTGATCAGCCGACCGATCGCCACGGTCATCGAGAAGAAGGACATGAACAGCATCGTCCACACGACCGCTCGCGCGAAGGTGTTGGCATGCTCGTACAGGGTGAGAATATCTACGCCCATGGCGCTGACTCCTTACAGGTAGGTAGAGGTCTGCCGTCGACTATTGTGCGATGTTGAACGAGATCCGCTGCTGCACCAGCTGCCGGACCGCCTGATTCCGGATCCGGGCCGGCTTGAACCGGCCGGCCATGATCGCGTCCCGCGCCGGGTCCTCGAACGCCTTGTTGGTGCTCCGGAGCACCCGCCAGGAGGCCGGCTCGGCCCGGCCCAGGGTGTCGACCACGTACTGGACGTCGACGCTGCCGGCAATGCCAGCCTGCTGGAGCACCGGGGGATAGCGGGGTTTCGGGATGTCGAGCGGCCGGACCGGATCGTCGACCTCGGCCTCGACGAAGGTCTCGGTGGTGGACACCGGGCCGGTGCCGCCCACCACGCCACTCGCGATGCCGCCCTCCACACCCTTGCCGCTGAAGTCCCGGGCGTCGAACCGCTCGGTCAGGTTGACCGGCGGGATGTCCTTCGGGATTTCCGTGGGCGGCATCACCGTCTGGAAGCCCATCGGCGGCGGGTTCGCCGTGACGATGGCCTCGGGCGGCGGGGTCGTTGGGGGAGGGGGCGGCGGCGGCTCTGGCGGCTTCAGGAACATCATGGTGGTGTCCTGAAGGATCTCCTTGATCTGTTCCGCGGCGCCGGCCGTCGCCTTGATGGCGCCGTAGGCCAGCACCACGTGCAGCACCGCCGAGACCGCCGACTGCCCGAACGACCGGAATCCTCTGGGTTTCGACTCGATCAGATTCTCGAACATGGCGTGCTCCGCATGAGGTCTCTGCACCCGCAGACCAATCAAACCGGTCGGGGTGACACCGGCCTGACTGCCAGATTACAAAATGATGACAGACGGATTACCAAACCCGATCCGGTCGCGGGCGCAGCCCCTACCCCTGCGCTGACTCGGTTCTCGGCAAGGATACTGTAAAGACCGTCCCGCGGCCAGGGCGGCTCTGTACCGCAATGCTCCCGCCGTGTGCCTCGGCGATCCACTTGGTGATCGCCAGCCCCAGCCCGGTCCCGGCCCCGGACCGCGCCACGTCGCGGGAGCGGGCCGGGTCGGCCCGCCAGAACCGGTCGAAGATGTGGGGAAGGTCGCCCGGCGCAATCCCGATCCCGGTGTCCCGGACCACCAGCTGGACCGAGTCGCCGAGGTCGGCCAGTCCCAGGTCCACCTCGCCGCCGGCCGGGGTGTACTTGACCGCGTTGGTGACCAGGTTGAGCAGCAGCTGGCGGATCCGGTTCCGGTCCACCGCCAGGGTCACGGCCTGGTCCGGGATCCGGGTCCTGACCGTGATATTGCCCGCTTCGGCCAGGATCTGGGCGGTCTCGGCGGCCTCGTTCACCAGGTCGCGGAGGTCGCAGGCTTCCACCGCGATCGGGGCGCGGCCCTCGTCGGCCCGCGCCAGGGTGAGGAGGTTGTCGACCAGCTCGGTCATCCGGTTCACCTCCTGCAGCGCCTCATCCAGCGGCTGGAGGCTCTCCGCCGGGACGGCGGGATTGGTAAGGGCCCGTTCCACCCCGGCCCGGAGCACCATGAGCGGCGTCTTGAGCTCGTGGCTCGCCTCGGCCACGAACCGTTGCTGCGCGGCGAAGCTCTGTTCCAGCCGGGCGAACATCCCGTTGACCGCCTGGACCAGGCGGGTGACCTCCGCGGTGGCCCCGCGCTCCAGGGGAAGCCGGCGGTGGAGGCTCCGCCCGTCGGTGATCGCCGTGAGTTCGTCGACCACGGTCTCCAGCGGCCGGAGGCTCGTGCCCGCCAGGGAGTAGCCGAGCAGCACCGACATCAGGAGCACCACGGGCGCGATCAGCAGCATCGAGCGGAGGAGGGCCGTGGGGGCGAAGGAGACCTCGTCCTCGTCCGCTGCGACCAGGAGGGAGTAGAGGGAGGGGTCGGATCCGACCACGGGCAGCACCACGTAGCGCACCACCCGCGCGCCTCCGACCCGGAGCGAACCGAACCGCCGGTCGGCCAGGGGGCTGGCCGCCGCCTCGCGAAGCCGCTGGAGCGCGGCGGCATCGAGGGCGGCGGTCGGGTCGATCGAGAGCACCACGCGTCCGTCGCGGCCCACCAGCAGCAGAATGTGCCGGAAGTTGGCGAAGTAGCTCGCGGTCCCTTCCACCACCGCCGGGAGCCGCCCGAACGACTGATAGAGGTCCTGGAGATAGCGGAGCGTGAGATCGGCCTCGACCTCGATCCGCTGATCCAGGTCTCGCAATGCGGCCTGTCGCCGGTCGACGTAGAGGACAAGGCCGAAGAGCGTCATCGTGAGCGCCAGGGCCCCGATGTAGCCGAAGGTGAGCCGCCGCCGGATCGACTGCATGACGTCAGGGTCGGATCACGTAGCCCACGCCGCGGACGGTGTGGAGCAGCTTCCTGCCCTGGCCGGCGTCGACCTTCTTGCGCAGCCGGTTCACCACCACGTCCACAACGTTGGTGCCCGGATCGAAGTGGTAGTCCCAGGCGTACTCGGTGATCAGGGTCCGCGACATCACCCGTCCCTGGTGCCGCATCAGGTATTCGAGCACGGTGTACTCCTTGGGGGTGAGCTCCAGCAGCTTGCCCCCTCGTCGCACCTCGCGGGTGGCGGTGTTGAGCACCAGGTCGCCGGCGGTGAGCACCGGCTCCCGGAGCTGCCGCGGGCGCCGGGAGATCGCCTCGACCCGGGCCAGGAGCTCCTCGAACGCGAAGGGTTTGGTCACGTAGTCGTCGGCCCCCGCGCGGAGCGCCTCGACCTTGTGATCAACCGCGTCCTGCGCCGTGAGCACCAGGATCGGGGTGGTCACGCCCCGGTCGCGGATCGTGCGGAGCACCTCGATCCCGGTCATGCCGGGGAGCCGGAGGTCCAGCACCACCAGGTCGTAATGACCCCCGGAGATCAGTCGCAGGGCCTCCAGCCCGTCGTCGACCAGGTCCACATGGTACTGCTGCTCCTCGAGGCCGCGCTTGACGTACTGGCCGACGATCCGGTCGTCCTCGACCACCAGGATCTTCATGAGCCACCGCCGGGCGCCAGCGGCAACACCAGCCGGAACGTGCTCCCTCGCCCGACCTCGCTCTGGACCTCGATCCGGCCCCCATGTTCCTGCGCGATCCCGTAGGCGATCGACAGCCCCAGGCCGGTGCCCTGTCCCGGCGGCTTGGTGGTGTAGAAGGGCTCGAAGATCTTGCCCAGTTCCGGGGCCGCGATCCCGTGCCCGGTGTCCTCCACTTCCACCATGAGCTCGGTCGGTCCGGGCCCGGCCCCGGTCCGCACCGTCAGGGTTCCCCCGTCACGCATGGCGTCCACGGCGTTGAGGAGGAGCGCCATCAGCACCTGGATCAGCTGCTCCTCGTTGGCCGCTACCGGCGGAAGCCCGGCGGCGACGGACACCTGCACCGCCAACCGGGAGAACCGGCGGTGGTGCTTGAGGAGAAAGAGGGTCCGCTCAACCAGCTCGTTCAGGCCGACGGCCGCCTTGGGCCGGGCATGGTCCTGCGGACGGCTGAATTCCAGGAGGCCATCCACGATCCGGGTGCACCGCTGGACTTCCTTGTCGATGATGTCGAGGTATTCGTGCACGGCCTGGTCCACCGAGCGGTCAAGCCGCGCCTCGATTGCCGCGGCGCAGGCGGCGATCGTCGCCAGAGGGTTGTTGATCTCGTGCATCACGCCGGCGGCGAGCTGCCCCACGGCGGCCAGCTTTTCGCCCTGGAGCAGCTGCTGTTGGGCCACCCGGGCGTCCGTGACGTCCTCTCCCACGGTGACGACGTGGGTGATCGCCTCGCCCTCCAGTCGCATCGGGATCCGGCTCAGCCGGTAGATCCGCCGCTCGCCGCCGGCCTCGACAGCGGTCTCGCGCTGCAGGACCTGACCGGTGCGAAAGACCTCGTCGAAGTCGGCCTGGAGCTGCTCCGGCGGCTGGCGGGTCAGGACCTCGAAGACCGGGCGGCCGACCACGTCCGCCCGGCGGAGGCCCTGGGTGCCGGTCTCCCGCTTCCGGTTCCAGAACTGGATCCGGTACTCGCGGTCGATGACGTAGATCCCGACCGGAAGGCTGTCGATCACCAGCGCGGTGAACCGCCGGTGCTCCAGGGTTTCCCGCGAGCGGCTGGCCACCTCCAGGGCGAGGTCCTCGGCCAGGGTCATCGCGTCCAGGAACGGCGCCAGGAGGTGCTGGAGCAGCTCCAGGACCTGAGGATCGGGCTCCCCGGTCCGGAGCGTGAGCTCCAGCACCCCAAGCCGAAGTCCGCCGTGAACCAGCGGTCGACGGAGGACGCGCCCGACGGGTGGCGGGAGATCGTCGAGGCCCACCGCGGCGGCGAGCCGCGGCGGGGCGGCCACCAGCGAAAACGAGGACGCGCTGGCATCCCGTCGCCAGACCCCCACGGCCTCGAGGTCGAGGCCGTCCCGGATCACCCCGGCGACCGAAGCCAGGGTGCTGTCCGGCGGCAACCCGCCGTTCAGCACCCGCGCCACCGTGCCGACCAGGTCCAGGGCCGGAGCGGGGACACTCATCGTGATCCACCCATGGACCTAAGTTTAGCCGCTCGGGAGAGAGGGCGACCAGCCGGGGCGGCCGAGCCTGATCACGCGGGTGGCCCGCGGGCCTCAGCCGGCGTAGAAGACCACCTCGTGCTCATCGTGCGCAGTGAACACCGCCCGGACCGACTCGAGCGCGGTGTCGTCGACCGAAACCCCGCCGACCGCGAAGTCCGGCAGGCTCACCGCCGTGGCCAGCGGAGGGCCAAAGGTCACCGCCAGCCGGAGCGTCACCCATTCCGCCCGGGGTCGGACCTCGAGGTCGATCAGCGTCCGGTGGCACCTGAGGCGCCGGAGACCGAAGCCCCGCCAGCCCTCGGGGAGGAAAGGGGCGACCTCCAGCCGCCCGCCAGGCCCGTCGACTCGCACGCCGAAGAGCCCGCCGACCACCCGGTCAAGCAGCGTCTCGGGACGAAGCAGGTGGGGATCGCGGACCCGGGCCCAGCGGCGGACGTCCTCGATCAGCTCGTCGAAGTCGTCCTGCTCGAAGGCCGCCCGATCGGGCGAGGCCGGGTTCGCGCGAAGGTGGCCGCCGGCCCGGGCGACCGCCCAGGCCACTGCCTGACCGAGAGCCGGCTCCGGCGACTCCAGCAGCGCTTGGGGGCGAGTGCTCAGCGCAGCGCCTGAATCTGCGCCAGGAGTTCGGCGTTGTCCCGGCGGTGACCGAGTTCGGATTCCTCGTGCACCCAGCGAACGATCCCTTCCCGGTCGATCAGGACGTAGGCCCGGCGGCTGAAGAACTTGTCCTCCAGCAGCGTCCCGTACCGGCGGGAGACGTCCCGCTTGAAATCGCTGAGCAGGTCCACCGTCATTCCCTCCTTGCGCTTGAACTCCCGCAGGGTCGGGATCGAATCGACGCTGATCGGCAGCACCACCGTGTCAGCATCAGCAAACTGCGCGTAGTCCTCCGAGAAGGCGCAAAGTTCGGCCGTACAGGTGCTGGTGAACGCCAGCGGAAAGAATGCCAGGAGCACCTTCCGGCCCCGAAGATCCGCCAGGCGGACCTCGCCGCCAGCGGTGGACGGAAGGGCGAAGTCGGGCGCGGGTGCGCCCAGGGCGGGAAGCGGCACGAGACAGCTCCTCGCTGGCGGCTCTCCGGGGCCTGGTCCGGGATCAGGCCCGAAGTCGCCCGCCCACCACGGTCCAGTTCACCACGTTCCACCAGGCGGCCAGATAGTCGGCGCGTCGGTTCTGGTACTTGAGATAATACGCGTGCTCCCAGACATCGCAGCCGAGGACGGCGTGCTTCCCCTCCATGATGGGGCTGTCCTGGTTGGCGGTCGATTCGATCGCCAGCTTGCCCGTCCGATCCTGCACGAGCCAGGCCCACCCACTGCCGAACCGCCCCAGACCCGCCTTCTGGAACTGCTCCTGGAACGCCCCGAAGCTCCCGAAGGCCGCGTCGATGGCCCGGGCCAGCGCTCCCTCCGGCGCCCGGGCCCCGCCCGGCGCCATCAGCTCCCAGAAAAGGGTGTGGTTGTAGTGCCCGCCGCCGTTGTTGCGGACTGCCGTCCGGATGGACTCGGGCACCGCCGCCAAGTCGCCAATCAGCGCTTCGATCGATTTCGCGGCCAGGGCCGGCTGACCCTCCAGCGCAGCGTTGAGGTTGGTCACATAGGCCGCGTGGTGCTTGTCGTGGTGGATCCGCATCGTCTGTTCGTCGATGTGGGGTTCCAGCGCGGCGTAGTCGTACGGAAGAGGAGGCACCGAAAAGGCCATTGGGGGTCTCCGTTCACCAGGCAGTTGAATCCCGACTAGCAGAGTTTCAATTGCGCAACATATCGCCCTTCGCCATGACTTGCAAGGGGTTACGCTTAGCGGTCGGCGGCGATCGAGTACCGAACCAGGATGCCCTCGACGAACCAGGCCTCCAGC
The DNA here is from genome assembly GCA_964521535.1 of uncultured Gemmatimonas sp. Lineage (GTDB taxonomy): Bacteria > Gemmatimonadota > Gemmatimonadetes > Gemmatimonadales > GWC2-71-9 > SHZU01. The sequence goes on from CAZFSA010000010.1 coordinate 23,915, forward strand.
ACCCGCGACCCGGTTCGGTAGGTGGCGACGGTCACCCGGAGGCTCCCCTCCGCCCGATCGGTCATGGTCTCGGCCAAGCCCAGCGCCTCGGTCACCTCGGCCTCGGTCATCCCTCGCCGGATGACGAGTCCTGGCGTCGCGCCGCCGGTCACGGGCCCCGGATCCCCGCGCAGGGCGCTGAAGTCGAGATACTCGCCGAGAGCCCGCATGACCGCGTCAGGCGTGACCTCGTCCGCCGGGACCCCGCCCCGATACCGCAGGTTGAATCGCGAGCCTCCCTCCAGCCGTCGCTGCCGGATGTTCGCGATCTTGGTCTGCCGGGCCTGCTCGGCCTGGGTTCTGAGCCGGGCCTCCTCCCGTTCCCGCTCCCGTTTCAGGGCGTCCAGTTCCTCCCGGACGCGCCGGCGCGCTGCCGGGTCGGTGACGGACTTGAGGTCCTCCTCCAGATTCTTCTCCCGTTCGGATCGTGGCACGCTGGGCACTGCCACGTCGGGCGAATCGTCGTCCCAGAAGGTCCCATACCCTCCACCACCGAGCTGGAACTCGATCAGATCCTTCTTGACCCGCAGTTTGGTGACCAGCACTTCCTCGCCCCGCCGGATGGCGGTGCCGTACTGCTTGAGCCGCGCGGCGTGCCTGGGGAAATCCACCGGCATCGCCGTGCCCGGATAGACGTCCACGCCGTTCTCCGTGCCAGGCATATCCAGGAGGGCCACCACGGTCTTGCCCTCGAAGAACCGCCGCAGATGGCCCTCCGACTGCGCGGCCACCGGCGTCGCAGTTCCCACCAGCCCGAGCAGCAGCAACCGTCGCATCGCGCGCCTCCCTCGATCGGTCCTCACCTGTCCCCCTCCTACGACACCGGCTTCCCGTCCAGCTGCTGGAGGGTGGCCCGGGATGCCGGCCGCTCCTTGCGCAGGCGCGCCGCCACCCGCTCGGCCTCCTCGAGGACCCGAAGTACGTTCTCTCCGGCAAGCAGCCTGAGGTCGGCCTCGCTCCACCCCCGGCGGGACAGCTCGGCGAACAGGGCCGGGAAGGTCGAAACATCCTCCAGGCCCTCGATCACGTCGTCGATGCCGTCGAAGTCGCTGCCGATGCCCACGTGCTCCACGCCAGCGACCCGCCGGATGTGGTCGATGTGGTCTGCCACCTCGCTCAGGGTGACCGGGGGCGCCGGGTTGGCGCGGTCCCAGCTTTCCAGCTCCCGTCGGACCCGGGCCGAGTCTCGCGGGAACCGCCGACCGAGATCGGCCTGGAGGGCCGCCCGGGCTCGCCCGTGCTCCATCCGGCGGCTGGAAATGAACGAGGTCACGAAGGTGACCATCACCACGCCGCCGTTGGCCGGCAGCCGGGCCAGAATCGAGTCCGGCACGTTGCGGGGGTGATCGGCGAGGGCCCGCGCCGAGGAGTGCGAGAAGATCACCGGGGCCGCGGCAATGTTCAGCACGTCGCTCATGGTGCCTGGGGACACGTGCGACAGGTCGACCAGCATGCCCAGCCGGTTCATCTCGCGCACCACTTCCTCGCCGAACCGCGTCAGCCCGCCGTGCCGCGGCTGACCCAGGGCGGCGTCGGCCCAGTCCAGGGTGACGTTATGGGTGAGGGTCAGGTACCGGGCCCCCAGGTCGTAGTAGGCCCGGAGCGCGCCAAGTGAGTTCTCGATGGCGTGCCCGCCTTCCATCCCGAGCAGCGAGCCGATCCGCCCGGCGGCGAACGCCTGCCGGACGCAGAGGGCCGTCAGGCAGAGCTCCAGCCGATCGGGGTACTTCTCGATGATCCGGCGCGCCAGGTCGATCTGCTCCAGCTGCACCCGGGCATAGCCGGAGTCCCGGATCTCACCCGGGATGTAGACCGACCAGAACTGGCCGCCCACCATTCCGCGGGCCAGGCGATCAAAGTCGGTGTGCCCGGGGGTCGGGCGCCGAAGATCGTAGGCCTCGACATCGCTGGCCATGACCGGATCCTGCCGGAGGCGCCAGGGCAGGTCGTTGTGACCGTCGACCAGCGGGGTGGTGCTCAACACCCGCCGGGCCACGGCCAGATGGGGATCCTCGACCTGGGCCGCCGCAGGGAGGGAGACCAGGGAACCGAGCAAGACAACCGGCAGGACACGCGACATCGGCCAATCCACCTCGGAGATAGGAGACCGCGTTCGAGGGACGGAAAGTAGCCTCGCTCGACGCCGCTCCGCATCCCCGGACCGGGCACCCGAAGCCGATTGACAGGCTCTCGCCCGCCAGGCAGATTGCCTTAAATAACGTCTGTTACTTTTTCGCAACCGCCTGGCCATGACTGCGTTCCCAACCGGCCCCGCGCCGCCGCTTCCCGCGCCGAACATCGGGGTCCTGCTCGCTCGCCGCGCCCGGGCGACCCCGGAGGCGGGGTTTCTCAGATTCGGGGGGCGCGGTCTCAGTTTCGCCGAGGCCGCGGAGAAAAGCGCCCGCGTGGCCAGCGCGCTGGCCGGGCTGGGAATCCAGCAGGGCGACCGGGTTGCGGTGATGCTGCCAAACGGTCTCGACTATCCGGTCCTCTGGCTGGGCATCGTCCGCCGGGGTGCGGTGCTGGTGCCCTGCAACACCGGCTACCAGGCGCGGGACCTGGCATTCGTGCTGGAGAATTCGGGCGCCCGCCTCGTCATCACGGACCGGGTGCACTACCCCGCCGTCGATGCCGTCCGAGGCTCGTGCCCGAAGCTGGAGCGGGCGCTGGTGGTGGGCGACGAGGCCGACGCCCCGGTGGGTGCCGAACCGCTGGGGCCGCTTCTGGACCGAGCCGAGCCGATCTGGGACGACAGCGTTCTCGGTCCGGGCGACCTCGCGACGCTCCAGTATACCTCAGGGACCACCGGTTTCCCCAAGGGCTGCATGCTGCCGCACGAGTACTGGCTCCGGCTCGCCGTGATGGTCCGGGACGGCTTCGACCTCCGCCCCGGCGACGTGAACCTGGTGATGACCGCCTGGTTCTACATGGATGCCGCGTGGAACATGCTCGGCTGCTGCCTGGCCGGGATCCCCCTCGTGATTCTGCCCCGGTTCTCCGCCAGCACGTTCTGGCGCTCGGTGGTGGACGAGGGGGCAACCTTCTTCTACTGCCTCGGCACCATGCCCATCGTGCTGCTCAAGCAGCCGCCGGATCCCGGGCTGGAGCGGGGGCACCGGGTGCGGGCAGTCATGTGCTCGGCGATCCCGCCCCAGCTCCATGCGGCGATCGAGGCCCGATTCGGCTGCCCCTGGCGCGAGGCCTACAGCACCACCGAGATCGGTCCGGTGTGTCTCTCGGTGCCGCTGGACGACGCCGGCTCGGTCGGCTCCGGGACGGTAGGCCGCCCGGCAGCGGGGTGCGAGGCGCGACTGGTGGACGCGGAAGGCCGCGACGTGAGCGGGGGCGAGGTCGGCGAGCTGCTGATGCGGGGACCGGGGATGATGCTCGGCTACTGGCGGAACCCCGAGGCGACCGCCGCCTGGCTCCGGGACGGCTGGGCCCATACCGGCGACCTCATGGTGCGCGACCGCCGGGGCTACTACCGCCTGGTCGGGCGGCTCAAGGACATGATCCGCCGCGGCGGCGAGAACATCGCGGCGGCCGAGGTGGAGGCGATGCTGGCGGAGCACCCGGCGGTGCGCGCGGCGGCCTGCGTGCCGGTGCCCGATGAGGTTCGGGGCGAGGAGGTCAAGGCCGTGATCGAATTGCAGCCGGGGCACTCCGCCAGCCGCCGGCTGGCCGCCGAGCTGGTGGCGTTTTGCCGGGCGCGGCTCGCCCCGTTCAAGGCCCCGCGCTACGTTGCCTTTGTCGAGAGCTTCCCGCTCACCCCGAGCCAGCGGGTCGAGAAGCATCGGCTGGACCACACCGCCGCCGGTTACGACCTGGCGCCGCCCCGAGCGAGCTGATCATGGCATCGGATTCCCTGGTGTTCGAGCGGACCGGACCGCACACGGGCCTGATCAGGCTCAACCGGCCGGAGCGGCTGAACGCGGTCGACGAGGCCACCTTCGGGCGGCTCCACAAGCTGCTCGGCCACCTGGCGGACGATCCCGACCTCCGAGCGGTGGTCCTGACCGGCACCGGGCGGGCCTTCTCGGCGGGGGCCGACCTCAAGGAGATGGAGGGCCGCCCCCAGGGCGAGGCAGCGGTCCGCGACGCTCACCGGATGCTGGAGCGATTCCAGGATACCACCCGGCGAATGGTGAACCACCCCGCGATCCTGATCGCCGCGATCAACGGGATCGCCGTGGGAGTGGGCGCAGAACTGGCCCTGGCAGCCGACATCCGGATCGGCGCCGACACGGCCGAGCTGATGTTCACCGAAGCGCGCCGAGGCCTCTTCCAGACCAACGGAGTGATGCACTTCCTGCCCAGGGTGGTGGGCCAAGGGCGGGCCGCACACTGGCTGCTCACCGGCGACCGGATCAGAGCGCCGGAGCTGCTGGCGGCGGGGTTCGTCTCGGAGCTGGTGCCGGCCGAGCGGTTGATGGAACGGGCGGCGGAGCTGGCGCTCACGATCGCAGGGAATGCGCCGGTGTCGGTTCGGCTGATCAAGAGTCTGCTCCGGCGGACCTGGGAGGTGGACCTGGAGGCGATGCTGCAGTACGAGATCGACGGGATGCTGCGCTGCATGGCGAGCGAGGACATCGAGGAGGGGCTGCGGGCGTTCGCCGAGCGGCGCACACCCCGATGGCAGGGACGATGACCCGCCGGCCTGGCACCCCAATGGGCCGGCGCCAACGGCACCAATGAGGAGGATTGCCCGGATGCGGATTGCTCGAGCATGGCTTGGTCTCTTGTTGGCGGCGCCGGCACTCCACGCCCAGCAACCCGAGCCGCTGGCGTCGTGCCGGGCGCCGGCTGTCACCCTGGAGGTGGAGGTCGAACGCCGGTCGCTGTACGTGCCGATGCCGGACGGAGTCCGGCTGGCAGTGGACCTCTTTCTCCCGCGCGGGCTCGCCCCGGGCACCCGGTTGCCGGCGGTGCTGGTGTCGACCCGATACTGGCGGGCGGCCAGGGGACAACCGATCGGACCGCAGGAGCGGTTCTGGCTCTCGCGGGGCTACGCCTTCGTGTCCGCCGACGTCCGGGGCACCGGGGCCTCGTTCGGTCAGTGGTTCTACCCCTGGTCACCTCAGGAGGTGGAGGACCTGGGCCACCTGGTGGACTGGATTGCGAGCCAGCCCTGGTCCGACGGCCAGGTCGGGTCGATCGGCACGTCCTACACGGGCAACACCGCCCAGCTGGTGGCCGCGAGCAACCGGCCGGCGGTCAAGGCCGTGGTCCCCCGGTTCATCGACTTCGACGCCTACGCCGATCTGATCTACCCCGGCGGCGTGGTGAACCGGTTCCTGATCGGCGAATGGGGCCGGATGGTCCACGCGATGGACATGAACGATGTGCCCGGCGCGCCTGGCGTCCGTCCGGTGGACGGCGATTCCGGGACCGTGCTCTTGGCCAGCGCCGTCCGCGACCATCAGGGGAACCCGCCGCTGCACGAGAGCCTCGAGGGCACAACCTACCGCGACGATGCCGTGGCCGGATTCGGCGGCGCCAGCAATGACCTGGTCGGCACCTATCGGTACCGGGAGGCGATCGAGCGCTCCGGCGTCCCGATCTTCGGGTGGGCCAGCTGGCTCGACGCCGGCACGTCGCAGGGCCTGGTGAACCGGTTCATGAACTGGAGCAATCCGGGCATCACGGTCATCGGTCCGTGGAGCCACGGCGGCGGGCATCACGCCAGCCCCTACCGTCCGGCCGGAGAGCCGACCGAGCCCCCGTCGCCCATCCAGTCGGAGCAGGCGGCGTGCTTCTTCAACCAGTTCATGAAGGGTGGGGGGCACGCGATGGAGGAGCGGGCCCTCGTCTACTACACCATGGGCGAAGAGGCGTGGAAGAAGACCACGACCTGGCCGGTGCGCGGCACCCGGATGGAGCGCTGGTACCTGGCCGAGGGGAAGGCGCTGGCCCGGTCGGCCCCCACGGCCGCCGAGGCCGCCGATCGCTACGACGTGGACTTCGGGGTGACGACGGGTACCCGCAACCGCTGGTATACCCAGCTCGGCGGCGACGACGTGGTGTACGACGAGCGCTCGGCGATGGACGCACGGATGCTCACCTATACCAGCGAGCCCCTGGCGGAAGACCTGGAGGTCACCGGCCACCCGATCGTATCGCTCTACGTCACGTCCACCGCGACCGACGGAAACTTCTTCGTGTACCTGGAGGACGTGGCCCCGGACGGAAGGGTGACCTATGTGACGGAGGGGATGCTCCGGGCCCTGCACCGCCAGCTCTCGAACGATCCCCCGCCCTACCGCACGGCGTACCCCTATCGGTCGTTCCGGAAGCAGGACGGGATGCCGCTGGTGCCGGGGCGGACGGCCACGCTCACCTTCCCCCTCTTCCCGACCTCGGTGCTGTTCCGCCAGGGCCATCGGATCCGGGTCGCCATCGCCGGAGCGGACCACGACACCTTCGCCCGGCTGCCGGCCGAAGGGGAGGTGACCATCACGGTGAGCCGGAGCCGGGTCGAGCCATCCTTCATCGAGCTGCCGGTGGTGCCGAGGGGTTAGCGGATCGTTTCGCGCCGATCCAGGTTTCGCTCGACAGCCTCCCGGGTAAGCAGGGCCTCACGCATCTCCTGGCGCGCGAACAGCTCGAGCTGGTCCCCGATGTGCCTCGAGCCCCGCTGCGTGGCATTGCCGTAGGCCGTGAGCACCCTGGCCCGCACCGGGTCGCCGAACTCCGTGATGGCGTAGTAGGTGTCACCGGCCACGATGGCGTGCTTGCCGTCGGGGTCGGGCACGTAGTAGGCCACCCGGAACACGCCGAACGGATCGCCCGGGGCGCCGTTGCCGGGGAGGTCGTAGGCTCCCCGGCGGAGCCGCATCACCTCGCCCCAGGCAACATCCAGGGCGCCGAAGGCCTGCTCCACCTGGGCGGAGGCCTCCTCCAGGGCGCGCACCGCCGCGGCGGGATCCACCAGACCCCGTGGCGTGGTAATGGGCTCGTCGATCGACCACGGGGTGCGGAACGGGTTGGCTCCGCCCGCCATCGCGGCCTGGGCCCAGCTCATGAAGAGCACCGCACCACGGCTGTCCGCCGTCGCCTGGCGGTCCCACCGCGCCAGCACCTCCGCCGCCTGCCGTGCCCGGGCGGAGCCGCGGGCTCGGGCGGCCGCGATCAGTTCGTCGAGCACCCGATCGGCCAGCTCCATCCTCGAGGAGTGCTTGTAGGCCACCATCTCGTCGACGGTGATGCTGGAATCTTCGGCCAGCATCCGTGCCGAGCGCTGGGGCCGCCAGGCCATGTTCACCGGCGCCAGGTAGGCCGGGTACGCGGCCGGGTCCAGTTGCACCGGGATGGTGCTGGTCCACGGCGGGTCGTTGGCGTTCTGGAGCCAGCCGGTGGGTGGGTTGAGGAGCTTCGGGAGTTGCTCGTACGACAGGTAGCGGTCCCAGAGCAGGGCCGAGGTGTCGCCCGGAACGGTGCCTGCCCAGAAGCCGACGTCGCCGCGAGGGCGGACCGGTACGGTGCCCCCGAAGAGGTAGTAGATCTGGCCATCGCGGTCGGCGTACATGATGTTGAACATCGGAATCTCGAGCCGGCGCACCGCGGCCTCGAACTCGCCGAAATTCCTCGCTCGCCCCATGTCCCACCAGGACTCCAGCATCCCGGGTCGGTCCAGCCCGGCGACCCGCACCGCGAACGAGGTCGCGCCGGAGTCGGCCACCACGGGACCGTGGATGGAGCGCCGGATCACGAGGGTGTCGTCCCGGAACGAGCCGTCCCGCTGCTTCACCCGGATGACCTCGGCCGTGGTCTCGAACGCCCGGACCGCGCCATCGAACCGATAGCCGTCACCCTCCTCGACCAGGCGATAGGTATCGGCGCCGTCGTAGGTGTTGACGGTGTGCGACCACCCCAGGCGGTCGTTGAACGCGATCGCGAGCACCGGGAATCCCACCAGGGCGGTGCCGTAGATGTTGTAGCCCGGCCCGTTGAGGTGCGCCTCGTAGAACAGGAAGAGGTCGGCCCAGCCGAGATGGGGGTTGGCCAGCAGCATCGCGTGTCCGTTGGCCGACCGGGACGGCGCCACCGCCCAGGTGTTCGAGCCGGCGGACGAGGCCGGCACCCGCGGCCGGCGGAACATGGCCTGAGCCCGGTCGATCCCGTAGATGAAGACGAAATGGACCACCCGATGGGCGTGGGCCAGCACGTCCTCGGCCGAGACCGGGAGCACCCCGCGCACACTGTCGCCCAGGGCTTCCGGGTGCCGGGCGCCGTACTCGTTGATCCCGTCCGCAAACGCCTCCAGGTTTCGCCGGAACCCGGGCGACTGCCGCCCCAGCCACTCCCGGGCCCGGGCCGGAATGCCCATCGTCCGGACGTAGCGATCGGTTTCCAGGCTGGACTCCCCCAGAAACTCGGCGGAGCGACCCCGGGCTTCGGCGTAGAGCTTGAGGATCAGGTCTCCGTGGCTTTCCATCTGGGCATAGCCCAGCGCGCGAAACACGCCGGCGTCGTCGGACGCATAGATGTGCGGCACGCCCCAGGTGTCCCAGAGAATCTCCGCCGGGCGCGGCCCGGGCACGCAGCCGAGGAGCAGCAGGGGCAGCAGGAAGGGCTTACGCATGTTCGGGCCACCGATGGTCCTTGAAGCGTTCCCGGAGCACCTTCTTGTCGAACTTGCCCACGCTGGTCTTCGGTACCGCCTCGATGAAGACCACATCGCTCGGCAGCCACCAGCTCGCCACCCGCGGTTTGAGGAAGTCCAGGATGTCGTTTGGGGCGAGGGCGCCGGCTGCCTCGGGCCGAGGCACCACGCAGGCCAGCGGTCGCTCCTGCCATTTCGGGTGGTACACGCCAATGACCGCCGCTTCCGCCACCTGGGGGTGCGACATGATGGCGTTCTCCAGGTCCACGCTGGAGATCCACTCCCCACCGCTCTTCACGACGTCCTTGGTCCGATCCACGAGCTGGATGTAGCCCTCCGGGTCGATCGACGCCACATCGCCGGTGCGGCACCATCCATCCTGGAAGCAGTCCGGGTTGCGCGGGTCGTCGTAGTAGGCGCTGATGATCCACGGTCCCCTGACCTGAAGCTCGCCGAAGGCCACTCCGTCCCAGGGCAGCACGGCGCCCGCCTGGTCCACGATCCGGACCTCGACGAACGGCGCCGGCAGGCCCTGCTTGAGGCGGACGGCGAGCTGGGCCTCGGGCGCCAGCCCGTCGAAGTGACTCTTCAGCTTGCCGACCGAACCGAGCGGAGTGGTCTCCGTCATCCCCCACGCGTGGGTGATCCAGACGCCGAAGTCGTCGTGGAATCCCTGCATCAACGCGGGCGGGCAGGCCGACCCGCCGATCACCACGGCCCGGAGCGACGAGACGTCGTAGGTCTGCCGGTGCTCCCGCAGGAACTGATACAGGGCCCCGATGATCGTGGGGACCCCGCCAACGAACGTTACCCGTTCCCCATGCATCAACTCGGCGAGGTCCTTTGGCTGGAGCAACGGACCGGGCCACACCACCTTGGCCCCCACCATGGCCGAGACATAGGGAATCCCCCAGGCGTTGGCATGGAACATCGGCACGATGGCGAGCGCCACGTCACGCTCGGTCATCGCCATCGAGTCGGCGCCGGCCTGGGCGAGGGTGTGCAGCACGATGGCCCGGTGAGAGTAGACCACGGCCTTGGGGTTGCCGGTCGTCCCCGAGGTATAGCACATCCCCGCCGCGTCGCGCTCGTCGAGCCGCGGGTACTGGAACCCCGCCGGCGCCTCGGCCAGCAGCCGCTCGTAGTCGAGCCCCACGGCCGGATCGACCCCCTGTCCCAGGTCGTCCATGACGATCACGTGCTCCACCGTCCGAAGCTGGTCCCGGATCTTCTGGAAGACCGGGAGCACCGAAGCGTCGACGAAAATCACCCTGTCGCCGGCGTGATTGACGATGTACACCAGCTGCTCGGCAAAGAGCCGCACGTTGAGGGTGTGCACGACCGCCCCCATGCACGGCACGCCCAGGTACAGCTCGAAGTGGCGGAAGCTGTTCCAGGCGAAGGTGGCCACCCGGTCGCCCCGCTTCACACCAAGCGCGGTCAAGGCGCCTGCCAGACGGTCCACCCGATCCGCGAACTCCCGGTAGGTATAGCGGTGGATTCCCGCGGCGTTCCGGCTCACGATCTCCTTCCGCCCATGGAGGAGCCGCGCGCGTTCCAGGATCGGCTGCAGCGTCAGTTGGTAATCGTCCATCATCAGGCCCTGCATCATCCCTCCTCCCCTCGGCACGGTGTCCCGTTCCCGGACGTCTTGAGCGTGCGGCTTGCCCAGCCGCGATCCAGCCCCCGCCCGGCCGGCCAACGGATGTGGACGCGACCAGTCATGGTACCACCGGCAGGAGCACGTGCGATGGATAGCGGGCGCTGTGATGGATCGTATTGGTTGCGATCCGCCAGACCGCTTCGGTCACGTTGTCGCCACCCGTGTTCAGGTTCCGGTCGAAGCGGGGGAAGTTGCTGCTCGACACTTCGATCCGGATCCGGTGCCCCGGGGCAAACCGGACGCTGGTCGCCGACAGGTCCACCTCCACCCGGTAGACCCCGTCCGGCTGCATCCACACCTTGCGGTCGTAGCCCTCTCGGTAGCGGGCCCGCTGGATCCCTTCCTGAAGGTTGTAGGCCGTGCCGTCCGGGAGCACTTCGACCAGCTTCACGGTGAAGTCGGTGTCGGGGGCGGAGGAGGAGACATACAGCACCGCCCGTACCATGCCGGTCACCGTGAGTGGTCGCTCCAGCGGCGCCGACGTATACACCAGCACGTCGTGGCGCATTTCCACGTCCCGCTGATCCACCGCCCCGGCGGGCTCAGGCGGAGTGCCGGTGCAGCAGATCGGTCCGGCTTTCGAGGGCACGGGGTTCGCGGGATCGTAAACGAACCGGTCAGGCGGCTCGGAGCCGGGACGGGCCAGGTCGAGGCGCCCATCCCCCATCCGGCTGTTGGCCCGCCCACCGCTTCGGAGGTAGTACGGGGTCGCCATGGTCCCGGGGACCGGCATGTCGCTCGTCGCGCGCCACCGGTTGGATCCCATCTCGAAGTAGCGGACTCTGGGCTCGCGGGTCGCGCCGTTGTCCTCGCCCTTGAGCCAGTGGTCGAACCATCGGAGATAGGTCCCCCACCAGTCAAAGCGGGTGTCACCCAGATCCCGCTCGCCGATCACCGTTCGCTCGGCCGCCATCCGCTCGCTGGCACAATGCGGGGTGGGTGACAGGATGAGGAACTGATGGTCCCGACCCCGGGCGGACAGGGCGTTGCGGCTCATCTGGCGGTAGAGCAGGATGGTCTCGGCCGGAACCGGATCGTACCAGGAGTTGACGTGCAGGGTCGGCAGGTCGAAGCTGTCGCGCGCGGTCACGTAGCCCATTCGGTCCCACCAGGGATCGCCAGGCTCGTGGGTCACGAAATCGCGCCAGTCATTGGGTGGCGAACCGGCCGTCTCCTGGATCGAGGCGGTCGGCAGGAGATCGGCCAGCCGTCGGGCCGGATAGTCCGGCACCCGGACCCCGAAGTCGAACACCGTCGCGTAGGCCAGGTACTCGCTCCGGGGCAGGTCGGGCGAGAGCTTGGGATGCCGCTTGACGCCGGCGGTCCGGAACCACCCCACCAGCGACACCAGCTCGATCGCCCCGCTGTTCCAGAGCCCGAAGTAGCGCATGGCTCCCCCGGCTCCCTGGGCGATCGCCGCAGCGTGGTTGGGATGCCGGCGGGTGGCCAGCTGGAGCTGGTTCTCCCCGAGGTAGGAGCAGCCGTAGGTGCCGATCCGTCCCGAGGCCCAGGGCTGGCCAGCCACCCAGGTCATGGTGTCGTAGCCGTCGGCCGGGTCGTTCGCCGAGGTGGTGAAGAGGCCGTCGGACTCGTACTTGCCGCGGACGTCCTGGACCACCACCGCATATCCCTGCCCCGCCCAGAAGTGGGCCGCCGACGTGGTGTCGCGGTAGGGCTTCTTGTTGTACGGCGTCCGGATCAGGACTGTGGGTAGCGGCCCCTCCACACCCACCGGAAAGTACCAGTCCGAGGAGAGTTTCACGCCGTCGCGCATGGCCGCGAAGTGGCTCCACTCCATCCGCACCGGGTACCGGGCCGGTGGCCGCGGTGCTCCAGCCGTCTGACCGGCCGCCGCCACGGGCAGCAGCCAAGCCACCAAGACCAGAACAAGTCGTGTCACGTTTCCACCTCTTTGCCGGGGCAGGTGCCGCGCCCCGTCCCTGAGTCTGCAGCAGGCAATCCTACTGTCTGGCGAAGACCTCGGCATCGGCGAGCATCCGGTCCAGTGTGGCTCGATCCAGCAAGCGGCCCCGGGCCACAACCAGCTGGATCCGCGAGGTGTTGGCCAGGTCGGCCAGCGGATCGCCATCGAGCAGCACCAGATCGGCAAACTTGCCGCGCTCAATGGTTCCCGACTCGTCCAGTCTGCCGGAGGCCTCGGCCGCGTTCCGGGTGGCTGCCTGGAGGACCTGCAGCGGCGAGAGCCCAAGCTCCCGAAGCGCCACCAGCTCGTGGTGCAGGGCGAAACCCGGCACCAGGTGACCCACCGGCAGGTCGCTCCCGGCCAGGAACCTGGCCCCCGCCCCCACCAGCGCCGCGAACGACGCCCGGGCCCGCTCCCAGCGCTGCCGGCCGGCCGCGATCTGGGCGGTCGTGGCTTCAGGTCGCGGCGGTGGCAGTTCGTCCAGCGCCCGGGCGGCCGCCGGGATGTACTTGTCCTCGGGACGCCTCCGGAGCTCCGGCTCGTCCGGTCGCATCACCAGGCGGTAGACCACCAGCGTCGGATCGAACCAGACCTCCCGCCCCGCAGCCCACGTCGCGAAGGCCTGCGCGGTGCCGAGATCGTATGTTGCCAGGGCCGAATCGTCGGCCGCCATTCGGAGCCTGACGATCTCCCCGGGCCGGGCCGCGCGGCCGGCCCGGGTGAGGTAGCGCTGCATCGCAGCCAGCATCCAGTCAGTGAGCTCCCGGCCCCGGGCGGAGTTGGCGAAGGGATGGCGGGACCCGTGCTCCAGGGTTCGCTGGCCCGCCTCGATCGCTTCCCGGGGCATGACCGAATCGGGTACATGCCCCACCACCGCCAGGCCATGGCGCCTGGCGGCCTCGATGGTCGCGAAGTACGCGGTCCGCGGGACGGCGGCGTGGACCTTCACGAAGTCGGCCCGGAGACGAACCAGGCTGTCCACCGCCGCCACCGCGTCGGCGGAGTCGCGAATCGCCAGCATTCCCAGGGCCAGCGGGCTCCCCGCCGGAAGGCCGCGGGTCATGATCTCGCCGTTCAGCGTGGGCCCGGCGATCAGCATCTGCGGGCCGAGCAGTCGGCCGTAGTGCACTTCCTGCCGCATCCAGGCCGTGAGCCGGGGGTCGCCGCCCATCTCGCGGATCGTGGTTACCCCGTTGGCCAGAAAGAGGGGGAAGCTCCGTTCCCCGTATCCGGCGACGTGCACGTGCATGTCCCAGAGCCCGGGGATGAGATACTTCCCGGTCCCATCGATTCTCGCCGCGCCGTCGGCCACTTCGAGGCGCTCGGCGGGCCCGACCGCGACGATCCGATCCCGGCGCACGGCCACCGAGATCCCTGTCCGGGCGCCGGCATCGGTCCCGTCGATCAGGGTGACATTCCGGATCAGGACGTCAGCGTCGATCGGCTTTCCACGCCCGCACCCGGCGGCGGTGGCGCCCGCCACCGCCAGCCCCACCCTGCCCAGCAACCGGGCCCCGTGCCGCGCCTGGAAGCGGCGTCTCACCGGCGATCCCACACGTCCACGGACCGGTCGTCGCGGCGATAGACCTCGGGCACCATCCAGTAGTAGTCGCCGAACCGGCGGGACGTGGGCCAGAGCTCGTCCATCGAGGCCGCGTCGTAGAGCGTCCCGGCCTTCATCACCCAGCGGATGTTGGCGGTGTTGCGGATGTTCTGGAGCGGATTGGCATTCAGGATCACCAGGTCGGCGAGCTTGCCCTCACGAATGGAGCCCAGATCCTCCTCCATCCCGAGGAACCGGGCCCCGTGGAGGCTCGCGATCTCCAGAGCCCGCATGTTGTCCATCGCCATCGCCGCCATCCAGACGTCCCAGTGCGAGGCGATGCCATGCTGCTGCCCGTGCGATCCGATGGCTGAAAGACCGCCGGCGTCGATGATGTCGCTCACCACCTGGGCCATCATCCCCAGGGGGTAGTCGGTCACCGGTCGCTGCATGTGACGCCGACTGTGGGGGATCAGCTGCCGCCAGGGCAGCCAGCGCTGTGCCTTCGCGTCCTTCCAGATCTCGCTTTCCTGCCACCAGTATTCCTCGTTCCAGGGCCCCGGGCCGCCGACCAGCGGGGTGTAGGAGTTGACGGTCCGCGTCCGGCCGAGGAAGGTGGTGACATCGGCGTACATCGGGAGCAGCGCCGTGGCGTGCTCGAAGCCGGTATGGCCGTCCATCGCCATCGAGATCTTGTGATAGAGGTCGATGCTGCCTTCCGACGTTACCATCATCCCGAGCCGTCTGCCAGCTTCCACCACCCACTGCCGCTGGTTCCGGGTAGGCTGAAGGTACTGCTTCAGCGTGACCGCGCCCCAGGCCTTGCGGCGCTCCGCCTCCCGCAGAGCCGCGTCGAGACTGGTGATGGCGTTGGTGGCCAGCCCGTTGCCATCCGTGATGTTCTCGGCCGTGGCGAAGATGCGGGGCCCGATCATCCGGCCAGCTTCCACCATCTCGGCACTGGAAAACGTCTCCGGCGACCAGGCGGCGGGATCGAGCGTGGTGGTGACGCCGTAGGCCAGGTAAATGGCGGTTTCGAAGTTCCGGGCCGGCGGCATGCCGGCGTGCTCCCGATGGTGGTGCGCGTGCATGTCCACCCACCCGGGGATGATCGTGGTCCCCGAGGCGTTCACCACCCGGTCCACCCCGCTGGTGCTGCACGATCCCACGCAGGCGATCCGCCCCCTTCGGACCACCACCGTCCCCCGATCGATCACCCGCCGGTTCTCGAGCGTCACGATCCGGGCTCCGGTGAGCGCGATCGATCCCGCCGGAATGGCGCGCGGGACCTGAAGTTTGATGGCAACGGTGTCAGTCCGCCCGCTGGTCACCGAGTGACTGTAGAGATTGGCCGCGCTGCCGTAGTCGAGGACGTCGCTGTTCCGCCACCGTGGCATGATCCCGCCGGTCGTGGACAGACGGGTGACGGCGAACGCGCCCCCGTCCTTCCCCACCTGCGGCACCGTCCCCGCGGCGCGGAAGTAGGGAAGCGGCGCCACGAACACGTCCCCCGCCTGGGCGAAGGCCACCCACTTCCCGTCGGGCGACGGGGTCACGTCGTCGGCAAACTCGGCCCGGAGGTGCTCCCGCCGGTCCGTGCCGTCCAGGCGGACCGATACCAGGGTGCCGGCCACGGTGGGCGCGAACGGCGTGGCCGGATTGGGGATCGCGCTCAGCACAGTGAAGAAGACCCGCCCATCAGGCCCGAACGAGGGCCGGGGAGGCTGGGCGAAACCGAATGTGGGGAGCCCGGCGGCTCCGCCCAGTTGCGCAAACGCCGTCACGTCGCCGCCAGCGGCCGGGATGCTCACCAGGTCATAGTAGGTGGTTCGGCCAAGGGTCTGTCCCCGGCGCGTCGCGCCGGAGCCCCGCAGCATCACGATGGTCCGGCCGTCCGAACTCCACGCAGGATTCAGATACTCCCCCGCGGACCGGGACAGCCGCTCCGGCGCGCCACCGGCCGCCGGCGCCCGCCAGAGGTGCCCCTCATTGCGATCGTCCCAGGAGACGAACGCGACGGACTGCCCGTCGGGTGACCAGACCGGGCCGTACTCCAGCGGCTCGAAGCCATCGGGCGTCAGACGCCGGGGCGAGCCGCCGGGCAGGTCCATCACCCAGACCTTCCCTACGGCCTGGAAGACGGCCCGCCGCCCGTCCGGGGCGACACTGGCCCATCGCAGGTATCGGACCTCGACCGGGCCATCCTGGAGCCGGGTACGGGTCCACGCCTGCTCCGAGACTACCCGATGCACCCGGGCCGTGAAGGGCAACGTGGTCACCGCGCCGGTTGCCACGTCCACTCGGCGGATCTTCCCGCCCTGGGTGAGCAGAATGCTCCGCCCGTCGGGCAGCCACCGATAGAGCGGATAGGTGCCGTCCAGAGGAATCCCCTCCTCGGCCATGTCCAGCTCCACCGGATCCATCAGGAGCCGCTCGGCCCCGGTCTCCAGGTCCCGCACCCAGAGAGCCGAGCGGGGCCCGAACCGGTGACCCTTCCAGGAGAAGGTGCCGTCGGGAATCCGGCGGATGAACGCCAGCCAGCGACCGTCCGGGCTCGGTTCCGGGGCGTAGGCGCTGCCGCTGGTGCCGCGATCCTGCTGCCGGGACACGCCGGCGGTGAGCGCGCGGTCCTCCCCGGTGGCCAGGTCCCTGCGGACCAGCTGCATCGTGCCTTGAAGCAGGTCGTCCTTCCCGAACTCTCCGGTGAAGGTACCGGTGTAGATCTCGTAGTAGAGATATCGCCCGTCGGCGGATGGCACCGGCTTGCCCGGAGTCCTTCCCTGGGCGGCGGGGACCACCTCCACGCCCCGTCCCCCGTTTCGGTGGAACATCCAGATCGACCGGGCCACGAGCCCTACCCGCTTGAGCGCGAAAAGGTACTGCCCATCCGCCGACCACGCTGGGCTCTCGATCCGCGCCGCGGGGTCCAGGTGTACCGGCCGCGGGTTGCTCCCGTCCAGGTCCATGATCCAGAGATTGTTCTGCCCTCCTCGATCCGAGACGAACGCGATCGTCCGGCCGTCAGGGGACACCCGCGGCTGGAAGTTCATCGCGATCCCACTGCCCTGGGTAAGCGGCTCGGCCTGACCGCCCGCTGCCGGCATCCGGTAGACGTGCCCGAGGAGGTCGAACACCACCCACCGGCCATCAGGCGTGACATCCACCGACATCCAGGTCCCTTCGGAGACAGTGAAGTCGATCACGCGGGTCTGGCCCCGGGGGCGGGTGACGTCCCAGCCGGTGTCGGCCGGCGCCGACTGGCCTGGGGCCGGCGCGGCCGCCGCCAAGGTCAGCAGGGCCGCGGCAGGCAAGCGGAGTCCTCGCAGGGAAGGCATCTGGCTACCTCGAGCAGGGGCGGGAACGAAACGAGGAGCCGGCTCGCGCCGGCTCCTCGCCCCGCTCTCGCTGGTCAGGCGTCGATCACGCCCCGTTGCTTTCCTTCGTGGGATGCGGCCAGCAGGTGGTCTGCCCGTACGGCCGCGCCGTAAACGGGTTGGAGACCTGGGTGGAACCGTTGGCGCCCTTCCAAGGCAATTGCTTGCGCAACAGATCGGCCAGGCGGTGCCCGCCCTCGAAGGCCAGTTCCATCTTCCGCTCGTTGATCACGGCCGTGATGGCTTCGGCCTGCGTGGTCGCACTCAACGGCCCGAGCCCCACTTCGGCCCGGCGCCCGTTCAGAATGGCCATGGCCGCCCCGACCTGGTTCTGCTGGGCCAGGGCCTCGGCCAGGATCAGCTGGGCCTCGCGATAGCTGGCCAGCCGGATCGGCGACTGGAGGGCCGTGTACTTGGTGCTCACCCAGAGAGGAATTCCCGGGTTGAAGGCACCGCGGTTGGCGTCCACCACCTGCAACCTCGGATCGCCGGTGTTCCGGTACCCGAGGGCGATGGTATAGGCGCCAAGGTCGTTGCCGTTCCGGAAGATGTCGTTCCAGCGCCGGGTGTTCTCGGCGCCCCGGTCGGCGTTCTTCACATAACCCGCCGGGACCTGCTGGGCCGCGGCGGCGGCCTCACCGAACTTGTTGAGCATCAGCTTGGCCCGAGCCAGCCCCACCCGGGCCATATTGACGATGTCGGTGTTGCCGGCCTGCTGGGCCAGGGTGATCGCCTCGGTAAACCGCTGCTCCGCCAGGGCCAGCGCCGCCGACCGTGGCTGCGGCGCCCCGCCGTCGAACGCCACCTGGCACCAGGTTTCGCCCATGAACTGATAGGCGTACCCGCCGTAGGCCTTGACCTGGGCCATCAGCGAGACCCGACCCGGCACCTCGGCGTCGGTCCAGCCCTCCAGCCGCTTGAAGATGTCCTCCGACTGGAAGCGGGCCGTCTGGAGGGTGAGCTGCATCCCGAACCCACCGGCGTCGCAGGTGCCGACGACGTAGTTGTCCTCGTCGGCGCTGATGGTCCGCTCTCCCCAGTTGGCGAGCGGGACGTTGGAATTGGCCGTCTCCCACTCGTCGGAGTGGAAGGAGGAGCCGGCGGCGTAGTTGCTGTAGGCGCACTCGAGGTCGCTGATGACGCTGCGCGCCAGCACCGGCGCGAGCGCGGGGTTGTTGATCTGGCCGCTCGGAATCCGCCCAGGATACTCCACGTCGAGCAGGTTGCTGCAGGCCCCGAGCGAGAGGCTCGCGCCGAGGGCAAGGGCCACCCTTGCCCACCGGGAGCGTCCCCCGCGCCGAGCCGCGAATGACTGTGACGATTGCATGTCAGGCATCTCCCCGATCTCGGGTCAGAAGGTGAGCCGTACGGTGGTCCGGACTCGGGCCAGCTGCGGCCACGACTCCTGGGTGTAACCGAAGTTACCGGTGTTGTCGAACGTCCGGTTGCCCATGATCTCGGAGTCGATGAACTTGACCCCGAACACCTCGGATTGGGCCCGCCAGAGCGTCACCATGTTCTCGGCGGCAACGGTGATCGCACCGCGGGAGGCGCCGAGCCACCGGCTCACGCTGGGCGGCAGGTCGTACGTGGCCGAAACGGTCCGGAGCTTGGCGAACCCTGCCTTCATGACGCCCAGCACGCCGACGCTGTTCGGGTCTCCAAGAAGGAACTGCGTGCCCAGGTACCCCGAGACGATCTCGCTGGTGCCCTTGAGGACGGCCTCGGAGCTCAGGAAGAAGGCGTGAATGGCAGCCACGTCACCAACCAGGGCATGGTGCCCGCCCACATAGTCGACCAGTCCCAGCAGGCGGAGGCGCTGACCGAGGCGCACCTGGGCGCTGAAGCTGCCGTTCCAGGCAGGGGTTGGGCGTCCGTGATAGAGCCGCGGGGCCGTGGCGCAGGGCACCACCGTCCCGTTGCCCTCGCCCAGGTCGGTTCCACCCTCGCACATCGGGTTGAAGCCCACAGGAAGCGGAATCCCGATGTTGAGCGGCTGGATGGTGGAACTGACCACCTTCTTGAAGAAGAACGAGGCGGGGGCAAAGCCCTCGACGTTCCACTGCTGAATGAACGAGCTGCCAACGAAAGCCGGCGGGGTGCCACCCATGTCGGTGATCTTGCTGTCGTTGGTGGCGAAGGTGCCACGGAGATCGAGCCCCACGTTCCGCGAGTTGAGCACCGTCCCGTCCACCGCCAGTTCGATCCCCTTGTTCCGGGTCTCGCCGATGTTCAGGAACTGGTTCCCCGGGAACCCACGCGAGGGCCGGAGGGGCAGCGACAGGATCGCGTCCTTCACCTTCTTGTCGTAATAGGTGAACTCGATCCCGAGCCGCTGGTCGAAGAACCCGGCATCGAAGCCGAACTCGGTCTCCTGCCCCACCTCGGGCTTGAGGTCAGGATTGCCGAAGTTTTGCGGGGTGACCCCGCCCTGACCGCCTGTACCCAGGGCGGGGGCGTAGGTCTGAATGGCCGAGAAGACGTCCGGCTGCTGGCCTGCCTTGCCCCAGGCGCCCCGGAGCTTGAGCTGCGAGAAGAGCCCGCTGTTGGCCAGGAACGGCTCCTCCGACACGACCCATGAGGCGCTGAACTTGGGATAGTACGCAGCGTTGAAGTTCTCGCCGAAGGCGCTGTTGTCGTCCGCCCGGACGGCCGCCGTGAAGAAGAACCGGTTCTTGAACGCCAGCTGCTCCTGGGCGTAGATCCCGAAGGTCTTGTTCTCCAGGAACGACTCGGAGGCAGTGATCGTGGACCCGCCACTGATGTCGGACGGCCCGGGAATGGCGAAGTTGGTGCCGGAGCCGAACACCTGGTCGAACTGCTTGTAGTAGTACTGGACGCCCGCCGAGGTGGTCGCCACGAGGCCGCCCAGGGTCAGGTCGGCGGAGGCGCCGTAGTCGACCGTGAGGAACGTGGTGCGGAGCTGAAGCGCCTGCTTGAGGCCGTTGCTCGAGGTGAAGAACGGCCGCCGAGCGGTGGCGTGGCGCTCCACCAGCACCGACGACTTGTTGTTCACGAAGTCCGGGCCCAGCGTGAGCCGGTGCCGGAGCCAGGTGAACGGCCGGTGATTCAGCTGGAGGGAGAACGTCGCGCGATCGACGTTGTCCAGACCTTGCACCTCGTTGTAGTCCTCCGGCCGGTAGAACTGGAAGCCGCCGCCCACGTTCCACCCGGTGTTGTTCGGGTTGGCCGGATCCGGCTCGCAGCCCGGGAAATTGCAGGCCCACAGGATCGAGGTGGTGATCGGCTGGGTGCCCGACGCCCCGCGGAGCCGGGACCGCATGGCGCCCAGGCTCAGGTCGACCTTGAACTTGTCGTTGGGGGTGGAGTACGTGAGGTTGGCGCGCGAGGAATACTTGTTCTGCCAGTTGTAGTCCACCGGGCCCTCGTCCCGGTTGAAGTCACTGGAGAAGTAGTAGCGGAGCTGGTCGGTGCCACCGCTCAGGCTCGCCCCGAAGGCCACCGGCGTTCCGGTCCGGAAGATGGCCGGATAGCCGTTCTCGCGCCGGAAGCGGAGCACATTGAACTCCTCCACCGTGCCGGCCCTGGAGTAGTAGTAGTTCGACGGGTACCGGCCCTCCGGGTCCATCAGCCAGGCGGCGCCCGCATCGGCGTGGACATCGAAGGTGGGCCGGCCGGCCTTGCCCCGCTTGGTGATGATCTGGATCACCCCGTTGGAGGCCTCGGTCCCGTAGATCGTGGCCGCCGAGGGGCCCTTGAGCACCTCGATCGACTCGATCTCTTCCGGGTTGATGTCGTTGACCCGCGACGGAGCCTCCTGGCCGTTGAACGCCAGGCTCCGCACCGCCGCCTGGTTGTTCACCCGGACCCCGTCGACGTAGATCAGGGGTTCGTTCGAAAGACTGAGGCTCCCCGACCCCCGGATCCGCGTCACGCCGCCGCTCCCCACCGCGCCACTCGCCCGGATCACCCGGACGCCGGGCACGTTGACGGAGAGCACGTCCTGGAGCTTGGCGGGCGGGCCCGCGATGGCCAGGGTGCTGGCCACGTCGATGCTGCCCACGGCGTTGCCAAGGGTGCGCTTCTGGGCCTCACCCGCGGTCCCGGTCACCACCAGCTCGTCGAGCTTCACCACCATTTCGGTGAGCTTGATCTCGATCGCCGGTCCGTTCACCGCGGTCTCCGCGGTGGCGGCCTGGTAGCCGATTCGGGTGACCCGAAGCCGGGCGGTCGTTCCGCTCAGGCCCGTGATCCGGAAGTCGCCGCGGACCCCGGTCCGCGCGACCTGGTCGCTGCCGTCGGCAGTGACGCGGGCGTCTGCCAGCGGCCGCCCGGTCTTCGAGTCGACGACGGTGCCGGCGACGGTGCCGGCCTGGGCATGCACCGGCGCCCCGACCCCCGCCGCCACGACGAGGCCCAGGGCCGCGCCAAGGAGAGGGGTCAAAGCACGCCGGACTGCCCGCACGATGGGGTGGACCATGCAAGTCCTCCGCGCGAGGGATTGGCGAACTGCTTCGAAGGGGTGGATCGGCTGTGTATACAATTCTGCCCACAAAATCCAAATCCGCAAGGGGGGGTCGCATCAGCCGTGCCCACGGTGGCGACCGGCCAACCCCCGCACTGCCAGAGAGTTGGAGAACATCCCAAAAAATGGGATCGGGTCAAAAAGACACTCCCCGCCGGCCCGAGGTGTGTCACCGAGACACGGCCCTCGACCCGCTCCACGATGTTTCGGGTCGAAACTCGAAACCTCAGCCCCAGACCTTCCGCGCCACCCGCGCCACCAGCCCCAGCTTCCGCTCCTGGAGCTCGAAGGGGATGTCGTTCCCCTTGGCCACCGACGCGAAGCCGCACTGGGTGCTCAGGGTCAGCCGCTCGAGCGGCAGGTACCGCGCCGCCTCGTAGATCCTGGCGATCACCTCCTCCTCGCTCTCTTCCCGCGGCCGCTTGGTCGTCACCAGTCCCAGGCAGACGATCTTGTCCTCGGCGGTTCGAGCCAGAGGAGAGAAGTCCCCGCTCCGCTCGTCGTCGTACTCGAGCAGCAGCACCCTGGCCCGGGTGCGGCGGAGGATCTCCTCGGCGATGGCCGCGTAGCTGCCCTTGGCCATGTACCGGTTGGCATCGTTCCCCCGGCAGACGTGGAGGCCGAAGAGACAGCGGTCCTCGTACCCGGCCATGATGGCGTTCATCATCTCCACCCCGTCGTGGACCATCCGCTCGGCCGCGAAGCCCTTCCGGGCGAACCACTCCCGCTGGTGAGGGTCCAGCACCATCCCGAACTCCGGCGCGTCGAACTGGATGTAGGTGCAGCCCAGCCGGACCAGCTCCCGAACCTCGTCCCGGAGGATGTCGGTGACGTCGGCCAGGTAGGCGTCGGGGTTGGGATAGGCGGCCTCGCTCACGCCCGGGACCCAGTAGTAGGCGTACATCGTGGGGCTGGGGATCGTCACCTTCACGGGTCGCCGGGTCCGGCCCCGGACGTAGGCGAACTCCTCGGCCGAGAGATGGCGCTTCCGCTTCATCTTCGAGACCAGCCCCACGGTCACCGGACTGGTCTGCTTCTTCCCTTCCATGGTGAACCAGTCCACCGTATTGCCCTCGACGGTGTCGAAGCCTTCCACTGCTTGTGCCAGCTGGCTGGCGAAGACATTGCGACGCATCTCGCCATCGGTAACCACGCCGATGTCGGCCAGCTCCTGCACCGCCAGGCAGAAGTCGACCGCCCGGTCCTCGATGGCCTTGAACGCGGCGTCGTCGAGGTCGCCGGCCTGATGGCGGGCACGGGCTGCGAGGAGAAGGGGGGGACGCAACAGGCTGCCGACGTTGTCGGCCCGGATGATCTGCATGACGAAGACACTCCGCGAGGGGGGAGACGAACGACTCAGCAACGAGACCGATCGATCTCCCCCGGCGGGTCTGGCGCCGCGGTTCGAAGCCGCGGCAGCCAGTACCCGGGCGCCGGGACCGCCCTGGCGAGCATCACGCCTTGGTCGGGTCGCAGGCGGTCGGGGTGTAGTTCGGGTTGTTTTCCTCGGTCTGGGGCACGATGATGCTGGCCTGGTTGCCCCGCGTCAGGTTGTCCTTGTGGTAGGCGCCGGTGGGGAACACCTGCGTCACCTGGCGCCCGTACTGCCGCACCAGCCGGCGGAGGTCGCCTACGCGGTGGGCCGTGGCGAAGAGCGCGAATGCCCGCTCCCGGAACATCAGGTCCACCCGGCCAGCTGCCGTCCCGGGGTCGGTGACGGGCCCCAGGCCCCAGGGGGTCCGGGCTTCACCCAGCTTGGTGAGCCACTGACCGACGTTGCCGGCCTGCAGGGCCGCCTCGGCCTCGATCAGCCGGGCCTCGACGCCGCTGGCGTTCACGATCGGGCTGTCGAAGCTGGAGTAGGTGAGCAACTGGTAGTGCGGAGTCCGCCCGTCGAACCGCGACGGCCCGCTGAAGTTGGTGGGGACTCGGGGATCCCCCGCGGTGGCAAAGTTGAGCCCGTTACCGCCCTCGCCGTCCGACACCGAGAGGTAGTCGAAGTCGTAGATGAACGCCTTCATCGAATTCTGGGTCCGGGCGTCCGTCGACGAATAGAGGGCCTCGTAGCTGAACCCGGTGGGCACGGTTGCCACCGCCTGCGCGGCAGCGGCGTACTGGCCCAGGTTGAGCAGCGCCCGCCCGCGCAGCACCGCGATGAGGTTGACTATCCGGGGGTCATTCCCGGTGGTGCCCTGGGCCTGGGTCAACAGGTCCAGCGCTGCCTGGAAGACTTCCTGGGTGGAAAGCGGATTCCCGTACTGCTCGGGCGGCCCGTAGTCGCTGAGGGGGGCGCCGGCGCAGTAGTGCTCACCGACCCAGATCGTGGCGAGCGCCTGCAACGCCTTCAGTTCGCCGATCCGCTTGTCCGACGGGTCGACGGCCGCCACCGCCGCCGCCGCCTTGGAGGCCGCCACCCGGCCCCGGTGAATGTTGAGGTAGATGGTCTGGGAGAACGAATTCTCCTTCTGGATGGCGCCCAGGTCGAACTGGCGCACCTCGGGAGGGGTTCCCCCGAAGCGGAACTCGTCGCTGAAGAGGCTCGAGGCCAGCATCAGGCCGCCGAAGGTGCCCTGGGCATATGCCATGTCGCCGATGGCACCGTTGTAGAGGGCGGTCGCTCCCAGCGCCCCCGTCAGCTTTCCGGGATCGATGATGTCGGGGCGTTCCACGTTGAGCAGGTCGTCCACGGAGCAGGCGGACAGGGCCAGCACGGCCGTCATCGCCAGGCCATTCAGGAAACGCACGGCCGGCCGCCGGGTCGGAGTCGTAATCGAGAACATGGTGGCCTCCTCCCTCAGTAGGTGAGTGAGAGGCGGAAGGTGACGAACCGCGGCTGCCCGGGCTGGACGAAGTTGTAGTTCGGTCCGTCTCCGGCCACCCCGGCCGCGGTGTTAATCTCCGAGTCCCAGCCGCCGAAGTTCGGCAAATAGTGAAGCAGGTTGCGACCGGTGAGGACCGCGACGCCGCTGTTGGCCCCGATGGCCCTGGTCCAGGACGAGGGAAGCGTCCAGGACACGTTGGCCTCCCGGAGCCGGACGAAGCTGGCGTCCTCGGCGTAGTCCCCGAATACCCCGCTCACCGCCCGGGCCTGATCAAACAGCGGCGCCGAGGGGTCGTTGAGCGCCTGGCAGTTGCCGACGAACAGGCACTGGAACAGCGTACTCACCTCGAGCGAGCGGAACCCGCCCTTGTACTCCACCTGCCCACCCAACCGGAGCTTGCCCCCGAACAGGGCGATCGTGGTGTTGAGCGCCGCGGTGCGGGTGGGGATGGTCGGTCCGTTGAAGACGGCGGTATCGGTCGCCGTGACCTCGTTCGGCGAAATAATCCCGTTGTTGTCGGCGTCGCTCCAGGACTTGATCTTGGGCCACCAGATCCCGTAGAGCGGGAAGCCCACCGCCTGCTGGTACCCGAAGCCCGTCGGGGGCGGGACGCCCTCCGCCAGCTCCAGGAGGCGGTTCCGATTGCCGGACAGCTCGAGCTGCACGTCCCACTGGAGATTGGACCGATCCAGGATCCGCCCGAGCAGCGAGATCTCGATCCCCTCGTTGCGGACCCTGCCCACGTTATCGGTCCGGGCCTGCACGGCGCCCAGGGAGCCAGGCAGCAGCCGCTGGACCAGGGCGTCGGCGGTGTTCTTCCGATAGACCGTGGCCTCGAGGGTCATCCGGTTGCTGAACAGACCGGCGTCGAAGCCGGCCTCGATCTCCTTGGAGCGCTCGGGCTTGAGCCGGGGGTTGCCCAGACCGCTCAGGAAGTTGGCCAGGTTGCCCAGGCTCACCCCGGGCGCGGCCCCGCCGAAGAGCGCGTTGGTGGTACCGGTGAAGAATTGAACCGCGTCCAGGGGCCCGGGCTGCTGCCCGGAAGCGCCGTACGCGGTCCGGAGGCGAAACCCGCTCAACAGGCCCCGCTCCCGGGTCTCCCGCACCACCCAGGAGCCGCCGATCTTGGGATAGGTGGCCGATCGGCTGTCCTCGCCGAAGGCGCTGTTCTGGTCGACCCGCAGGGCGCCCGTGACGAAGAGACGCTCGTCCAGGCTGAACTGCTGCTCCACGTAGCTGCCGAGGGTCACGAACTTGGTGGTGAACTCGCTGGAGGTCTTGTTGGCCGCGCCGGTGAAGGTCTCCGCACCGGGGGGGAGGATCGACCCGAAGTTGTTCGAGCCGGTGAGGTTGTCCTTGTTGTACTGGGCGCCGACCGAGGTCTTCGATCCGATCCGACGGGTGAGCTGGAACGTGGCCGTGGCACCCAGGTCCACGGAGTACTTGTAGCTCTGGTACCGGTTCAGCTGCCGGTACCCCTCGCCGTTGCCGCAGAAGGGACAGGACTCGCCGTTGCGGGCGAGGCCCTGGTCCTCGTACCCGATGTAGTCCAGCCCTACCGTGCCCCGGGCCGCCAGCCAGCCGAACGGCCGGAACGCCGCGGTGCCGCTGGTGATGAAGTGATTGCTCTTCCGATAGACCGTGTTGGCAAACCCCCATGCCGGCCGGGCGAAACCGTAGGGGCTTGGCGCGTCGGGATCAGCGGTGCCGTAGGTGGCGGCGGCCAGCACCCCTTCCAGGTTGTCGCCGGTCTGCGGGATCAGGTTGTCGTTGTTGATGTAGCCGATGTTGACCGAGACATCCGCCTTGCTGCTCAGCGTGGCCGAGACGTTGGATCGGAGGCTGATCTTGCGGAGGTGGCTCGGGTTGAGCTGGTTGTCGGGGATGACGGCGTTCTCGCCGCGGAGCCCCTTCAGGAACTCGATCTCGGACTTCGGCATCTTGAAGGTGCCGTCCTGGTCCTCCAACTCCGCCGAGACGAAGTAGCGGGCGGCGTCGGTCCCCCCGGTCACCTGGGCCCCGTACTGGAAGCGGTACGCGTCCTTGAGCGGGCTGGTCTCCGGATCGCGCATGATGTTCCGGCTGTGCAGCTTGGCGATCTGACAGACCCCGGCCGCCTGCAGGAACGGGAAGCACTGCCCCCCGCCCGCCGCCTGGGAATACCAGACCGAGAGGTACTTGCTCCGGTCCTGGACCAGCCCGTGCTCGGTGTAGAGCGTCCACCGCGGCGGACCGATCCGGGCCCGCTTGGTGGTGATCCGGATGACGCCGTTGGCGGCCTGGGTGCCGTAGAGGGTCGCCGCCGATGGGCCTTTGACGATCTCGATGCTCTCGATGTCCTCGGGGTTGAGATCGTTGAAGAAGGACGGCGATCCGCCGCCGGTATAGACCGCGAGCGGCGAACCGCGCTCGGCTACCCGGACCCCGTCGACGTACAGGAGCGGGTCGTTGGAGAGCGACGCCGAGCTGATCCCGCGGATCCGGATCCGGGACCCGCTGCCCACGACGCCGTCGTTCTGGATCACCGTCACCCCCGCCACCCGACCCGTCAGCACCGCCGAGAGGTCCGGCGTCTGGGCCTGCGACACGAGCTGGGAGGCCTCGATGCTGGCCACGCTGTTGCCCAGCTCGCGCTTGAGCTGCTCACCCGTGGCCGTGGTGACAATCTCCTCCAGGGTGAACGGCACCGCGTTGAGCTGCCAGTCCACCGTCACGCTCTCGCCGGCTCCGACCGTCACCGGACGGGTGACCGAGGCGTACCCCAGCATCACGACCCGCAGGGTGTAGCTGCCGGGGGCGAGGTTGCGGATGGTGTAGGCACCCTGGGGGTTGCTGATGGCGAAGGCGCTGGTGCCGGTGGCCTGGATGCGGGCTCCGGCCAAGGGCTGCCCATTGGCCTGATCCGTGACTCGGCCGGTGATCGTGGCCTGCTGGGCGAACGCGAGTGAGGGGAGGAACCCTGCGGTGAGCAGCGCAGCCACCGCGCCGCGGGGAAGGAAACGAACCATCGACATTTCGCCCTCGAAGTGGAGTGAAAACGGACAATCCCCAACCATCTTGGCAAGCTGCGCACCGCGCGACGACCGCGGGGCAAGCCGTTTCACAACTACGGTCTTGCGCGCCCGGCGCCGGTCTCCAGAACCGGTCGCGTGTGTCCCTCCGACACGCTCGGACCACGAATCCGGGTCATTTAATCACACTGCTTTTCGCGCTGGCCTCAGACGGTCGAAGCCGGCGAACCACAGCCCGTCAGCGTCCCTTCTCGAACACCAGCTCGCCGTTGACGTAGACCCGTTCCACCCAGGTCTTGACGCTGAGCGGCGGCCCGTCGAGCACCACGACATCGGCGTCCTTGCCTGGCTCGAGGCTGCCGACCCGGTTGGCCACGCCGAGGATCTCCGCGGGGGTCAGGGTGACGGCCCGCAGCACCTCGGCCTCGGACAGGCCATAGCCGGTGGCGATCCCGGCGTCGATCAGCAGCCACTTCCCCGTGCCGGCCGGCGCCAGCCCGCCAAAGGCCCGCGAGAACGACGCGATGGCGGTCTTCACGCCAGCGGCCGTCAGGCGGGCCGGCGTCCGCTCATCGACGGGCGGGTAGTCCTGGGTATCCGGAATCTCCTCGTTGCTCACGAACGGATGGGAGAGCTGGCCGTGGACCACCGGCACCCGGCGCGCCGCCAGCTCGTCGACCAGTTCCGGGGCCCCGGCGCCGCCGTCGATCACCAGATCGAAACCGAATTCCTGCGCCAGCCGAAGGGCCGACCGGATGTCCGTGGGGTGGTTCGCCTGAATCCGGGCCGGGATCTCGCGCCGCAGCAGGCGACCCAGGGCCTCCATCCCGAGGTCCCGTGGAGCGCCCGGGTTCTGCTCGCGGCCTCGCTGGTATTCCTGCGCCTTGGTGAGCAACTGGCGGAGCATGGCCATCTGGGCCATGCGGGTGTAGGGATCGCGGTTCCGCTGGCGGGCGGCGGTCTTGGGCGGCGTCCCGAGGGCCATGTCCATCGCCGCGGGCTCCCGCACCACCACCGCGTCCAGCGTGGGCCCCGCGGTCTTCACGACGGCCCCCATGCCGCCCACCAGCGACGCGTCGGCCGGCGCGATGTACATGGTGGTAACCCCGCCCGAGAGCGCCTCCCGGTTTCGGAGTGGCGCCAGGCGCCCGGCCCCGAAGTCGCCGAAGGGGTTGTAGCTCTCGATCACCCGGAGCGCGGGGGTCATCGGGTCGCTGGTCTCGTTCAGGTCGTTGGCGGCGATCCCGATATTCGTCATCGCGTCGATCACGCCGGGCATGACGTACTTGCCGGTGGCGTCCACCACCTCCGCCCCGGCAGGGATCCGGACGTCGGACCCGACCGCCACGATCTTGCCGTCGCGAAGCAGCACCGTCCCGTTGGGAATCGCGGGGCCGCTCACCGGGAGCACGGTGCCGCCACGAATGGCGACCGAACGCTGCTGCTGCGCGCCCAGGACCGAGGGCCCGGGCACGAGCAGCGCAACGATCAGGGCGAACCGGACCGGGTGGCTCATCGCCGGGCCTCCTCGACCTTGCGGTCGTAGATCACGGCCCCATCGCCCAGGACCAGGTCCACCCGGGAACCCGGCTCGTACCAGGGTCCGTCGAACACCACCAGATCGGCATCCTTCCCCACTTCGAGGCTCCCCACGCGGTTCGCTACCCGCGCGATCTCCGCCGCGGTCAGGGTCACCATCTTGAGCGCCTCTTCCTCCGGGATGCCGTACCGCATCGCCAACGCGGCGCAGAGCCGCAGCCACTTCTGGCTGATCACCGGCGCGTCGGCGTGCATCGCGATCTTGACGCCCGCCTTCCACAATTCGTATGGGCCGGCCATCGCATCCTCCGAGATCCCGATCCTCGGGCCCAGGGGCAGCACCACGGCGCTCACTCCCCGCCGGGCGATCTCGGGCGCCAGCTTGTAGGCTTCGGTGGAGTGATGCAGCGTGAGGTCGAAGCCGAACTCGTCCTTGAGCCGGAGCAGGGTCATCACGTCGGTCGCGGCGTGGACGTGCGCCCGGACGTAGGTCCGCTTGTCGAGCACCTCGGCCATCGCTTCGTAGCCCAGGTCGCGCGCTGGCGGATTGCCCTTCCGGCCATCATCCTCCCACTTCTTCCGGGCCGCGACGTACTCCTGAGTCCGGATCAGATACTGGCGCAGGTTGGCGGCCACGCCCATGGTGGTAATGGGGTACCGCTCCCGGCTCTTCGCCCCCATGGCAAACTTCATCCCGCCCTTTTCCAGGAGCAGCCGGCGGTCCAGGTCCTTGCCGAAGGTCTTGATCACCACCGCCATCCCGCTCACGTTCTCCCCGCTCCCCGGCCCCGTCACCACGGTCGTGACCCCGCCGGAGACCGCTTCCGCCCAGCCGCTGTCGCCCAGGTCCAGCGCGTCCAGGAACCGGTGCTGCGGCCCGATCAGCATCGGGGTGTCATTGAGGTCCGTCGTTCTGGCCCCGATGTGGGAGTGGTTGTCGATCATGCCCGGCGTGACGTGCTTCCCCGAGGCATCGATCACCCGGGCGCCGGCCGGCACGGCCACGCTGGCACCGATCGCGGCGATCCGGCCGTTCCGGATCACGACGACACCATTCCGAATCGGCGCACCAACTGCGGTATGGATCGTGCCGCCCCGAAGGGCCACCACCGAGTCGGCCTGGGCACCAAGCCCGGGCGCGGCGAACGCCGGCAGCATCAGCACCGGCCACAGGAATTTCATCGACAGGGGATCCTTCGCGAGAGAGGCGACCGCTCGGAACGTAGGAGCCACCAGGGGCGGGGGCAAGCGGCACATTCAGGCACAGTACCGGCGAGCGGTTTCCGCCAGTACGGCGGCGGTGCGGTAGACGCTGTCCAGGTCGACCCATTCCTCGGCGGCGTGCGCCCCCGCCCCGCCAGGGCCGAACACCACCGTCTCCGTGCCCGCCGCCCGGAGCAGCGCGGCGTCCATCCAGGGGGTGTCGCCCACCACCGGCGGCGGCGCGCCGAGCACCTCGGTGGCCGCCTCCGCGAGCGCCGCGGCGATCGGGGCGTTCGG